>JBIKJV010000049.1:0-15453 GCA_044360755.1 Phycisphaerales bacterium
CCGGCTGGCGGACGCACTCGCGGAAGGTGTTGCGGGCGATCGCCCAGAGCTGCTCGAGGAAGGTCATCGTCGTTGGGGCCGGGAGTCGCCCGGCGGCGCCCGTTAGCGTATACCCTTCCAGCCCGAACCCGGTTCGGAGCGAGGGCGTACCGTTGCCCCGCCCGGGCCGATTCGACGCCCGACCAACCCCACGATGCGCACCGACCAATACGCCCACCAGCAGGCCACCCGCGTCGCCGGCATCGGCGTCCTTGCGCAGCTCGCCATCGGGCTCGTGCTCCTGATCGTCGGCCGGGTGCTCGGAAGCACCCCGTTCGTCTGGGGGTCGCTCTTCGCCTTCGCCGGCATCCCCGTCTGGGCCACGCTGGCCGTGGTCTTCCACCAGCACCGATTGGCGGCCCTGGAGGCAGCCGAGGCCGAGGAGCTGCGCGCGGAGCGCGGCGATTCGTCGGTCTTCGACCGTGAGCGTGCCTCGGACGTCCTGGTCGCCGCACGTCGCCTGCAGCGGATGTACCAGTGGTTGCTGCCGACGGTGAGCCTGGCCGTCGCCGCGGCGCTGGCGATCGCCGGCGGGCTGACGGTGCGGTACGTCGCGTCGCTCGACGACCCGAACGTCACCGACCTCGTGCCGTTCAAGGTCGGCGAGTTCTCCGGCTGGCAGCTGGCGGTGTGCGTGGGCCTCTCGCTGGCCACGTTCATCTTCAGCCGCTTCGTCGCCGGCATGGCCAAGCAGCCGGTCTGGCAGAACCTGCGCGGCGGCGCCGGTTACATGGTCGGCACGGCGCTCGTCCTCTCGGCGATCGGCATCGGCGTCGTCGCGGACGTCTTCGGCCGGCCGCGCGTCCTCGAGACGGTGGTCCTCGCCATCGGCATCGGCGAGATCGCCCTCGCCGGCGAGATCGTCCTGAACTTCATCCTGGCGCTCTACCGGCCGCGCCGCCTGAACGAGACGCCGCGGGCGGCCTTCGATTCCCGCGTGCTCAGCCTCTTCGCGGCGCCGGACTCGATCGTCCGCTCGATCAACGAGGCCGTCAACTACCAGTTCGGCTTCGACATCACTTCCAGCTGGGGCTACCAGCTGCTGCTGCGCAGCGTGGCGTGGCTGCTGGTGCTGGGTGCAGGCGTGCTGCTCCTGCTGTCCTGCGTGGTGGTCGTGCCGCCCGGCCAGCAGGCCGTGCGCGTGCGCGGCGGCGCGATCGTCGGTGACGTGGCCGAGGGCACGCTGCTGGTGAAGCTGCCGTGGCCGCTCGAGACCGTCGAGCTGCACGACGTGGCCCGCATCCGCTCGCTGGTGCTCGGCGGCAAGCCCCTGAAGGTCGGCAAGGTCAACCTGTGGGACCAGGACCAGCAGGACACGAACCGCTACCCGTACCTGGTGGCTGCCCCCGCGATGGCCGAAGGCGACAAGCCGCGCGGCGATGCCGCATCCGAGGCCGATGCCTCGTCCCTTGCGGTGACGCAGCAGTTCGCGCTGGTCGACGCGGACGTCGTCATGAACTACCGCATCCGGGATGGCGGCCTGCTGGACTGGCTGGCCTTCTCGGGCGACAGCCGGCTGCGCCGAAGCCCGATGGACATGCGCGAGCGCACGCTGCGCGACATGGCGCTGCGCGAGGTCACCCGCTACCTCTCGACGCAGCCGCTCAGCGACGTGCTCTCGCCGCGCGGCGACAGCCTGGTGCGTGCGCTGCGCGAGCGGATCCAGACGGCCCTGGACGCGGCCAAGAGCGGCGTCGAGGTCGTCGCGGTGCAGGTGCCGGCCCTCCGTCCCCCCGCCGGCGAGGCGCAGGGAAGGTTCGAGGAGGCCTCGATCCAGCTGCAGAACGCCCGGCTCGTCCGCGAGGAGGCAGAGCGCCAGGCCGGCACCACGCTCGCGCTGCTGATGGGCAGCCAGGCCCGCGCCGCCGAGATGGTGGCCGCGGCCGAGGAGCTGCGCCGGATCGAGCGCGCCTCGGGCGCCGACTCGCAGGCCGCGCGCGACCAGCGTGCGAAGGTCGAGACGATGGTGATGACCAGCCGCGGCATCGCCGCCAGCGTCGTCGCCGCCGCCCGCGCCATGCGCTGGAACATCGTGATGGGCGCCGCGAGCGATGCCGCCGAGGTCCTTGGCCAGGCACCGTCCTACCACGCCGCCCCGGAGCTCTACAAGGAGTACCGCACCATGCAGGTGCTGGGCCGCGCGCTGCAGGACGTCCGCGTCAAGTACGTGCTGGGCCCGGGAGTCGAGCGCCGCGCCGACCTCGGCGTGACCATGAAGCAGCCTGAGTCCGGCCTGAACCTGGCGGACTACATGGAGAAGAAGGATGCCCCGTCGGGCAAGTGAGCCGCAATGAACCGCACCATCGGCATCGTCGTCGGATCGCTCATCGTCCTCGTGCTCGTGCTCTACAACACGACGTACACGGTGAACTTCCATGAGATCGCGGTCGTCACGCGCTTCGGCAAGCCCGCCGGCGTCGTGCGCGAGCCGGGGCTCCACTTCAAGGCGCCCTTCTTCATCGACCAGGTCACGCGCCTGGACACCCGCCAGCAGCTCATCGAGAGCCCGCTCGAGACGGTGCAGACCCGCGACGGCCAGCAGGTGCTCGTGCAGGCCTTCATGACGTGGCGCGTCGACACCGACCCGGATGCGGCCCTGCGCTTCTACACCAGCTTCGCCTCGCTCGAGGGAGCCCAGAAGGACCTGGAGACGCAGCTTCAGGGCGCGCTCCGCAACGTCGCGGGCTTCGCGTTCACCGACCTGGTCGGCCAGAACAACAAGCTCACCGAGGCCGAGTCGGCGATCCTGGCCGACCTCAACCGCACGCGGCTGGCCGGCACGCAGCCGATGACCGTCGGCATCCAGCAGGTCGTGCTGCCGCCCAAGACGACCGTCGCCGTGCTGAAGCGCATGGCCGCGGTGCAGGAGACGCTGGCGAACCTCGAGGCCGTCAAGGGCACCAGTGCCGCCGAGGCGATCCGCAGCCAGGCCAAGAGCCAGGCCGACACGATCCGCGCGTTCGCCGACCAGTGGGCGGCCCGCATCGAGGCCAAGGGCAACGAGGAGGCCACGCGCTACTACGGCGAGATGAAGGACGAGGCCGACCTCGCGATCTTCCTGACGTGGCTGGACACGCTGAAGGCGTCGCTCTCCGGAAACACGACCTACATCATGGACACGACCCGCGCCCCGTTCCACCTGGTGGATCTGGATGCCCCCATCGACGCCAAGGGCATCCCGCAGCCCTCGCGCGGCGACGCGAAGAAGTGAACCCGCCACGGAGCGCACCATGACGCAGCCCAGCAACCAGCCCAGCGACCAGCTGCCCGAGGAGGGTGCCCCCGAGGCCCCTCGCCGCGGTGCCAGCGCGCAGTTCGCGGTGACCGAGTCTGCCGGCGCGCAGGCCGCCATGCGGCAGGCGATGGACCCGGCCAACCAGTCGTTGGCCGAGGCGCTGCGCCTGAGCTACCGCGTGCTGCAGGCCGCGATCGTCGTGCTGGTCGTCGTCTTCCTCTTCAGCGGATTCCAGCAGGTGAAGGAGGGGCAGACCGGCGTCAAGACGTTCTTCGGGCGCATCGTCGGCGAACCCGGCTCCGAGCAGGTGGTGCCCGGCCTGCTGCCGTTCTGGCCGTACCCCGCAGGCGAGGTGGTCCTGCTCCCGCAGAAGGATGCCGTCGAGCTCGCCAGCGACTTCTGGCCCAAGTACGACGGCAAGCTGACGCTCGACCAGGCCACCGCCGGCGCCGACACCAGCAACCCGATCCGCCCGGGGCAGGATGGGTCGCTCATCACCGCCGACGGCGATCTGGCGCACGTGCGCATCACCGCCGAGTACGTGGTCGAGGACTCGGTGCGCACGCTTGCCGAGCTGCGCCCCGAGAGCCTGCGCGACGTCGTGCGCGCCGCACTCCGCCGCGGCATGGTGCAGACCGCCGCGCAGAGCACGCTGGCTGAGCTCCTTGACACCCGTGACCAGGCGGCGCAGGTGGTGCGCCTGAAGGCCCAGCAGGTGCTGGACACCATGAAGTCGGGCGTCACGCTGGGCAACGTGGTCATCTCCGAGCGTGTCGCCCCGTTGGCCGTGCGCAACGCGTACAGCCGCGTGCAGGAGTCCCGCGAGGCCGGCAAGCTGGCTGTCGAGAAGGCGCAGCAGGAGGCCAACAACATGCTGGTCGGCATGGCGGGCCCCGGGAACCAAGCGCTCGTCGCGCTGATCGAGCGCTACGAGGCCGAGCTCACCCGCGGGGACCTGGCGGCCGCGGATGCGGTGCTGGCCCAGGTCGGCGCCCGGCTCGAGGACCGCGACGCGGTCGGCGAGACCTCGGCGATCATCGCGCGCGCGCAGTCGCAGCAGGGGGCCGTGCAGTCGTCGCTGGGCAAGGAGGCGCGCCGCCTGCAGGGCCTGCTGGCGTCGTACCGGGAGAACCCGCAACAGCTGGTCCGCAAGCTTTGGCTGGACGCCCTGCGCGACGTGCTGGCCTCCCGCACCGCCGAGGTCGTGTCCGCGCCCGAGGACGGCGGCCCGATCCGGCTTGCGATCGAGAGCTCGCCCGACATCATGCAGGCGCGTCGCCGCGAAGAGGTCGAGCGCCGCAAGGGCGCCGCCGACACCGCGAACCCCGTCGGCCCGACGATGCTGAACAGCAGGCAGATCGAGATCAACGGCCCAGGCCGTCGCCTGGAGCGCGACGCGTCGAAGGGCTTCGGCCGCGACTGACGCGGCGAGGTGACTCCATGGCCAATCCACCCGGAACCGACCGCATCGTCGAGGCCGTCGGGCTGACGAAGGTCTTCAGCGACTTCTGGATGCGCCAGAAGGCCGTGGCCGTCGACGGCATCGACTTCGAGATCCGCCGCGACGAGATCTTCGGCCTGCTGGGTCCGAACGGCAGCGGCAAGAGCACCACCATCAAGATGATCCTGGGGCTGCTGCACAAGACCCGCGGCCAGCTCCTGGTCTTCGGCAAGGATCCCAGCGACGTCGACGTGAAGAAGCGCATCGGCTACCTCCCCGAGGAGAGCTACATGTACCGCTTCCTCACGCCGGAGGAGACGCTCGACTTCTACGCCAAGCTCTTCGGCCTGGAGCGCTCGGTGCGCGCGCGCCGCATCGGCGAGCTTCTCGAGATGGTCGGCCTGACGCACGTGGCCAACCGGCAGGTGGGCGAGTTCTCCAAGGGCATGGCGCGGCGCCTGGGGATCGCGCAGGCGCTGATCAACGATCCGGACCTGCTGATCCTGGACGAGCCGACCTCCGGCCTGGACCCGCTGGGATCGCGGCAGGTGAAGGACCTGCTGCTGGACCTGGGACGGCGCGGCAAGACCATCCTGCTCTCCAGCCACAACCTGGACGACGTGCAGGACGTCTGCGACCGCATGGTCATCCTGTACGGCGGCCGCATCCGCCGGCAGGGCACGGTGGACGAGCTGCTCGAGGACACCGGGCGCACCGTCATCACGACGCCCCGCCTGGCGCCGGAGACCGTGGCGCGCGTCGAACAGGTGCTCGCCTCCACGCAGCACGTCGGCATCGAGCGCGTCGCCGCGCCGCGCCAGCGGCTGGAGGACCTGTTCCTCGAGATCGTCGCGCAGGCGCGCGCCGAGCAGGCCGCCACCAGCGGCGCCCAGGCCGGCGGTCCCACCGCGTCGTTCCTGCGCGGCGAGGCGCAGGGCGACGGTGCCGAGCTCATCCAGGACCTGGAGCGCGCCCAGCCGGCCCCCGCACCGGCCGTGCCCGCGGCTCCCGCGGTGCCCGCGGGCCCGTCGGCCGCCGTGCTCTCGGAGCTGGTGGGTGGCGCCGCCGCGCCGGCCGCCACGCCCCTCCCGGCGTCCGCGAAGCCCGCATCCCCTGCAGCACCCGTCGCTCCCCCGCCGCGATCCACCAAGCCGGGC
Source organism: Phycisphaerales bacterium (assembly GCA_044360755.1). GTDB lineage: Bacteria > Planctomycetota > Phycisphaerae > Phycisphaerales > SM1A02 > UBA966. The sequence continues at coordinate 5,873 of JBIKJV010000049.1, forward strand.
GCCGTCGACCAGTCCGTGATCGATGACCTGCTCTCGGGGGGCGGCGGCACGTGATCGCGCTGCTGCGTCGGTTCCACCGCTGGCTGCAGGATCGGCAGGCGTCGTCGCGCGTGCGGGTGGGCATGACGCTGCTCGTCGTCGGCGTGGCCGTCGCGATCGGGTGGCCGGCGATCTCGACCGCCTCGTCGCTGCAGGCGCAGCAGCAGGGAATCCTGGCGGCACTGGCGAAGGCCGATGCCAAGAACGAGGACCCGGCCGCGCTGCAGCTCTTCTCGCGCAGCACCGTGACCGCCAACGGGCGTGACTACGGTGGTCCGCGGCAGATCCCGCGCCCCGTCGACCTCTTCGACGAGGACGGCACCATGAGCGATGCCACCAAGCGCGACCTGGCGTGGCGCCTGGTCGCGGACCAGGTGCCGGCGTGGATCCCGGCGGTGCTCGTGCGCGAGCCGATCGCCGCGTGGCTGGCCGTCGGCGGCGCCGCCGCCGTGCTGGGCGCGATCGTGTGGACCGGCCTTGCAGTCACCGCGCTCGAGCTCGGGGCCGCGTTCGCGGCATTGGTCGCGTTGTTCGTGTGGGCGGGCTGGCCGCTGATGGCGCAGGGGACCGTGGCGATGGCGCTGTCGCTGCTGCTGTTCGGCTTCCTCTGGCGGGCGGCCTCTGGCGTGCTCGGGGGCCGCAACGGCGTGGTGGCCGTCGCGCGCACCACCGTGCTCGAGGGCGTGCGAACGCTCGCCGCGCCGGCGTTCGTGGTGCCGATCGCGGTGCTGCTGCCGCTGCTGGCGCTCTCGCGCGATCAGGGGCAGGCGCTCTACCTGGCCATCCCCGGGTTCCTCGACTGGGGCCACACCGTCGTCTACACGTGCGCGGCGCTCCTCGTCATCTTCTTCGGCTGCGCATCCACCTCGTTCGAGATGCGCGACCGGCAGGTCTGGACGGTGCTGACGAAGCCGATGAGCCGCTTCGGCTGGATGCTGGGCAAGTGGCTGGGCACGATGGCGCTTGCGCTGGTGGTGCTGGCGGGCGGCGGCCTGCTGATCTGGTCCGGCGCCCACTTCCTGGCCTCGCAGCGACCCGTCGACGAGGCCGATGCCCGCGAGGTCCGCAGCACGGTGCTCGTCGCGCGCATGGGCACGGAACCGGAGTGGGACTACCTGCCCCCGGACCGGCTGCGCGAGATCGTCCAGCAGTCGATCGACGCCGATTCGGTCCTCAAGGCCGACCTGGCCAGCGGCAAGCAGGACGACGCCGCGGTCCGCCGGGAGCTGGCGGTGACGGCGCAGAAGAAGCACCTCGAGTCCCAGCGGCGCATCATGCCGGGCGACGCCAAGGTCTTCACCTTCCGCGGCCTCGCGGCCCCCGCCACCGAGCGCCTGCCCATGGCGCTGCGGTACAAGCTGCATGCCGGTGCAGACGACATCCACGAGCGCTTCCCGGTCGTCTTCGAGTACCAGACGGGTTCCCGCGCCGGCCAGTGGGAGCTGCGCGACTACGTCCCGACCGAGCGCTACTCCCTGCCGATCGACCCGTCCATGGTCGACAAGGACGGGACCCTGCGCATCCGCGTGCTCAACGTCGGCGTCGACGAGCAGGCCAAGAAGTTCGTTCCCACCCAGGTCTCCGTCTTCATCGAGGAGGACGGGCTGGAGGTGATGGCGACGCAGGCCACGTTCGCCGACAACGTGCTGGCCGCCATGCTGATCGACGTGATCAAGGTCGCGTTCCTGGCATCGCTGGCCGTCGTGGCCGGGTCGCTCCTCAGCTTCCCGATCGCGGTCCTCCTTGCGTTCGGCATCTTCTCGATGGCGACGCTGACGCCGTTCCTGGCCAACTCGCTGCGTGACTACCGCGTCGACTGGAATTCGGGCGCCGCGATCGGCACGTTCCAGGCCGTCGTGCGCTCGCTGGCCGTGACCATCGAGTTCCTCCTGCACGGGTTCGCCTCGCGCAGCCCCAGCGACGCGCTGGCCCAGGGCCGTGCGATCACGCTGGCCGGGCTCTTCGACGCGTTCGTCACGATTGGGCTGGCCTGGGGCGGTGGCGTGCTTCTGCTGGGCTGGGCCGCCATCCGTCGCAAGGAGGTCGCCGTCTACAGCGGCCAGGGCTGACCATGCGCGACCGCCACGTCCAGCTCCTTTCCGCGGCCACCGCGCTGGCGGCCTTCGTGGGCGCGGGCGCACTGCTGCCCGCGATCATCCGCACCAGCGACGAGGCCAAGCTTCGGTACACCGACGTCTCCGTCGAGGGAGCCCCGCCGATCGTCGCGGTGGGCGCCGCCGTGGGCGCGCTGCGCGGCCTGGTGGTCGACTACCTGTGGATCCGCCTGCAGCAGATGCGCCAGGACGGCCACTACTACGACGCGCAGCGCCTGGCCGACCTGATCACCAAGCTGCAGCCGCGCTTCGGCGAGGTGTGGGCGTTCCACGGGCACAACCTGGCGTACAACCTGAGCGTGATGACCAGCACCCCCGAGGAGCGCTGGCGCCTGGTCAACGCGGGCATCGACCTGGTCCGCGGCAAGGGCATCCGCTACAACCCGAACGACCTGATCCTCTACAAGGAGCTCGCGTTCTGGTTCGCGCACAAGATCGACGGCGTCTCCGACGACGCGCACCTCTTCTACAAGCGCAAGTTCGCGCAGGAGTGGCACCTGCTGCTGGGCCCGCCGCCCGCCGACCGCGAGGAGCGCGTGAAGTGGCTGGAGTCCATCGCCAAGTCGCCCGACACGTACGACGAGCTGCTGGCGAAGAACCCGGACGTCAAGAAGCTGGCTGACGAACTCACCGAGCGGCTCAAGGCCTTCGATCCGCGCGTGCAGTTCCGCCCGGACAAGAGCTTCCTGATGAACGAGGGCCAGTGGATGGCCCTGCGCTCGAACCCGGGGTACGCACGCATGCTGAAGCTGCACGATCGCATGCGGCAGACCAACCCGGCCTACGCCGCGCTGGACGACGTGCTCTCCAGGCCGGAGAACCGCGTGCCCCTGGCCAAGCTGGTGGCGTACCTGCGCAAGCACGTCCTCCTGGACGACTACAACATGGACCCCGCCCTGATGGCGCGGTACACGAAGGAGTTCGGGCCCTTCGACTGGCGGCACCCGCAGTCGCACGCGTTCTACTGGGCGCGCCTCGGTTCGGAGATCGGCGCGGAGCGCTACGAGAACGACGACGACATCTACCGCATCATGAACGACGACTCGACGGCGATCCAGGCCATGCAGTCCCTAGCGCATTCGGGCCTCATGAGCGTCGATCCGTTCTCCGAGGACAACCCCGGGCGCCTGCAGGACACGCGCTGGATCCGCGCGATCGACACGTACTTCCGTGCGCTCTACGACAAGCACTACAAGACGCGCGGCGCCGGTGCCGACCGCTTCGTCGACTTCCACATCAACTTCATGACCCAGGCCATCCGCGAGCTCTACCGCGCGGGCGACCAGGAGGGCGCGCAGCAGATCCTGGACGAGCTGAACAAGCTCTATGGCCAGGGCGGCCTGATCGCGAACAACAAGTACGCGATGCCGCTGGAGGACTACGTCCGCCAAGCCACCCTGGGCGAGTACGAGATGGTGCCCGACGTGGCGCGCACCGACGTGTACGGGGCGCTGCGGCGCGGGTTCCTGGAGGGCTACCTCCTGGACCGCCGCAAGACCCTCGACGAGGCGCTGAAGTTCTCGCGTGACCTCATCGAGTACTTCCGCACCAGCCGCTTCGCCGACTTCCAGACCAAGATGGGCGACCGCCGCCTGGCCGACCTGGTCAGCGGACTCGAGCGCAGCGTCGAGTTCGTGCTGGCCGACATCATGACCGACCCGGAGATCCCGCTGGTCGACCGGCTCACGATCTACAACAAGCTTCCCGAGGACCAGCGCGCGATGGTCTACGACGCTGCCAAGGAGCGGCTGTCCGCGGACTACGCCGGCAGCCCGATGGCGCAGGTGCTTGCGTTCGACAACGCCTACCCCGAGCCGCCCGGCATCGAAGCGTGGCGCGCCAGGAAGGCCGAGCTTGAACGCGAGCGCCAGTCCCGCGAGGCGGCTCGGCAGCAGGACGGCAGCGAACGCAAGCGCTGAGCGTTACGCTTGGCGGCATGACGACCCGCCCGCCCGCGATCCTCTGCATCGGGAAGAACTACGCCGACCATGCCGCCGAGATGGGCGGCGCCGCGCCCGAGCGCCCCGTCCTCTTCATGAAGAACCCCGCCAGCGCGTGCGGCGACGGCGATGCGATCGTGATCCCGGCGATCTGCGACGAGCACGGGCCTCAGGTGGACTACGAGGGGGAGCTGGCCGTCGTCATCGGCCGCGACTGCCGCGACGTCCCCGAGGACCGTGCACTCTCCTTCGTCGGCGGCTACGCGGCCGCCAACGACGTCAGCGCGCGGTGGTGGCAGCGCGAGGGCGGCGGCGGGCAGTTCTGCCGCGGCAAGGGCTTCGACACGTTCTGCCCGATCGGGCCCGTGGCACCCGCGGCGCAGGTGCCGGATCCGCAGGCGCTGCGCGTCGTCACGCGCCTGAACGGGCACGTGATGCAGGATGCCCCGACCTCGCTGATGATCCACCCGGTGGCGCGCATCGTCGCCGAGCTCTCGCGGGGCACCACCCTGCTGGCGGGCACGGTGATCCTGACCGGCACGCCGGCGGGCGTCGGCTTCGGGCGGACGCCGAAGGTGTTCCTCAAGGACGGTGATGTCGTCGAGGTGGAGGTCGTCGGCGTTGGGCGGGTGCGGAACCCGGTACGGCATGCCTGAGCCGAGGGCCGGCGGCGCATCCGGCGCGCAGGCACCGTGCCCGGGCGCGGCCGCGCGTGCATGCATCGCGTGCGTGCGGTTCTACCAGCGCCGCATCGCGTGGGCCACGCGCGGATGGTGCCGCTTCGAGCCGTCGTGCTCCAGCTATGCGATCGGGGCCTACGAACGCCACGGCGCGCTGCGCGGCACCGTGCTTGCCGCATGGCGCATCGTGCGCTGCAACCCGTGGGGTGGGTGCGGCCACGACCCGGTGCCGTGAAGCGGTGGCCGTGCGTTCAGGGACGTGCGTCGCCGGGACCCGGCGCGGCGTCGGCGGCGCGCTTTGCCGCGCGTGCTCGGAACGTGGCCACGGCTTCCCGCAGGCGCGTGGCATACTCGTCCAGCGGGCGCTCGGCATGCGGGCGGACCACGACCACCAGGTCCAGCCCGGCGGCACCGGCCTGCACGTGCAGCCGGAAGGCCTCGCGCAGCAGCCGCTTGAACCGGTTGCGCACCACCGCGCCGCCCACGCGGCGCGACACGCTCAGTCCCAGGCGCGCGACGGGCAGCCCGTTGGCCACCCCGTACACCACCAGCCCTCCGAAGTCCCTTCGCTCCCGCAGCGCATAGGCGCGGTCGAAGTCCCGTCCCTTCTTGACGCGCAGGGCAGCGGGGAAGCGGGCGTCGGGGCGTCCGGCCATGTGGGGAAGGGTACTTTCGGACCTTGGCGGGATCGGCCAGGCTTGCCTATACTGACCGACTTCCCCCCACCCCGGAGGACCCCATGATCGACGCCCTGAAGAGCGATGAAATCGTCAACAAGCTCGGTGGCCGCTTCAAGCTGACCGCCCTCATCCAGCGCCGCCTGGGCGAGTTGGTCGACGGCGCCCGCCCGCTGGTCGAGCGCAACGGCCGTACCGACTTCGAGGTGGTCATCGACGAGATCGTCCAGGAGAAGATCACGATCGACTGGGAGGCGTCGGGCCTCGAAGCCCCTGCCCGGAAGTGACCCTGTCGGGGCCGACGGCCCGCAGTTCCCCCTGATTCACCCGACCCGCCCGGTCTTCCGGGCGGGTTTTCGCTTGCCGCGACAGGTTTCCGGGCGATCTTGCCGTAGAACCCTGCGGGGGCCCATGCCCCCCGAAGGAGCCGCCCACGTGAAGACCTGCCCGCGCACGACCACGCTCGCCCGCGCCGCCGCTGCTGTCGCACTCCTGATCGGGGCCCTGGCGGCTCCCGCGCTCGCGCAGGACGGCGTCCGCAACCAGCCGCTCCCCGTCATCGCGGGCGGCATCGCGACCCAGCGCGTCGTCTACCGGAGCGGCCGCACCGCCGAGGGCGGCACCGCCGGCACCTGCGACCCCGTGGTCTCGACGCGCACCAACGCGTCCTTCGAGGGTGGCCAGTACATCGCGCAGGGAGGCTTTGCCGAGACCGAGATCGCGGCCGTCAGCTTCACGCTGCCCGCCAGCGCCTTCCCCGTGCGCATCGACTTGGCCGAGATGATCTTCGCGACCAGCGGGACCATCGTGCAGACCACGACCCGCTGGTCGGTCATGTTCTGGGAGGGCAAGCCGAACACCGGCACCCTGGCGTTCACCGCGTCCAGCGACGGCACGATCCTGCCGCACCTGGTCATGCCGCCCGGGACCAACGGCACCAACATCCAGTTCATGGTCGATCCCTCGGATCCCGACCAGATCTACCTGAACGACAACGGCACGCAGACGATCAGCTTCGGTTACCGCATCGACCGGCACCATGCGCAGACTTCGAACCCGTGCTTGGTCGCTCCACCCTCGAACCTGAACGCGTTCCCCACGACCGACGTCGGCGGCCTGCAATCGCCGGCCGACAACTGGCTGTACATGGTGAATTGCGGTGCGGGCGGCTGCGGGGCGGGGTGGCTCTCGTTCGCACAGCTCCCCAGCATCTGCCGACCCAGCGGCGACTGGGTGATGCGCCTGACGTGGACGCCGCTCGGGAGCTGCCAGAACGCACCGACCGGGGCATGCTGCGTCGCGGGCAACTGCTCGCAGAAGACGCTTGCGGACTGCCAGGCCTCGGGCGGCAGCTATCGCGGCGACGGCGTCGCATGCACGGCCACGCTGTGCGACACCGGCGCGCCGGTTGCCTGCTGCTTCCCGACGACGGGCGGTTGCCTGAACCTGCCGTCCTCGCAGTGCGTGGCGGCAGGCGGCGTGCCCGGCCCCGCGGGCAGCGTGTGCTCCACCTACAACTGCAACCCCCAGGGCGCCTGCTGCATGCCCGACGGCACCTGCCAAGGCCCGATGAGCCCCTCGGCCTGCGCAGCCGCGGGCGGCACCTACAAGGGCGACAACACCACGTGCGCAACCGTGACGTGCCCGCCCCCCGTGGGCGCCGCCTGCTTCGCGAACGGATTCTGCCTCCTGCTGACGCAGGCTGACGCCGCGACGGCCGGCGCGGCGTGGAAGGGGCCGGGCACCACCTGCGCGGACGCGAACGGCAACGGGAAAGCCGACGCCTGCGAGCGTGCCGGCGACCTGAACGGCGACGGCAAGGTGAATGGCGCGGACATCGGCATCATGCTGGGAGAGTTCGGCACGAACGCGTCGCGATCGGACCTGGACCGCAACGGCATCGTCAACGGCGCCGACCTGGGCATCCTGCTGGGCAACTGGGCGCCATGACGGACGGTGCAGGCCACGGCGCACGCCCCGCGGACACGCGGTGCCCCAACTGCGGGCACCCGCTGCGCGTGGTCGCGGTGCACGGCCACGGGCAGTGCAGGACGTGCGGCGTCAACATCCAGCCGTGCTGCGACGGCGACGCGTGCACCGCCGGCCAGCCCACGCCCGAGCGCCCGACGGGGTGAGCCTGTGCGGCCTGGGAGGGGGTTTCCGGCCCTTGTGGACGCCCCGGGGCCCCGGGCCATTGACCGCGGGAGGGGGGCCGTGCATACTGTTCGCTGCCGCAACACCCGGAGAGGTGTCCGAGCGGTTGAAGGAGCTAGTCTCGAAAACTAGTAGTGGGCTCGTCCTACTCGTGGGTTCGAATCCCACCCTCTCCGCTTCGCGCGCCCCGCTCACCGCGGGGCGCGCTGCTTTTTGGGTGGGCGGGTGCCGACAGGGGCAGGGCGGTCGAGGCGCGTCTCAGACGCGCTGCACCTGCGAGTCCTTGACCCAGCCGGAACGCCCGTCGGGCAGCTGCAGCTGGACCCAGCCTGGGCGCTCGGAGAGCACGGTGCACTCGACGCCGGGACCAAGCGACTCGGCGAACGCGGCCTCGAAGCCATCGCCGTTGCCCTTGCGGAGCGTCACCCCGCTCTCGACCAGCACGGCTGCCGGCCGCGCCGCAGCCAGCGCCCGGTCGGCCAGGATGCTGCCGCCGCACGCCACCCACGCCGCCAGCGCCGCCGCCGTGACGGTCCGCCACGCGATGCGCCGGCCGTCGGTGCCCAGCGTGGCCGGCGCGGCGATGCGCCACGCGACCAGCGCCCAGAACGCTGCCCAACCGATCCAGGCCGCAGCGAAGCGCGTGCCCAGCGGGATCAGGTGCCACCAGCGCGCGACGCTGTCCACCAGAAGGGTTCCGCCCGAGCGCTCGAACGAATGCTCGACCTTGCGGCGTGCCTGCGCCAGGTTGTGGGCCAGGTCGGCGTCGCCCGGCATGTGGCGCTCGGCACGCAGGTACGAGACGATCGCGCGGCCGACGTCACCGGCCTGCAGCTGGGCGTTTCCCAGGTTGTAGTGAAGGGGGCCGTTGTCGGCGCCGTGGTCAAGCACCGCCTGCCAGCGCAGGGCGCTCTCACGGAAGGCCGCCATGCCCGTGGCCGGGTCCGAGGTCCGCAGCTGGATGCCCCGGTCGTACGCGGCCTGCGCCGCAACTGCGTCGGCCGAGGCATCGGAAGCCGTGTCCGCGGCCGAGGCCGAAGGCGGCGCGAACGCCGCGGCCAGCGCCAGCACCGCCGCGGCCGCGATCCTTGGGAACATCGACCCGTGCGTCATGACATGCCTCCCTTCTGGCGCCGCAGCCCCAGCAGGTCCAGCGTCGCGATCGCGGCGTCGGCGGCCGTACGGAGGTCCTCGGTGCCGGCGCCCGCAGCGTTCGGCGCGTAACGCGCGCGGTCGCAGCGCGAGAGAAGGTCGGTGACCGTGGAGCGGACGTCGTCGGGCACGCGGTTCGCTTCCAGCACGGCCGCCAGGTCGCCGCGTGTCAGGGTGCCAGGTGCGCGGCCGATGGCATCCTCGACGAACCCGGTGACCGCGCCGGCGACCCCCGCGGCATCGGCAGCCTGCGCCAGTCGCCGGTCCGCGGTGCGGCGCGCGCGCGAACGCCGCGCGAGGCCCGCATCCGCGGCATGGCGGCGTCGGTGCAGGCTCCAGGCAAGCGCGGCGGCCGCACAGGCGGGCGGCAGCACGAGTGCAGCTGCTGCAGGCGCTGCGAACTCCCCGCGCTCGTTCGCCAGGATGTCGGGACCGAGCGGTCGATTGGCCATCAGCCCGCCCTCGACCTCGGTCAACTGCGTCGCGGGCACTGCGGGCTGCCCCGCGCCGGTGCCCGCGCCCCCGTTGGCGTTCACGATCTTCGAAAGGTCCATCTGCGATGCGGGCGTCGCGGTGATCGTGATCGGCTTGCTGGTGGTGATGCGGTAGGCACCCGCCTTCGGGTCGAAGAACGGGAATGCGATCGCGGGGATCGCTAGCTGGCCGGCGCGCAGCGGCCGCACCGTGACGGTGAAGCGCTTCGTGCGCCCCGAGACGGTGCCGCTCAGCGCCTCGTTCGGCACGCGGAAGTCCTTGGTCAGGGCCTGCTCTCCCGCCAGGGCAGGCGGTTGCAGCGTGTCCATGTTCGACCCGCCGACGGTGCGG
>JBIKJV010000376.1:0-4786 GCA_044360755.1 Phycisphaerales bacterium
ATGTCCATATTTCAATTTAGGAAAATACCATCGCATGTCTTGGTATATGTTAATAATCTCAATTTCAACAAAGTCGGGCATAAATCCAGTGATAGGATTAAACAAAAACGCTTTAAACCCTCTGTCATTTAGACTTGTAATAGGCAATACTTCAGGATCGCCGACTTCGGGATCGCAAACAATAATACTCCAATCTAACGGGACTGTTATTGTGTGATTTCCCAGCCTAAGGACTGCAGCCGGACTATTGAAACTCTCTAAAAACACTAACGGAACAAATATATAATCCGCATTATGTTTATCACTATAATCTAGCACACAATACCTAATATCGTCAATCTCTTCCGGAACATAATCTAAGTCATATGTCTTATTCTCTACAGTTAATATTTTCATTAGTAAGTCACCTTATCTACAACAAAAGGATAATTCGCCTCTTTGTAGTATTTTTTACGTTCAGTCAAATGTCGTTTGCTAAACTTTGCACTGCTAGTAATGTCCCAAATACGAACACTGTCTTTGTCTTTTGCTTTACGGATACCCCGGCCGATACTTTGTATTACCCTAACAAAACTTTTACCGGGTTCAAGAAGTACAAGATTAAAAATACGAGGAATATTAATCCCTACCGCTGCAACTCCGTATGTTGCCACAATGATTTTATTGTTTGCTTCGGACACTTCATCATATTCGTCTTTCCTGTCCTTTGACTTCATGCTACCGCTAATAAAAACAACGTCATCTCCAAGTCGTTCGATTAACCCTTCGCCTGTTTTAATACGGTCAACAAGAACAAGTGTATTACCATCGAGAGACAACGTTTTTATCAAACCTGCAAGATAGTCGAGTCGTTTCTTATCGGTGGTAAGATAGGTAAGTTCGCTTTGATAGTTATTGTATGTAACGTTATCTTGTAACTGTAAGATGTTCACTTCGCACTGTGCTAGAACACCCTGCTCTTGCAACTCGCTTGCTGCTAGCTGATGAACAACTTCGCCTAAACTAATCTCTAGTGTTAGTCGTTCCCACTGCTCTTTAGGAACAGTCCCTGTTAGACCCCAACGAATCGGAATGTTACTAAACGGCCCTGTTAGTAGCTTCTTCAATACATCAGCTTTTGCTTGGTGAACTTCGTCTACTATAATGCAAACCACGCCTTCTGCAAAATCTGATAAACTGAAATCACTTTCGCCGTCTTTAAATCTCTTATCAATAACGTTTAAACTTTGCCATGTGCATATGGTATGTGTTTTACCTATGTCTTTGCGATCACCAAAGTATACACCAACATCTAATCCTAAGTTAATATAGTCTGCTTCTGTTTGAACAACCAAGTCTTTGTTCGGGACAATAACAATACTGCGAGCGCCTGAATATCCATATGTTAGCTTGTTTTGAACTTTAACATCAAGGTCAATAGAAGTTTCAACTAAACTGCTAAGTGCCGCAGTCATTAGTGTCTTACCTGCACCTGTTGCAATTTCTTGTAATGACTGCGGATTTGCTAGAAACTTGTTGATGATCTCTACTTGATAATCACGTAGTATAACAGGGTCACCTGCAGCAGGATGCTTAGGTGGCCACACTTTATGACTAAAGTGGTCTTCTGTAATTTCTGGAAATTCTAACTTCCAAGGTGTTCGTTGATCTACGATGTCAACTGTATACCCATCTTCTTCTAATACCGGTAGGATTGTAGGTAAGCAATTGATAAACGTATTGCCGCCCGTAGTGAAAAATCCTACACACCCATCCCAGCGTCCTAGTTTATAAGCAGGACTGTGGAATGCATATGGTAGTAGGAATTTTAGTTTTTTTTCTAGTTTACGACGAGTTGTTAATTGCAAGTTTTCAATTTTACAATTAACTTCGTCTTTTAATATGATATTACACTTCATCTTAACATTATAAAAGATATCTTAATTATTGTCAATCTTTACGTAAATACTTATATAAAAAAAGGGCTAGTAAGATGTCTTACTAGCCCCTAGGTGGTCTCAGCAGTGGTTGAGTGAGAGTGACAGTGACAGAGGAGCCACTGCCGAGACTGTCTGGATCAACGCCTCATGCAGGTAGTTTCTGCATAGCGTTTCCATTTATCACCGTTCATCTTCTTGAGATCGGCGATCTTTAGAACCATACGCAAGCTGATTTCACGCAACTTGTTTCGGTTATCGTAAATGTAGTTTAGAATTTCGTCTTGCTCCGACTGAGCAAACCCGTATTGATACAACATGCCATCTTGCACAATTTGGCGGCAGCGAAGGAACTTATCCCGGAAGTTGTCGATGGTCAGGTCAATATAGTGGCAGCGAGACATAAGAGCTTCCAAATGGTGACCGACTTTACCCCTTACCTTTTCGAACTTGAGGTTAGTAATAAAGATCACCGAACCCTTAAACTCGAACTTGTCTGGGATACCTTCGTTCTTCAGCACACGGCTTTCTTGACGCCAGCTCAGGAAGCGTTTATTGCCGCTGTCGAGTGCTGCCTTAAGCATATTGAGTGAAAGCTCGTCATACAACACGCTATCGCAGTCGTCCATAACAAGCACACTACCTGCAGCGGAATATTCGAACAACAATTTATACAAGCCGATTGGACTTGCTGCACCTTTTTCTACACCAAACTTACGGCCGGTAGTGCTATGGCTACCGCTCATCTTGTTCATCATTTCTGCTTCACGCATGACTTTTTCGACGCCGTAGCTTTTACCAACACCAGGAGGACCAGACACAACCATGCCACGCACTACCCCGTCACATGCAGCATAGCTCATGTCTTCTAGGATTTGGAATCGGTCACGCAACCGATCCATAATGTCTTCGTCGGTTTCTGCTTTGGCTTTAGTAGGATGTGCGGGTTCAAACTCGCCGTCGAGAATCTCAAAGTCCTCTGGATTGACTTTGATCCGAACTTTGGAGTTAGGAAGACCGGCGTGTTCTGCGCCGTCTACAGTAATGTAGTTACTGTCTTTGCCTTCTGTATACTCTTTAACCAAAGTAAAAACAGTATCCTTAATTTCAAGATTCCGATAGCTACCGCTATGAACTAGAACTTTCTGCATGGTGTCACCCTCTTTCTCTGTCTACAGTTAACATTAACATATGCGACAGTAGAGTCAACCTTTATTTTCGATCTTAACGTAATTCAGCACAGTTTCTTTGCAGTCGCTAAACTTGCTAACATCGTGGGTTTTGACTTTACCGGTGAGGATGATACGCTTGCCCTCAAGCAGGCCAGCAATGTCAGGTTCACGGTTGAAGAAGAACTTAACAATGTTGCCATCGTCGTTGATGCAAGTAACCAAGTGAATGCCAAACTTAGCGATAAACTTGACGTCCTTTACTTCAACTTCGAACTTTACACGGTCGCCAATTTTCCCAACAAACTCGCTAGATGCACGATGAGCATCAAACCAGTTATCGAGTTGCTGCCGCTTCTTTTGAACACGATAGCTATTTGGCAAGCTAGCGAGAATGCTCACACCAAAATTGTCAACGTTTTCGTTCGCAATCGAATTCAAAACACTTTCTTCAAACTGATTCAGTTTGTTCATTAGTTTTTTTGCAATCAGTTCTTCTTTGAAAGAAGTTTTAATCTCTTGAGCGAGCGCACGATCTTCGTCGTTTACAGTAACAGTTTGCTCTGTTGCTGCGAGTGCCATAGAAATAGCAGTCTTGTTATCGTGAATTTGGACCCCACGACCGTAATCGTAATATCCGAATCCGCTTTTAATAAAGCCTTGATCTCGGTCGATTGCAATTGAAAGTGCAAGAACCGAGTCTGTATTGTAAGTAGTCTTTAGTGCTTTCATGTTATCTTATCCTAAGCTTCTTGTCCGTTACAATAATAGTAAATTAGCGTATGACTGCTACAATGTCAACGCATTTCTTGGATCTCTTTGCACACTTCAGAGATGATTTTGTCGAATCGCCCTTTGTAAGGGAGATCGAACAGAAAAGCAACATAATCCGATCCATATTCGAGATCAATGTCGCTAAGTGCTTCGCCATCAAGGATCCAACGAATTGCAGTTTTTTCGTCGGCTGCACCGAGCGCAATAGTATCAGCAATCTGAAGAGCAAATTTGTCTTCTGCACAAGCGTGACGATCACGCTCCTCTTTCATGCTACGAGAAAGGTCGTCGAGGAGAGTGTTCCAGGCTGCTTGCTTACCTTCATCATCCTGGAATTTCCAGCAGTCCCACCAACCAGCGGAAGGACGGAAACCATAAGCGTCCTTGTGAAGGTCAGAAACGATGCGTTCATCAAACGTGTAAGCCATTTCAAACATCCTCTGTTTCGCTGTCTACACTTATAATATAGTGTATGAACTCTTGGATGTCAATAGGTTTATGCTGCGTTTTGTGAATATTCTTTGACAGTATCTTCGGTCATGATGCCAGTTACCCAATTATCAGCAGCATCTCTTACATAAGAATAACTGTTGTTAGGATATTCAATCTCTCCTACACGACAACCGTCGAGGAAAAATTCTACAACTAAGATTTCATTTGAAATTCGCATAACTGCCTTTTTTCTTTTGCAGTCACTAACAAATGTTGACAATGGCTTCATTTGATATACTCACATCTAGTATACGCATAAACGTATAAGGATATTTATATGGTCGTTACATCGTATAACGCTAACATCATGAAAAATTAAGATGAAGTGATTGTTTAAAGTTAAAATTGCCGGGTCGATCGTTGCCGTCTACTGCAAGAATTTTATGAACATATTCGGGCAAGTGGTGTCCGAACCGTTTTAGAAATTCTTCACGT
>JBIKJV010000294.1:0-15405 GCA_044360755.1 Phycisphaerales bacterium
ACCAGCGCACGGAATGGATGCGCGCTCGGGACATCCACCGCGCGCCCACAGCCGTGCTCGTTCGCGAGGCCCGCAAATACCTGGCATCGAAGGAGTCACGCAAATGAACATCTACACGATCGCCGGCGCATTCGGTGCGCTGGCCTTGCTCGTCGTCATTGTCGCCACTCTTGAATGGCTCGAATGCCGGGCACGAGAGCGACGGTGGCAGAAGGCATCCAACAGCTTCATGTGGAACGACACACGCACCGCGCTGACGGACGCACCAGTGGCGCGCCAGATGTGGGGCAAGGGGCCAACGCGATGAAGATCATTCACCTCGACGGGTACAGCGCCACCATCAAGCCATGTGACGTCGCGCGGGACATCATCGCCGACTTCGAGATCTTCGAGTGCACCGGCTTTGTCGCCGACAAGGACGGGAAGTTCACGGTCAGGCTGTACAGCGACGACGAGGACATGTCCGGTGGCGTCGAGGACATCGGCAAGGCGGTGCCTGTCGTCGTTGGGCATGTGAAATGGGACGGATGCGCAAATGTCGATTTCAAGACCGACGCATGCATGGCCCACTTCTGCGGGTATGACGATGTCGAGCGCTTCACAAAGGCGCTGCTTGAGACGTACAAGGCTGCGGCACTGAGCATCCCTCGACGTGACCCAGACATGCAGCGGCTGCCGAAGTAAAAGAAAACGCCACCTGTCAAGGTGGCGTTTTGCTTGGCAACCGAGGGACTCGAACCCCCGACCTACTCCCTTGCGGGAATCTCTCTACCAACTGAGCTAGGTCACCTTGGTGAGTTTGGACGGGCTCGAACCGTCTCCCCGAGAATCACAATCTCGTCGCTTACCCGTTCGCGTTCAAACTCCACAAATGGGCCCTCTGGGCCACAGGGCATTGAGAGAACCCGTCTGTCCACGGATCCCGGGCCGGACAAGGCCACCCGCCCCATCAATCCCACTTCTTGGACCTGAAGTCAAGCAGTTCGGAGTGTGGGAGGTCCCGCATCTTCCAGCTTCCGCCCCACACAAGCCCCTCAGCGCGCACGGCCTCCCCGTAGGCGTCCCACGCGGCCCGAGCCTCCGGCGTGCCTGTCTCCCACAGGTCCGGGCGGCCCTTGCGCTCACGCACCACCACCAAGGCAGGATCGAGCACGCAGTCAACGGCCCGGCTCGGGTTCCAGTTGTGCGCGGACGACATCGGCCGGGCGTTGGTCACGATCTTGGCGCGGTCGATGACCAGCTCGGAGATGGGGCGCCAGTCAGCCGACCAGACCACCTTGCGGCCCTTCTCGTAAAGCCGCGCCTGCTCGGCAGGTGGTCGATACCCGCTCAACATCACCAAACGCCCGCCACAGGCTTTCAGCACGCGCTCCATGCGCGCGGCCAGTTCAGGGTGAAGCGAGGCGCGCACGGCCTCCTGCGTCGCTTTGGATATGCCTGTCATGGGGCCTCACGGGTGAAGGACTTGCGGCGCCACTCGGCCATGGTCAGCTTGAGCCGCTGGCGGATCTGGTCATCGGTGAGCCCGCTCTCACGGCGGAGCTGCTCAATGAAGCTGGCGCGCTGGTCGGGACTCAGGCGGTCGTAGATGCCCCGCCACTTCTCCTGCTGGCCAACGGCTGCAACCACCTTGGGTGCACGGCCGCCGACGTCGTCGATGGCGACCGGGTTCGTGTTGCTCGTGCTGGCGTTGCCTTGACGGATGAGGCGCTTGCTCATCTCGTCGAGGGGGTCAGTCGCCACACCCGGCGCCCGCGTCATCTGCTGCTGCACTCGCTCCAGCTGCCGCATCTGCGGGGAGCTGTTCACGCCCCTGATCATGGCCTGCAGCTCGGCGTCCGACAGGGGAACCGCCGCACCAGGCGCAGGAGCAGGTGCAGGCATCGGCGGGGCCACCCGAGGGATCTGGTCCGCCGGGGTGCGAGGATTGCGCGGGGGCATCGCGGGCATCGGTTCGTCCACGAGCGCTGCCAGCGGGTTGGCCTTCGCCGTCGGCAAGCCAGCGGCCATGGCATCATCAACGGGTGCCGTCGGCGTTGGCGCGAACACCGGCGCAGGTGGAGGTGGCGGCACAACCTCCGTCCCGACCCGGCGCAACATCTTCTCTGCACCGCGAGCACTCAGGAGTACCGCCTCAGATGAGCCCCCCGATGGGATGCCCAGTGCACCGCGCAGAATGGGGGCGTCGTCGGCCTTGTCGATCAGCCACTTGAGCGCATCCGCGCTCTTCAGCGCCGCAGTTTTGCCAAGGTCAGACGGACCGATGCCAGTCGACATCCCGCTTTTGACCGCAGTCGCCAGCGCTTCACCGCCGACACCCAGTGCGGCGCCGCCAAGGGCTGTGCTTGGCACGTCTTCCAGCTTGTCGACGTCACTGAAGCCGAGCGCAGACAGCGCGCTGCTACCCGCAGCGCGCCCATAGCGAGCAAGCGCAGGCGCGGCAGCATCAGCGACGGCGCCGACGGCCACAGGCGCACCAGATGCCGCCCGGGTGGCCAGCTGCACCGGCTTTGCGGCAATCAACGGGGCCGTTGCCACCACACCGGCCAGCTGTGAGCGCCCATAGGCGTTGGGTGAGCGCTCCTTCGAGGCAGCGTCGCGCGCGCGCTCCTCGGCCACGCCCTCAGCGTAAGCGTTGGGGTTGCGCGGTCGGCCATCAACGGTGGACTGGTACAGATCGCCAGTGGCAGCGCCGAGACCAGCCACGACGTCGTTGAGCCCGAGGGTCACGCCGCGCGTTCCGCCTTGGATGCTGTCGAAAGCGGTCTCGCCGGCCTTCGAGGGTGCAGGTGTGAACTCGCCTTCACCCTCGTCGTCGCCTTCGCTTTCGCCCTGTCCCGCAAGGTTCTGCTGCTCGAGCTCGAGCTTGCGCTTGCGAAGTTTGAGCAGTTCGAGTTCTTCGGCTGGTGTCATTGCTGTCCCTCGAGTTCGCGGATGCGGGCGTCGACTTCTTCCTTGGTCATCTGGTCGATCGGCTTCGATGCACCAGGCGCACGCGCAGGCTTCGGCGCCCCGCGCAGGTCGATGATGAGCTCATCGAGACGGCTGCCGGGCTTGCGGCGCTTGGCATCGAGCAACGCCCTGATGGTGCGCAGCTTGGCGCGGATGGTGTCGAGGTTGTCGCTCTGCCCGATCTTCAGCTTCGCCGCCTGCTTGTTTTCTTCCTCGCTCGGCGCATCGCTGCGCAACGTTCCGAAGATCTGCAGGTTGACCGCGTCGCGCGTGCTCTCAAAGTCGGTCCACTTCTCATCGCCGAAGACAGTGGCATAGGCGGCGCGAGCGGGGCCGGCGATCAAGCCCGGTTCGAGGCCCGACGCGTTCACGCTGCCGATGTCGCCTTCGAGCTTGGCGATGTTGTCGGTGAGGCTGTCGACGTCGTTTTGAACCTTGCGCTCGTTGTCGCTCGGGGCCATCGGCTTGTCACCGCGCAACGCCGCTTCCTTCTCGGCAATGCTCAACTTTGTCAGCTTGCGCCGGTCCTCGGCATCCTGAATCTGCTCCGGCGTCTTCGGCTTCGGCCCCACCGTCAGAGGCGCGGTCGCCTTTCGCTCGGCGAGCTTGAGGTCCGCAGCGGCTTTCCGGGTGACGAGCCCTTGCTTGTCGACGAGGCCGGCCAGCTGGTCCAGACCCATCCCGCTGTCGGCTTGGATGCGCTCGATCTCGTCGAGAGGGGACTCCCCGGGGCGGAAGGTGCCGACGACACGCCGGTCCCCACCCGTCGGAAGCAGCGCGGCCGCAGACCCCGCCCCGCCTTCGATGAGATCCATCGCGTTCTGCCGACGGTCCTTCGCTGCGGCCTCGCTGGCCTTCCGTGTCGCCTCAGAAGCGTCGGTGGTGGCCTTCACCTTGTCTGCCTCGGCTTTGACCTTCAGCGCCTCAGCACGGGCCGTTGCAGCCGCTGCAGCAGCCTTGTCCGTCGCGCTCTTTGCGGTGAGGTCATCGCGCTTGAGGGCAAGGAGGTCCTGCTCCGCCTGGTAGTCGGCCAGCTTACCGAGCGCGCCAGTCCCGGCGGAGATAGCCGAAGGCACCAGCGACGCAAGTGCCTGCGCCACCCGTGCGTCACGGGCACCACGGGCTTGCTCCACGGCAAGCTGTTGGGGAAGCAGGTTTGCTGCAGTGAGGATTTCAAGCGTTCGAGTACGACGAGCCACGGGGCACCTCAGTAGACGAGTTGGATGGTGTTCGGCTGGTAGCGCTGCCACCGCATCCCACCGGACGACGACCCACCCATGCCGGTCACGCGCCGATGCGGCCGGGCCACCGTGACGTTGGGGATGTTGATTTTCGACGCGACGGACTTCTTGAGTTCGTCGATGCGCCTCGTGAGCGACGGGAGCGGTGGCTCGCCGGTGCGGATCCAGACCTGCGAGGCGGCAATCGCACACAGCAGTTGATCGAGCACGGCGTCAGCGATGCTCGCGGTAGACCAGATGAAAGGGGACGCGCCCGAGGCCGGAAACACCGCGCGCGGGACGTAGATGACGCGCACCGTCATCCCACCACCGACGGCGGCGACGGTCCCCTCGTAGGGTCGGGCGGCCGGGATGTCGATGTAGACCTGACCCGACTTCCACGCCAGCGCTACGACCTTGATGGGGTTGATGGCGGTGATGTCGATGGCCCCGTTGGCGTCGGGGACGAGGTCGGCGGAGAGGGTGTAGAGGTTCGCCCCGCTGTCGACGGTGAGTTGCCACAGTTCATCCAACGCTGTCTGCAGCGCGATGGTGATGTCGCTGTCGGTGACGAGCGGATTTTCGTCGCGATCGTCGATGAGGAACCGCACACGTTGGATGGCTTCAGAGAGCAACATCAGCGCCGCCGTCCATGAAGGAAGTGGGCAAGGGCTTCGCGACCGTCGACGGTGCGATGGGTGAACTTGCGCAGCGCGTTGACGAAGTCCTTGCGCTGGTCCTTGCGCTTGCTCTCGTGCTCGCGCTGGATCTCGGCTTGACGACGAGCGTAGACCTTCATCGCGTGCTCGTACTCGTAGGGGCGGTTGCCGCACACGAGATTCCAGGGGGCCTGACCGACAGCGGTGATGCCCAACATGGACCGCTTGCCCGTCACCGGGTGTTCGATGTCGACGCGGTACTCGTCGAGGTAGCCGACAGGCGCCGACGGGTTGACGCGTGAGAGGGTCATCGCCCCCCATGGGTTGTCGCGCAGGTCTGGGTCGCGGTTGACGTCGTCGAGGTCCATGAGGGTGCTCCAGATGCAAGAGGGCCAGCGAGCAACGGAGATTTGCACCTCCGCCAGTCGCTGGCCACTCAATCAATCACGCGCCGGTGATGCCGGTGATGACGCCGACGGCGTTGCGCTTGGTGCAGTAGAGCTGCATCGAGCCGGTGAAGTTCGACTGCGTGAACATCCCATCTTCGCTGTTCCACAAGATGCCGCCGCTCTCGGTCTTCTGCTCGGGGGCCATTTCACGCCACACGCCCAGCTTCGCGGTGCGCTTGTTGTGGAGCACGACGATGTCAGCCGGGCAGTTCGGGTCCTCGATGACGGGGCGGCCGGCGAACTTCAGGCCGGTGCCCTGCTGCTCGAAGCTCCCGTACTTGTCGTAGTCGGCCTTGAGGCCCGACGGACGACCAGCGGTGACGCCGAGCGGGATGCCGTAGACGTTGCCCTGCGCGCCCGAGAACACCGCGTGAGCGGCGCCGATGACTGGGTTCATCAGGCAGTGGGTGAACGTCTCGCCGCTCACGTTCTGCAGGCGTGCCATGAAGCCGAGCGGGGTGTCCTGGTTCCACGGGCCGCCGAGGGCGGACGTCGAACCAGCCCAGCCGAGCGTGGTCGCCGGGTCCAGACCCCCGAACACCGCAGTGGGGCTGGCCATGTCCACAAACGAGTTCATCACCTGACCGGCGATGAGGGCAGCGGCGCCGCCAAAGCCGGCAGTGCTGCCACGCAGACGGAACACGTCAATCAGGGCCACGGCGGTGACGCCGAGAGCCACAATGTTGCCAGTCGCAGGGTTGACGACGTCGTTGATGAACGCCACCGAACCCGCGACGTTGGCGCTGTTGCCACCGACAGCTGAGGGGGTCACAGCCGTGCAGCGCACGACATACGAGTTGGCGCCTTGGATGTAGTCGTAGGCGACGCCGGGGCGGAACATGCTGACGTCGACGAAGTTGATCGTGACCGTGCCGTTGGCAGCGGTTGAGGACCACGTCGCAGTCGCCTGCGGGTTTTCGCTGTTGCGGTAGAGCGCGCGACCGACATGGCGCGCAACACCGCTGGCGAGGTCTTCAAGCTCGACGTCAACCATCTCGACGATGGTGTCGGCTTCAAGCACAGCCTGCAGGGCCTGCGCACCGATGCGGACCTGACCGGTCACCATGGCGGGCACGAAACGAGCCTTTGCGGGCGCGTTGGTCTGACCGGTGGGACGCCGACCGAAGTCGCCGACGCTGGCCACGGAGGGGATGCCGCCGGGCTTGACGGTGACGACCAGCTCTTGACCCTTCTGCGGGGTCTTTTCAAGCGCGCCGCTGCCGATGAGCGGGGACGTCTGGTTGATGGTGTTGACCACCTTCTCGGGGCCGAACTCTTTGATGAGCCCCGACACGGTGGTGAAGTTGTTCGCGGTGGCGACTGCGGTTGTTCCGTAGCCGTTATTCAGGAGCGTCATGGGCGATGCCTCGTGCTTTCAGGGTGGGACGAACGACGTCGTCAGCGGTGCCCAAGATGGGCGCGCGCGAACTCCGCCATGCTGTTGCGATCTGACCCCGACCGACCGAGATTTGCCCCACCAGATGGGGCGCTCACGGTCATCGGGTTTTGGATTGACGACGTCGACGATGGGCGGACGTACCCAAGCTGTCGGAGCTGCTTTTCCTTGTGCTCGCTGATGAGGCGCGCGCTTTCCATCGCCGAGGGGGCGCGCCCGGTGGTCCGGTGCACTTCCTCCATGTAGCGGTACACCTCGTCGGGGGTGACAAGGTCATACTTTGCGACGGCCTGCTGCGTCTTCTCCTCGATCTGGGTGCGGATCGAGAGACGGCGCTCCTCTTTCGCGGCTTCCTCGTTGATCTGCTTCAGCTTCTCCGCGTGTTCAGCGGCCAGCTTTTCCGACAGCTCACGAGCCTTGAGCCCAAGACGGGTTTCGGCAAGCTCTTCCTCGACGTCGTTGAAGGCTTTCCCTTCACGACGTGCGTCCTTGTGCTGCTGAAGTTCTTCACGCAGCAGCGCCACAGCAGCTTCGTACTTCGACACGGTGAGCCGGAGCTCGTGTGCCTCAGCCGCGACCGCTTCGCGCTTCTGCTTCTCTTCAGCAAGCCGAGCCTTGAATGCCCCCATGGGGACGGAGTCGGGGGCCTTCTTCTTGACGTCGTTGTCCTCGTCTGACCGCTCGGCGTCTTTGACGTCAGCAGCCTTTCCCGTAGACGATTCCGGGGCATCGCCTGAACTTGCATCCTGCGCGGTGGGCGAGACCGGCGCCGATGGTTTCGCTTGCGCCGCCGTGGCCGTGGCGAGCATGCGTTCCTTGATGCTCTGCGGGGGCGCACTGGGGAGTGCGTCGACTGCAGAGGCCAGTGCGGTGGGCGAACCCGCAGAAGCGCCCGATGCGGCTGGTGCCGTGGTGGTGGTCATACCTATAGGGGTGCCCTTATAGGTATCACCGGAGTGTGCATGTCCCGACGCATCAAGCCATCCGACTTCGAGGTCTCGCAACGCGAGCGCGAACTCGCACGCAAAGTTGGCGAGGGCGGGGCCGGTGCGCAGGCCACCGGGTCAACCATCGGGTCCCTTGCAGGTGCGGGCCTCGGGGCTCTTGGTTTTCTTGTACCAGGCGCAGGATTGGCCCTCGGTCCGGCGCTGATGGGCGCTGGTGCGGGCCTCGGCGGACAGGTTGGGGGCATGATCGGGGGCAAAGTCGCCGAGGGCGAGCTTGAGGACGCCGAAGAAGACCTCATGGAGGGCGACGAGGAGCGCAAACGCAAGCTCGCCGACTACCAGCTGCGTCAAGAAGCCCTGCAGGGCCTGTTGGGGACTCGATGAAGCCAGTTCCCGGTGTCGGCGACGGCGTGGCACGCGGTGCACCCCCGCCTGTCGAGGACATTCTCGACTTCTGGCAGCAGAAGCGCGACCTGACGTTGGCCATCGCCCGGCCGTACCGGCAATGCGCCCAGCTCGTCGAGCAGTTCTGCAACGGGAACCAGTTTGACGCATGGAATCGCGAAGAAAAACGCATCGACAACGACGCGTGGTTCCGCAGCGAGGGCGTCCCCTTCCTCAGCATCAACCTGATGCAGGGCAAGATGACGACGTGGAGCGCCTTGCTCAACAAGGACCGCCGCAGCGTCACCGCTGTGCCCGCCTCGCCTGACAGCAGCGAGGACATCTACACCGCCGAGATCACAAACCGGTTCATCGACTACTTCATCCAAGAGGAGCGCACCGCCGAGAAGATCCACTCAGCAGTGCAGTACGGTTTCATGGGTGGGACGGCCGGGCTGAAGGTCTGGTATGACCCGTCCAAGGACCGTGTGCGGTGGGAACGCCTCACGATCCACGATTACCTCATCGATCCCGTCGAGGACTACCGACAGGCGAAGTGGGTCGCGTTCGAGAACCACTATGACGAGGACTACATCGCCGACCTGTGGGAGCAGACGTCGCGCAAGACGACGATGCCGACCCCGCGCAAGTACCGCAACGCGGCCGGCGAAGAAGTCGAGGGCATTCCAGGCGCAGAACTGTGGGTGAAGCCCTGCCGGCGCTTCAAGGCCGGGCTCTATGCGCTCATCGTCGAAGGTGAGGTGCTGGAACGCAAGCCCTACCCGATCATGCTGTCGACGGACGGTCCGACGGGTGAGGAGCGCGAAGCGGTGTTGCCGCTCGCGCTGATGAAGGTGCGCAGCAATCGCAGCAGCGCCTACGGGATCACCCCGCTCAAGGACATCGTCGACAGCCAGCGCACCGTCAATGAGACGCAGGCGCGCATGGTCAAGATGATGCGGCTGGTCACCAACCCGCATCTCGTCGGGCCGAAAGACATCGTCGACCAGCTCAATCTCGACGAGACAAACGTCCTCGGGTATGAGAAGCGCGGCGATGAGCCAGCGCCCACCATCGAGTGGACCAAGCCCGGCGACATCAGCGCGAACCTGTTCAAGGTGCGCGACGACTCGATCGCGTTCATGGATGCCATCATCGGGTTGAACGAGGTCACCAGCGGCGGCGGCGGGACCTCGATGTCGGGGCGCGCCATCGAAGCGCTCTACGAGATCGACAGCCAGAAGAACTCGGACGCGCTCAAGTCCCTCGACGACATGGTGAGCGACGCGTGGCGGCTGACGACGGGGCTGGTGCAGATCAACTACACGAAGCAGCGTCAGGCAAAGATCGCGAACGTCAACATGGACGACGTGTTCATGTTCAGCGGGTCCGACATCCAAGGCCGCAACATCCGCTTCGAGGCCAGCAGCGAGATCGAGCGCCGGCAGGATGCGCAAGAGGCGAAGGCCGTCGAGAAGGCCGTGGCTGGCGTGGCCACTGCGGCCGACGTCGACGAGGCGCGCCGCACGCCAGCGAATGCGCTGGCGAAGAAGATGGCGAGCGATGCCATCAAAGCGTTCATCGCTGGCGAAGACGTCGACATCAACGTTCGTGACCACAGCATGCCGGCACTGCGCGAAGCCATCGACCGCGAGAAGTCGCGCGCGCTCGCCACTGGGCAGCGCGAGGTCTTCAAGGACCTTGTCGAGCTCGAGATGTTGATCCGTGACCAGATCGAAACCGAGCAGCCTGCCGACGACGCCACGGGTGCGCCTGCGGCTGGTGAGCAGGCCCCACCGACCGACACCATTTCACAGCCGCTCGTGCAGGGCTGACGAGGAACCACCATGAGCGAATCCGTTTCCATCCGTTCGGGCGTCGGCCCCATCTGCACCCAGCCGCTCGTCGTGGCCGGCGTGCTCACCGCCACGGCCATCAAGCCGACGCTGCAGGATCCGGCCACCACTGGGCAGCTGCGCACCCTCAAGGTCAAAATCGTCAACGGCAGCGCGACAGGGACCATTGCGTGGCAGCTTGTGACGCGTGGGGCGGCCATCGGGACGGTGGTGGCCACGTACGGGGCGAACGCTGGTTCGCACATCACACCAGGCGCGACAGAAATCCTTGCGTTCGACATGATGTTTGAGCTGGTTCTCGTCGCCGACAGCGCCTCGAACAACTACAGCGTGACATCTGTCCCCTTTTGAGAGGCCGCGCCCATGCAGAACACCGTGAACAACTGGTGCGGCCCCGGATGGAACGTGCAGCGTCGTCAGGGCGGCGGCACGCCAGACGTCGCCAATCTCGCCGCCTTTCTCGACGGCGACGACACTGACGGGAGCGCCAACAGCACACGCACCAACGGGGTGGCGTTCGACAACTGGCTGAACAAAGGCACGCTCGGTGGCACGTTCTCCAACGTCACGGGAACGCAGCAACCGCTGTTTGCCTCGTCGCTGCTCAATGGCCGTGCGGGTGCGACGTTTGACGGGACAGATGATCGCCTCGTCTCGTCGTTGCCGATGTCGGCGTGGGCCTTCTTGCACAACGGCAACGGGGCGACCATCTACAGCGTAGTGCGCACCTCGACGTCTGCGGTGCACACGATTGCAGCGACATCGACGGGTGCTGCAGCCTCGATTGGCGTGCTGCACAGGTACAACACCGGGTTCGCCGCTTCGTACGCAATGGCCGACGGGACTGCGTTGCGCATCGCCATCAACGGAGCTGCGGCATCGGTCAACAACGGGCTTTTTGACGTCATGGCGTCGACACTGGCGAGCGCTGACACGCCAGACGCGAGCGTCTACGTGCAGGGCACAAGCGTCGTCACAGGCAACGCTGCAGCGTTCACCGCAAGCAACCCGTCGTCTACACTGGTGGTGGGCGCCAACCCGTCGGGTGGGTTCCCCCTTGGCGGCGATCTCGTTTGCCTGCTCGTCTACACCGGGGCACACGATGCTTCACAGCGCGCCGCCGTGCTGGCCTTCCTTCAAAGCAAATATGGGGTAGCGTTCCCTGCATGAAGCCGCTCACCATCCTCCTGCTTCTGCTTTCGGCGTGCACCATGCGCACGTACGACTGCGACGTCACCGACATCGAAGCGGAGGCGACGCGCGAGATTGTGCTTGAAGAGTTCCCCGACGTCGAGAACGTGTTCGACGGCATGGACGTCTTCTGCGTCGAGGACACGGACACTTTTCAGACCTGTGCGCGAGCCGGCTACGAGCACACCGAGGGCTGCACTGCATGGCTGGGTAGCGGTCCCTATCGCGGGCGCGTGTACCTCGATCTCGACGAAGAAGACTTCGACGCCCTCATGCTGCACGAGGCGCAGCACTGGCACCTGATGCTCGTTCACGACGACGATGGCTGCCCCACACATGAAGCCGCATGCGGCTGGAAGGAATGACCATGCCCATCGCTCTCGCCACTGCTCTTGCGGCCATCGGCGGCGTCGCCGTCGTTGTCGCCATTCTTGCGGGCCTTGTCCGCTTCGCGATTCCACTGTGGGGCGCCAAGCTCACCGATTCGGAGCTCGACGGCATCCGTTCGGCGCTGCGCGGGGCCATCGCCCTCGCCGACCCGGTGGTGCGCCTGACCCCGACGAACATCGATGACCTGTTCCTCGACGGTGTCGTCAAGGTGGCGCTCGCTGAGTTCGAGCGCGTGCGCGGCCGTCCACCAACCCGTGTCGACGCACAGACCATCCACGACATGGCGAAGGGCATGGCGGTTTCACGCGCTTCTAAGTCCGTCGCCAGCATGAGCGGCGCGCCGGTGGGGGTGTCGCGATGAACCTGCTTCAAGTTGCTGCCATCGTCGTCTCGCTCGCCACCAGCGCATTCGCGGTGGCCCGCGTGCTGTTCGTCACCGAGGTCAAGGTCGACCAGCACGACAAGCGCCTCGACAAAGTCGAGGGCAAGGCCGACGGGATCGACAAGGAAGTCACTGGGCCGCACAACGCGCGCGTTGTGAAGCTGGCGGGGGAGATCGCCAACCTGGTGTCTCGCCTCGATGCCCTTGTCAGCGAGTTCCGCGAGTTCCGCGCTGAGTACCGCGACGACCAAAAACAGCGCCGCTCGTAGCGCACCGGAGAGAAACCATGGCCTTGCCCAACCGTCCGACCATGCCCCCACAAAACAAAAAGCGCCTGCCTGATGCCGCACTCGATGCGCTGGCTGCGCGCATGGCGACCGAAAAAAGCGCGCAGAAGCCCGGCACTGTTGCAACCAGCCCGCGGGCACCTGCGGCGCCGGCCAAGGCACTCCCGGACCTCAGCGGCAAGCCATCGGCCGGCAGCGTGACGACCAGCCCGAGGCCACCGGGGTCAGGCGCTCCGGCCAAACCGGCCGCGCCGGACGAGTCCAGCCTCGACTACCTGTCGCGACTGCGGGCGGAGCAGGACCGCGTCACCGAAGCAACCAAAGCCGATCTGGCGGCCGGGAAGGCAAAAGCCAGCCTCGACGCTGGCGCCCGCGCTGGCGCGGCTGGTATGGGCCTGAGCGGTGCGACAGCTGCCCTCAAGTCTGACATCGGTCGACAGCAGGATCGCGGCGCGGTGTTGGCGCTGGATGAGCTTTCGCGGCGTCAGGCGGATCAAGAGTTTCAGGCTATCGGGCAGCAGGCCGCGATCCTCGACTACGAAGACGCCTACGACCTCGACATGGACGGGGACGGAATGGTGGGCGGCCAGAAGGTGGGCGGCAAGGTGGGCGACGGTGACCCGGAGAACGATCCGAAGGTCAAGCCAGCCGACGAAGAAGACGCCAAGCGTGCGCTCGAGGCAGCCAAGGCGTCGTTGTCGACGCAGGACCTTTTTATCAACGATCGCGATACAGGCGCAGGTACGAAGGAAGAGCCGTACACGTTCGACAGCATGGCGGCGCTGGCGGAGTGGTTCCGCGAAACGACCGGCATGGAACCCGTGTTCGATTCGCAGAGCTACGGCGGGCAGCTCGTCATTCAAGACCAGTTCGGCAACTGGTACACGCTCACCGACCAAGAGGCTTTCCAGCAACGCGGCCTCGCACCGCTTCGACTGGGGGACTGACCCATGATCGTCTCGCGCACCACCGTTCGAGCCCTGCGCGCTGGTGAGCAGCCAGCGGACCCCATGGATGGGCTCGATCCCGACGAGCGCGCCGCGATGCTCAAGAGCCTTGCGGCTGGTTCGCCATTGCCTGTCGCGGGTGGACTGCCGGGTGACGAGGAACGCAAGATCAGCGGGCGCGCCCCTCCACTGTCGGCGCAGGCGCGCACGGGTCGCCCGTCGTTGCTGGGTGACCGCTGATGGTGGGGCCTGTCGCTGCCGGTCGTGCGTTTGGGCCCAACGTTGACCGGTTGGTGCGCCGTACCACCATCGTCAACAGCGACGACGACATCCGGCGCGCCATCACCCTTTGCCTCACCCAGCAGCGGCCATGCACGCTTGAGCTGGGCAGCAACATCGCGCTGACGTCCGGCATCACCATTCCAGGCGGTCTGAAGGCGTTCAGCATCGACGGGGCGCAGCGGTTCAAGTTCATCGTGAGCGGTGACGTCCCGTTTCTGTTCTACGCAAAGGGCGCTGAGCTGAACAACGGGTGCCCCGTCGAAATCAGCAACGTCGAAATACTCGTGAAGGCGGGTTCGACGCTGACGACGGCCGTGATTGTCGAACAGTTCAGCGCGGGATTCACCAACGCCGACCTTGTCCCGTCGTTGTCTATGTCGAATGTCTCTGTTGAGGCTGTTGAAGGCCAGTGCATCAACCTGTTTGGTCACGGGTCGTTCATTGCTTCAGGCACCCGCAATGCTCGACTGATTGCAAAGAATCTGAGTCTGTACGGCGTCGACAACGTGCTCGCTGCCGACGACAATCAAGCACGTTGGGTGGTGTCATCAATCGACGGGCTGTTGATTTTGCCAAACGCTGGCGGAACAACAATCGGTGTTGGCGCGTCATCTGCGCGGTTCTCTGGAACCATCCAAAACGTTCAAGGCGACAACGTCACAATCAGCATCGGCGATAACTCACGTGTGGCGTTCATCTCCTGCGATACGAGCGACTACGTCGGCAACGCAGGCGTCAACACACTGCTTCGGGTGCGTGGGTTTTCATCGCGCACCGTCGGACCCAATGAGGTCGACCTTGACAACATCTCGGGCGGTGGTGGTGGTGGCACAACAGTCACCGCAGCGACCATTGACGTTCCATTCGGTCGACACGAGCAAACCGTCACTGTCGTCGACGCCAGCTGCACGGCCACGTCGCGTGTGATTGTCGGATGGGGCGCAACGCTACCCACCGACGAGAACCAGCCATCGATGGGCAATGTCACGTTTTCAGCTGTGCCTGCAGCTGGTAGCCTCGCTGTCACTGTGAGCAGCGACGAGGCTGTCGGCGGCGCGTACAAGATCCTCTACACACTCGGGTGATTCATGGCTCAGCTTTTCGACGCGCGCGACAACGAGTTCAAAGGCGTTCTCGACGGCATCACCAACCAGACGGTGGTCGATGCACGCGCACCGTCGGCCACGCTTGCTGCGCTGAATGCAACCGCTGTCGTTGACCTCAACGGCGTGAGCGTCGTTGCTGTCGACGTGCGCGGTGTGTTCGTTGGCACGCTGGTGTTCGAAGCCACCGTCGACGGGACCAACTTCGTTGCGTTGCCCGGCATCAACGCGCTGACCAACGCTTTTGTGAACACCATCACTGCGACGGCGCAGACGGTCATGGTCGGTGTGACGGGGTTCCGCCAATTCCGCGTGCGCGTCTCGGCATTCACATCGGGTGCGATGATTGTGTCGCTGCGCGCATCGATGGCCGACTACGCCATCATCGGCGTGCCACTGCCAACCCCGCTGCACGTCACAGCCACCGGCCTCGTCAACGCAGCGGTGACGGCGACGATCCCCAGCGCGGGCGCCGGCTTGTTTCACCTCATCACCCGCATCCATG
This sequence comes from Phycisphaerales bacterium, assembly GCA_044360755.1. Taxonomy (GTDB): domain Bacteria; phylum Planctomycetota; class Phycisphaerae; order Phycisphaerales; family SM1A02; genus UBA966. The sequence goes on from JBIKJV010000294.1 coordinate 14,951, forward strand.
TGAAGCTGTTCTTCGCAACCGCTGGCCTCGCTGGCGCAACGCCCAAGCTGGTGACGACGACGAACCTGCCCGGCACTCGTGTGCTGTCGTTCCCGACTGCTGGCGCGGTTGGCACCATCGCAGAAGAAGAAATCTCCAACGCGCAGCCCATCAAGTCGACGACGGCCGGTACGGCGACGACGATCGTCTGCCCGGCTGCAACCGATGCCATTTGGCGCGTGAGCGTCGACTACTACGTGGGGGCTTGATGCCAGTCGTCTCGATCAACGGGTGGGAACGCCACAATGTCGTCACCGACAGCGCCGGGCGCATCTGGAGTCGGCGCGGGTTCGTCGTCGCCACTCTTGCGAACGACCTCGTCGGCGGCAGCTTGTTCGTCGATGGGTTCTCGGTGCGTTCCCCGACGTCGACGGAGGTGTTCCACTACGCGTTCCTGCAGGACACTGCGACCAACG
>JBIKJV010000183.1:0-4773 GCA_044360755.1 Phycisphaerales bacterium
GGCACGCTGGAGGCCGAGCCCCCGCTGCCGCCCGACGAATGGGCATTGCGCGAGATCGAACGGCTGGAGGCCGACCGCCTGCCCGAGCGCGGCGAGGTGGACGGCTTCTTCGTGCGCCTGTCCGACGTGGTGCGCACCTACCTGGAGCGGCGCTTCGGCATCGCGGCGCCCGAGCAGACGACGCAGGAGTTCCTGCGCGCGGCCGGCAAGCACCCCGAACTGGCCGGCGGGCACGAGCGCACGCTAGCGCAGTTCCTGCGCACGGCCGACATGGTGAAGTTCGCCGCGCAGCGCCCCGCCGGCACCGAGTGCGGGCGCGCGCTGGACGCGATGCGCGGCTTCGTGCGCGCCACCGCGCCGGTCGAGCCGGCCCCCGGCAGCGCGACGGCGGCACCGGGCGAACACCCCCGCGCCGCGACCGCGGCACCCGCCGAGTCCGGCGCCGAGCCGCCGGTCATCGCACCGCCGCGTGAAGGGGGCCGCCCGTGACCGGCTTCCACGAATCGAGCGTCTGGTGGCTGCTCCTCCTGCTGCTGGTGCCGCTGGCCGCCTGGCCGGCGTTCGCCCCGAGCCGCCGCGCCGCGATCGGCTTCCCGTCGGCCGCGCTGCTGCGGTCGGCCGGCGCGTCGTTCGTCGCACGCACGTGGTGGCTGCCGACGCTGCTTCGCACGCTCGCGATCGCCCTGCTGGCGGTCTGCATCGCGCGCCCCATCAAGGCAAACGAGCAGACGCGCGTCTACGTCGAAGGCATCGCGATGGAGATCGTCGTGGACCGCTCCAGCTCGATGCTTGCCATGGACTTCCAGAAGGCCGGCCGGCGCGCAGACCGCCTGACCGCGCTGAAGGACGTGGCCACCGCGTTCATCCTGGGCGGCGACGGGCTGCCTGGCCGGCCGAACGACCTGGTCGGGCTGGTCGCGTTCGCGCGGTACGCCGACAGCCTCTCGCCGCTCACGCTGGACCACGACTACCTGGTGCAGGTGCTCGAGGGCGTCGAGGTGGCCGGCGAGCGCGCCGAGGACGGCACCGCGATCGGCGAGGCCGTCGCCCTGGCCGCGGAACGCCTGCGCGACGCGACGGAGCGCCCCACCGGCGACGTGCCCAAGCCGCGCAGCAAGGCCATCGTGCTGCTGACCGACGGCGAGAACAACGCGGGCGACATCGACCCGATGACCGCCGCCGAGATCTGCCGCACCTACGGCATCAAGCTCTACGCGATCGGCATGGGCACGATCGGCGAGGCCCCGTTCCCGATGCAGACACCCTTCGGCGGGACGCAGCTGGTGCCGGTGCCCGTGAAGATCGACGAGAAGCTGCTGAAGGAGATGGCCGCCGTCACCGGCGGGCAGTACTTCCGCGCCACCGACTCGAAGAGCCTGGCCAGCATCTACGAGACGATCGACGCGCTGGAGAAGACCGCGACCGAGCAGCGCCGCTACCTGCAGTTCCGTGACTTGGCGGTGGAGCCGTTCGACGTGGCCGGCCGCCGGTTCCCGCCGCTGCTGGCGATCGTGCTGGTGCTGGTGGCGGCGGACGTCGCGCTGGGCCTGACGCGCTGGAGGACGCTGCCGTGAACCCGATGGAGTTCATGTTCGCGAACCCCGGCGCGCTGAACTGGCTGTGGCTGGTGCTGGCGCTGGCCCTGCTGGCCGTGGTGCGGCTGCGCGGCCGCGCGCGGGCGATGCAGGCCTTCGCCGACGCCCCGCTGCTGGCCGCGATCGCGCCGCGGGCGGGCCTGGCGCGGCCCGTCGTGCGGGCGGTGCTGGCGCTGCTCGGCCTGGGCGCGCTGGTGCTGGCGGTGATGGACCCGCGATGGGGCGCGCAGGTCGAGGAAGTCCGCCGCCGCGGCGCCGAGGTGTTCTTCGTGGTGGACGTCAGCCGCTCGATGCTGGCGGAGGACGCGTCGCCGAACCGCCTCATGCGCGCGCGGCAGTTCGTCGAGGAAACGGTCGAGAGCCTGGGCGGCGACCGCGTCGGGCTGATCGAATTCGCCGGCACTGCCGCGCTGAAGGTGCCGCTCACCCTGAACTACGGCGCGATGCGCGCGGCGCTGCAGGACCTGCGCCCGCTGGGCGGCGCGCGCGGCGGCACGGCGCTGGCCAACGCCATCCAGCTGGCCGGCGAGAGCTTCCCGCCGCAGTCGGGCGCCAGCCGCGCGATCGTGGTGCTGTCCGACGGCGAGGACCTGTCGGGCGCCAACCGCGGCGGCCAGGGTGCCGACCCGGTGGCAGCCGCGAAGGAAGCGCTCGAGAAGTACGGGGTGCACGTCTACACCGTTGGCATCGGCGACACGCGCGAGGGCGGCCGCATCCCGGAGTCGCGCACGGCGCAGGGCGTGCGGTACCTGGTGCACGAGGGCCAGGAGGTGTGGTCGAAGATGGACGAGCGCACGCTCCGCGAGGCGGCGCTGGCCGGCGGCGGCGCGTTCATCCCCGCGGGCACCGGCCAAGTGGACATGGCGCGCGCCTACGCGCAGACCGTGGGCGAGCTGGAGCGGCAGGAGTTCGACGCGGCGACCGTCACGCGCCGGACGCCGCGTTTCCAGTGGTTCGCCGGGCTGGCGTTCGCGTTGCTGCTGGCGGGCTCGTTGGTGCCCGACCGCACCACGCCGCGCAAGGAGGCCACGCCATGACGCGCCCCGCTCTGCTCCTGCTTGCGATGGTGCCCACCGTGCTGCTGGCCGGCACGCAGGCCCCGATGCCGGCCGCGAAGCCGCCGGCATCGGCTGCTGCACCCGCCGCGCAACCTGCGGCGGGGGCGCCCGCGCCCGCCGCGGAGCCCACGAACCGGCCCGCGCCCGACCCGAAGGTGGTCGACTTCGATGCCGCCGTGGCCGACGCCAAGCGCCTGCTGGAGGCCGGCGATGCGGCGGGTGCTGCACAGCGCTACGAGGAAGCGCTCTCCGCGCGGCCCGAATCCGCGGGCGCGCGCTACAACCAGGGCATCGCGCTCTACCGCGCCGGCAAGTTCGAGGACGCCGCCAAGGCCTTCGCGGCCGCGGCCGAAGCGGCATCGAAGGAGGGCAGCACCGACGCCGCCCTCGCCGCATCCAGCCAGTACAACCGCGCGGCCAGCTACTACGCCGGCACGCGCGAACAGGCCGAGGCCGCGCAGCGCATGGTCGATTCCGAGCGCGCCGCGCAGGGCACGCCCAACGCGGACGGCCAGTCCCCCACGGCGCCGGTTGACGAGAAGGCGCTGGAGCAGGCCATCAAGGACGCGCGCCAGAGCTTCCAGGGCTTCAAGGACGCGGCCACGGCGAACCCCGACGACACCGCCTCGCGCGCCAACGCCGAGCAGAGCCTGCGCCTGGTCCGCGCGCTGGAAGAGCTGAAGAAGCGTCAGCAGCAGCAGCAGCAGCAGAACAAGGACGACAAGAAGGAGCAGCAGGACAAGAAGGACCAGCAGCAGTCCAAGGACCAGCAGCAGTCGAAGGACCAGAAGTCCGACGACCAGCAGCAGCAGCAGCAGGACCAGCAGAAGCAGTCCGGCGACTCCAACGACAAGCAGGAGCAGAAGCAGGGTGACCAGGGCAAGGACAAGCAGGACACCCCCGAGCAAGCGAAGGACCGGCCGGAAGACCGGCCACAGGACCAGCAACAGGGCCAGGACAAGCAGGAAGGGCAGAAGCCCGAGGACGCCCAGCAGCAGCAAGACCAGCCCCAGGGCGAACCGCAGGAGATGACCAAGGAAGAGGCCAACCGGCTGCTACAGTCCGTGCGCGACCGCGAACGCCAGCGACGCGCGATGCAGGAGAAGCGGGCCGAGCAGAAGCTGCCGCCACGCAAGCCGGCCAAGGATTGGTGATCCTCCGATGCGAACGACGAACGCCATCTTCGTGCTGGCCGCCATGCTGGCGCTTGCCGCCCACGCGTGGGCCGGCGACGTCCAGTTCCAGCAGCCCAATCGAGAGGTCTATGCAGGGATCCCGTTCCGGATGCTGGTTCGCGTGACCGATGCCAAGGACGTCTCGGCGCCGGTGGCACCCGAGATCCCCGGCGCGACGGTCGCCGTCAGCGAAGGCGGCAGGCAGTCGATGACATCGATCGTGAACGGCCGGGTCACGAATTCGACTTCGGTCGATTACGTCGTCGAGATCACGCCTGAGAAGGCCGGCCCACTCGTGGTCCCGGCGGTGTCGATCACGGTCGACGGGAAGGAGTCGCGCAGCCGGCCCTTCAACGTCGATGTCCGGTCGACCGCCGATGCGGGCGACCTGCTTTCCATCGAGGTCGTGGGCGAACCGAGCCGGCCGTATGTCGGCCAGCCGCTCGAACTGACGCTGCGCATCGCGATCAAGCCCTTCCAGGATCGCGCGATCGGGCAGCTGAACGAGCAGCAGATGTGGAGCCTCGTGGACGTCAAGAACAGCCAGTGGGGGCCGTTCGGCGACGAGCTGGCAGCCCTGCTGCAGCGCGGGAAGCTGCCGCGTACGCGCCAGGAGCAGCGCGCCGGCGGCACGGTGTTCGTGTACGAGGTCACTCGCACCATCTGGCCACCCAAGGCCGGGCCTGCCGAGATCGGCGACGTCCGCATCCGGATGACGTACCCGCTGGGGATTCGCGTCGTGCAGAACGTGTTCTTCGAGCGGGAGCTGGCACTCACCGACTCGCGCCCGCTGGTGGTGCCGGCTTCGGCGAAGGACATCGTGGTGCAGGCCCCGCCCGAGCAAGGCCGGCCGGCCGGCTACGCGGGCGCCATGGGCGACTTCGTGATGGAGGTCTCCGCGCTGCCAACCACGGTGGCGGTGGGCGACCCGGTCACGCTGACGAT
>JBIKJV010000388.1:0-4768 GCA_044360755.1 Phycisphaerales bacterium
AGCACCAAATCCCATTGGTAAACGCCGGGCGGAACATTAGCAGTCTGCTCGTCGGTTTTCGATACGACAATGATACCATTAGCCGGGTTGGGGATTGTTGGGGTCAGATCGATCACCACAACGCTGGATGCGATTGTGGAACGAACCTTGGCCCGGGCGGAATATCCGGTGAGGTTGAATGCCGCGCCATCCTCGTCCTTGCAGGAAAAGGATAAGCTCAATGTTTCGCCGGAATGGGCATTAAGATTTGTTCCCGCCATTGCGCCGATTTGCATACCATAACCCATGCGATTTGGCAAGGATTATCTCAATACCAAGGTTCCCTCTAAAAGCTGCGTAATCACCCCAGTTGTAACATCAGATATCGAAATTGGCAGGTATTTCACAGTGGACGTATTAGCCGGAAGTGCAGGGTCAGAGAATGGGCCGCGCACGTCATCCAACACAGTCCCGGTGACATCCATTGCAAGATACGTCACGAGCGTCTGTGAGTTTTTTTCAATTGGGAGAATTGAGATATTGAAATCCTCGTCAACATTGTAAGTTGTCTTGCCATATGCAGTAGCTGCATATGATCCGGTGGGATCCAAATTCAGCAACTCTACTCGCTCAGCAATCACGTCTGTTGCATCGCTGATTGAAGCCAACCCGGTCGCGTCGATATTGACGAAATACGTTGAGGTCGGATCAGTCCAATTCTGCCAGTCATATTTCGACTGCGTAAACACAACAGGATCATCATCACCGAATAATGTATTCGATGTAACCTCAGCGGTTATCTCTCCGCCGCCATTCTCGTAAGTGCAGTTCAGAGTAAATGGTGTTCCTCCATTCAACCCATCACCATATGACGTTGAGTCTGCCGTGAAATCAGTTCTGGCTTCATTGCTGCCGATTTCCACATAACCGGCTCCAGTTGTTGATGCACTGGTAAGCGTCACCGATATTGTTGCCGGGGATGCTGTTGTTTTGATGAATGAATGGGAGAAAGATGAGCCGCTTGCAAGACTCCCGGTATCGATCACGGTTGTTCCATTCCATACAACCTCAAAGCGGAATGTTGATGCTCCAGAAATAAATCCATCAGATTTGAATGCAACCTCACCAATTCCTGATCCTAGCGTAATTGTCCTAGTTCCCGGCCCGCCGCCCGGAGGGAAAGTCCCACCCCACCCGTAAGTTTGATTTGCTGCACCGATATTATATCCAGATGTCGGGAATGGATATGGATCGGAAACCGCAATGATGTCTGTGTCATCGGAAAATTCAATCTCACCGGATCCATTCACGCTCGCGTAGAAAACCCCATCTTCAGCCAACCATGATTCGGATGCGTCTGGAAACATCCAACCATATGGGGTTGATCCCGGAACGACATTGTTCCGAATGAGGATGTTTCGACCTGACCCGCCAGCGAACCTTGGGGCGAATCTTGTGGTATTCGATACTGGATCCACTAAGACAGCAGCGGTTTCCGTATTGCCGACATATTTGTAAAATGTCGTGGATTGTGAGATATCAATAACCGCGCCAGTTTCAGCAGTGACATTTCCAAATGCATCCTTGTTGGTTGAAAATTGGGCCATAACTTTTAGACGTAAACAATGTTGTCTTGCGATGTCTTGCGGATTTTGTCCACCAGCGTTCGGTAATCATTCCGGGCCGGAGCACCGAGGCTGATCGTGGTTCGCCCGGATTCAATCTCCAGCGATTCGCCGGACACCAATGCACCCATGGCGGAATATGCCGGGATTGAATTGATCAGGTTGATCTTATTGCCCCGGTATCGAGTCGCGCCAACATCCTCTTCTTCAAGCGTAATCGCGCCCTCGTATGGGATCCAGTTCTGTGCCGCAAGAAGATTCGCGGCCAAATCAGCGGGTGGAGCGATGAATGAGTAATCAGCAGGGCGGTAGAATGTCTGATTGGTGTATGCCGATGCTACGAGCTTTGCGTTGAATTTGAATGGTTTTTGATAATATGCCCTATCTGGATAGGCATATACATTCTCGTACCCACTAGCAACAAAAATAAATCCTGCATCTTTAAAATATCTAGGGAGAGGTTTTTCTGTGGTATCACCTTGTAAATCATAAGTATGAGACATCCACATTGTTCCAGATACAATGACATCAGTAACAGCAACATTCCACCATTCTGGTGGATTTTGTGAAGTTAAAATAAATCCACTAACTGGTGATCCAGCTAAATTCGTGTAAGATGAACCTCCGATAGTAAATGTATTTGTTATTACATATGTATTGGATCTAGTGCTTCTTAATGAAACCCTGTAAAGATATGTGTTTATTGGCAATCTTCCTAACCCGGACTCCTTTGCCGCTTCAACACATGCCGAATCTGAATCATGAACAAGATTTGAAATTGATGCCGCAGTATTCGCCACATAACTATCAAACAAATTATTCGGCAAGAATGTGTCTAGTTCAGGGCCGGATACAGTTATAATCTGCCTTTTGCTAGTCGCATTTGTTCCTGCGGATTGCACTTGAAATCTAGTCCTTCCCTGCGTATCCCTATCCACATATGGAAGAACAACATTTGAAACCTCAAGGTCGATTACTGGATTGATGTCAATCGATGTAATCGGGGATGTAGATTGGTTCAATGATACTGCTGTTGTTGCGCCCCTGCGGCCAACCCTAATCCTTACCGGAGCGGTAGAATAATCAAACCATACCATTGTATCGGGACAAATCCTGACAAGCTCGGAAATAACCTGACCGCAAGTCGATTGATTGAGAGTGATCCTTGGTACAACAAACATCGCATCAACCGATGATCCTTGAGCGATAGTCGCAATTGGAGCGCCAAGTGCTGCTGATCTATTGATTGCCGCCTCGATACTGGTTTTTAGGTTTTGCCCTGCGCTAGCTGTACCAAATACATATGAAATCCGCTCTTGAGATACTCCAGTCCCATCCGCTATAACCGATGTAAATGGTATCTTCTCAAGCCACCACCATGGGCCTGATACTGTTACTTGGCATTGATGCTTGCCTGAGTCTATTACATTGCGGACATTGGTGACATTGCCTGAGAAGAATCGAACCCCATCCCGGTACAGGATCATTTCCTGTCGCAGATCAGGTATTATTGCCGATGTTAGTGATTCTGGGGTAATCGTAAATGTAAGAATATCCGCCTCAAGACTCTTGAAGTCCAATCTAGCAGAATCAATTTGAGCCGCAGAAAGCGTTCTTTGCGTTGCATTGAATGTGCTACCAGTCTGCCCGGCAATTGTCCAATTTACTGGCATGGTTACTCTTCCGTAACTTCCTGAGTTTGGATGTCAACAGTAAATCCGATATTGTATGTAACAATAAGTGATGTAACAGACCCGATCGAATTGTTAATGCCAGTTGTACGACCGACAGTCATTCTAACAGGGGCGTCACCTTGGGCGGAATATTCAAAGTATTTCTGGTATATTTGCTCGCAGACACCCAATAGGACTCGGCGGATATCACCAGATGAAACCTTGCCAGTTGTCCCGGATGGGGCTTGCCCGGTGGCGGTGAATGTAGCTCCAACGGCAGCGCCAACTGGTGCGCCAATGCTTTGCCAGTTAGTATTACCCAAGGTTGTGATCGTGTAGCTTAGACCAGTAACCAAATTGAGTGGATCGATGTTCGACGCTTGACCAACCTCAGCATTGGATAGGTTCGATGATGAAACGAAATCACCTACATCGAATGAAACAACTCCAGTAGATGTATCTCCGGTGTAGTTTGCGCCAAGGTATTCAGTTGGTAAAATTTTGGTAGACATGTGATTAGTTGGTTATTGGTTTTATCTTTGCGGCAATGCTAGGCTATTTACGCGAGAACGCAAGTCGGAGATAGCATTATTAGCAGCGCCTATCTTGCTTACCAATTCGTTATTTATGCGGATCAATTCCTGAAGTGTCGAGATAGATGTATTCTGCCCAGCCCTGAGCGTTCCCATTAGAGTATTGAGACTTGCCGCAACTTGCTGTTGCTCATTGGCAGTAATTTGGCCATCTGCTGCAACCTTCAATAACTGGTTCTTGGCATTCTCTTGAGCCTGATTAATTGGCTCGAAACCCTCAATGGCAGTAGAGATCGCCTGAGCCGCCCCGCTCATTTGCTGGGATGCTGCCGTTATTGCTTGGGATTTCTCAGATAGTTTATATTCTGATTCGATCTTTTCGATTTCGATCTTTGCACCCTCAACAGCCTGATCGACTTTGGCAGCTTGAGTATAAGATGCAGTAGTAAGCTCACCAATTCTTTGTGGTGCTTGATCGATGAAATCAAATAATCCAGAAATCTGCTTTTCTATTCCAGCAAGTTTTGATTCCGCTTGAGCTACTGCGGATGATTTAAACCCCTCACCCTCAACACCCGCTTTTATTAGTCTCTCATCTGATGCTCTAGAGATATTTAGTTGATTTGTTAAATCTTGCTGTTGCTGTTGTAGTCTAGCAATCCTAGCTTCTGCATCAGAAACTTCACGATCGAGATCATCTCTTTGACTCTTGATGTTGTTATATCTTGCGATTTCACCTTGAACCCCAGCCTCTATATCAGCGATTGCAGCTTCTTTTTGCCTTTCCGCTGATTGTTTCCGTAGCTCATCTAATGCAGCTTCAGCATTTGTAATCTGCCCGATCTGCGCCAAATATCTAATGGCTTTTTCCGTTAGATCATCTTGCTTCTTAGCTAAATCCTCTTCGGTTTTGATCCTATTGTTTTTTACATCGATTAGGCCAAGTTCGCTTTCTCGG
>JBIKJV010000050.1:0-15368 GCA_044360755.1 Phycisphaerales bacterium
GGCGTGCGCCTGGCGCCCAGCACCGTGGCGCTGGCCGGGCTGGAGAGCGCCCGCGGCGGCCTGGCGTCGTTGCCCGACCGCGACCGCCGGCTGGCCGGCTACCTCGAGCGCGTCGAGCGGCACTTCGACTGGTGCGTCGTGGATTGCCCCCCGACGATCGGCTACCTGACCTTCAACGCGCTGCGTGCCGCCGACGAGACGTTGGTGCCGGTCGAGACCGGCTACTTCGCGCTCAAGGGCGCCGAGCGGCAGCTGGCCACCATCGGCGCGCTGGTCGAGCGCCTGGGTCGTCCGCTCCCGGTGCGGCTGCTGCCGACCCTGCATCGCGACGGCAGCCAGCTCTCCCACGACATCCTGGGCGCCATCGGCCGCAAGTTCGGGCTGGCGGCGGCGCCGGCGGTCATCCGCGACCATGAGGTGCTGCGGGAGGCCGCCAGCTTCGGCCAAAGCGTGGTCGAGTTCGCCCCCGGCAGCCCGGCCCATGACGACTTCCGGGCCTTGGCCGCCTGGGTCGCCGAGACCCCGGCCACGACGCCGGCACGGTTCCCGGCCCCGCAAACCGGGGTCGAATCGGGGGTCGAAGGTGGCGCGCCCGTTATCGGGGTGTATGTTCAGGACGCCGTGGCGCTCCTGGATGGGGGCCCCGGCGTTGGACGTGGCGCAGGCAGCGATCGCGCGGCGGAGCTCGCGCAGCGCATGCGCCTCACCGGCGCCCCGACTGCGGGGCGTGAGCAAGGCCCGGCAGCCGAGTCCGCCTGACTCGTGTCGCCTGGGCTTCAGGTTGTTCGCTCAGGCTGCGGAGCAGCGCGGAGACGTTGATGAGTTCGACTGGCGATCCGTTCGGTCCCCTGGCAGCGTTGTTCACCTCGGGCTCCAGCCCGCAGGGAGGTACCGCACCCGCCGGCGAGGCGGCGCTCCCGTTCGGCCCGGTGGTCACCGTGCTGGTGGGCAACCTGCCCGTCATGGCAGGGCTTTGGACCACGCAGTTCGCCGACGAGGTCGGCCGCGTCGCCGGCCCGACGGCGCTCGTTCGCTTCGAGCGCGGTGAGGTCACCGTCGAGCTGCTGCGTGCCGACGGCCGCCAGCTGCCCCCGGCCAGCCCGAACGCACTGGGCCGTTGGCTGCCGCGCGGGGCGTCGTCGATGCGCCGCTGGGTGGTCTGCATTCCGGCCGAGACGCCAGCCGCCGAGGTACTGGCGGGCGGCACCGAGATCCTGATCATGAGCGGCGCCGACGAGGCCGCCGTGACCGGCGCCTACCTGCGCCTGAAGCACCTGGCCGACGAAGCGACGCACCGCGGCACGCCGCTCGAGCGGATCGGCGCGGTCCTGGTCGGCGCGACGCCGGATCAGGCTGCTGCCGCCGCCGCGCGCCTGTCCGACGCGGCCCGTTCCTTCCTGGGGATCGAGGTCGAGGTCGTGGCGCGCATCCCGCGTCTGGAGCGCGTGGAGTCGAGCGCCCGTGCCACGTACCCCAGCACGGATTCGCCCTCGTTCGAGGGCTTCATGCGCGACCTGGCACGCGCGCGCGAGGACATGGCCCATCGCTTCGACAGCGGTGACGCGCCCGCCGCGCCTCCGATCGACCTGGCCGTGCAGCCGAAGCAGGCGCTGCCGCCGCGCCCGGCCGCCGAGCCGTCCGCGCCTGCCGCGCCGGTGATGCCCGCCCCGGTGCCCGCCGCCGCGGCCCACGCGCCGGCTGCCGCGCACACGCACACGCCTGCGCAGACGCACGCCCACACGCAACCCGCGCACACGCCCCCGGCGCACGCCGCTGCCGCATCGACCGCGGCGCTGCCCGGCAAGCTGGTCCCGCTCCTGCGCGGCCTGCGCCCGCTGGGCATCGCCTGCCCGGTGGCGCACGACGTCGAGCTGGCGCTGGACGACCACCACCGGATGCACATCGTCGGCCGCGCGGACCAGCTGGCCCGCGTGCGCACGGCGCGCCACTGGGCGCACGTCCACCGCGAACTGCTGGGCATGGCGTTCCCCGACCTCCGCAATGGCTTCGAGGTGCGCGAGCGCCTGCTGCTGGCCGACGCGCGCGAGGCGATCCCGCTGCACGGCACGGGCGTGCTGCTGGACCTGTTGGTGACGGCCGAGACCCCCGCGGGCCGCGTGCAGGTGGTGGTGCCGCTCAACGATCCGTCGACGGCCGGCTGAGCGCCGCGCGAAGCGTGCGCAGCCAGTTGCCGTGCATGAAGCCCGCCAGCTCGGCGGTGCTCCAGCCGTGCGCGGCCAGCGCATGCGCCAGGGCCGGCAGTTCCTCGGGTCGGCGGCAGCCCTCGGGGCAATCGAGCGGAGTGAAGCCGCCGTCGAAGTCGCTGCCCAGTCCCAGGCGGTCGCGCCCGATCACGTCGGCCGCGTGCTCCACGTGGCGACGCGCATCGTCCAGCGTGGCGGTGCGCCCGCTGGCCAGGAACTTGCCGTAGAGGTTGAGACCGACCATGCCGTCGCGGCGGGCGATCTCGCGCGCCTGGTCGTCGCGCAGGTGCCGCTCGGACGGTTCGAGCAGCGCGCGTGCGTTCGAGTGCGTCGCCACGATGCGCGCGCCGCTGGCCGCGCAGAGCCCGTCGAAGGCCTCATCGCTCAGGTGGCTGGCGTCGTGCAGGATGCCCAACGCGTCGAACGCCTGCACCAGGTCGCGCCCGCCCACGGTCAGCGGGCCCTTCGTCGCGTTGCCGCCGGCCCAGCGCGAGCCGCGTGCCCATGCCATGCCGACGACGCGTACGCCGCGCGCGTGCCACCACGCCGCCTCGTCGGGCGTTCGGATCGGATCGGCGCCCTCCATCAGGATCACGATGCCCAGCGGGCCGTCGCCGTGCGCCGCGGCGTCCAGGTCGGCCGCGGTGCGCACGATGCGCAGCTCGCCGGCGCGCTCGAGCGCTTCGTAGACCTCCAGCTGCCGTACGCCCGCGGCGTGGGCGGCTTCGGCGTCATCCGAGTCGCGGAAGCCCCACGGCGTGCCGGCCGACTCCGGGCCGACCTCGGTGAAGATCGTCCCCAGCGCCACGCGCACGCCGCCACGCCGGAGGGCGGGCAGCGTCAGGCCCTGCGCGTCGCGGTCGGTGGCCTCGTGGTGGATCCGCGGCGCGGGCGCCCGGCACAGGTCCAGGTACGCAAGGTCGAGGTGGGCGTCGATCCACCATGGATCCGTGGGCAGGGCGGCGGTCATGGCGGGCAGGGTACGCTTCCCCGTTGCTGGCACCATGACCCTGCATCCCTCCGTGCCCCCAGTCATCGCGCCCCGGTCGCTCGCCTCGAGCGCCCCGGCATCGGCGTGCGCCAACGCCGCAGAACGCTGGGTGGCGGCGGGCATCGCCCTGTGCTGCGGTGCCGTGCTGGGGGTGGCGCTGTGGCTGGACCCCAGCCCGACTGGCGTCGGCACCCACCAGGCGCTCGGGCTGGCGCCCTGCGGCTGGGTCGCTGGGTTCGGACTGCCGTGCCCGGCCTGCGGCATGACGACCGCGTTCTCGCACGCGGCTCACGGCAGCCTTTGGGCCGCCTTCCGCGTACAACCCATGGGCGCGGTCCTGGCGGTGGCGACCGCTGCCGCCTTCCTCGTCGCCGTCTACGTGGCGCTGACGGGTTCGCGCCTCGGCCATGTCCTCTGCGCCCGGCTGACGCCGCGCGTCCTGCTCGTCCTGGGCCTTGCCACCGTCGTGGCCTGGGTCTACAAGATCATCCTTGTCCGCGGCGCGATGCCCGCGCTCCTTCCCTCATGACCCCACGCAACCCCGTCATCCGTCTTGCCGTGCCGCTCGCCGCCGTCGCGTCGCTCTCGATGCTCGGCTCCTGCGGCATCTTCGGCATCGCGTCCAAGGTGGGCGAGGCGATCGAGGCAGAGAAGAAGATCGAGGTGCTGGCCAAGTACCGCGGCCTGGAGAACAAGACGGTCGCGGTGGTGGTGAACGCCGACCGCGGCACGCTCTACGACTTCCCGACCGTGGTGCCTCAGGTGGCGTTCAACATCGCGATGGGCATCCAGCAGCACGTGAGCGGCGCCAAGGTCATGAGCTACCGCGAGTCGCTGGCCTGGTGCTACAAGACACCCAGCTGGACGACGCTGCCCCTCGGCCAGGTGGTCGACGACCTGGGCGTCGAGCGCGTGGTGTACGTCGACCTGTACGAATTCCGCCTGAACCCGCCCGGGAACCGCTGGCTGTGGGAAGGCATGGCTGGCGCCAACATCATGATCCTGGAGAAGGAGTCGCTGGACCCCGATGCGGCGGCCGAGACCTACGAGATGGTGGTCCGCTTCCCCGACCAGAAGGACCTGAGCCGCGAGAGCGCCCGCGAGGCCGACGTGCAGCTGGGCCTGGTCGCGCGCTTCACGCAGTCGGTCTCCAAGCTCTTCTACGACCACATGGAAGACAAGTACCCGGACAAGAAGATCAACCCGCGCTGAGCCGCGCCCGCCGCCGATGACCGCACCAGCACGCGCCATCCTCGCCTCGTTCGCCCTGGCCGCCGCCTTCGCCGCCGGCTGCAACTACGCCACCCCGGCCCTGTGGGTGCTGCAGGGGCCACCCAAGAAGCCCGCGGAGTTCACGCTGCCCAAGGACCGCAAGACCGTGGTCTTCGTGGACGACCGGAAGAACGTCGTCAGCCGCCTGCAGCTGCGGTCACAGCTGGCCGACGACGTGGGCACGATCCTCCGCGACGAGGAGCTGGTGACCGACGTGGTGAGCGGCCGCGAGCTGATCGCCTTCGTGCGCCGCAACGAGACCGCATCGAAGCTCGTCTCGATCGGGGAACTTGGCCAGGCGGCGGGTGCCGAGGTCGTCGTGTACATCGAGATGCAGGTCTTCACGCTCTCGCCCGACGGCGCCAGTCCCAGGCCAACCGCGATGGCGCGCGTGAAGGTGGTCGACGTGAAGGCCAAGGAGCGGCTGTTCCCCCCGGCCGGCGGCGAGGTCGACGGTTTTGAGGTGACCGTCGACATCGAGTCGCTGACGCCCGAGGCGTACCGCACCTCCGCCGCGCGCCGCCGCATGGAGGATGCGCTCGAGAAGAAGCTGGCCGACCGGCTGGCGAAGGTCTTCTACGAGCACGAGCCTTCCGGCTTCGGCAAGGGCGTGACGAACCCGGAGCGCTGACCGGATGGCCGCGCTCCACCTGATCGACTCGGATGCATGTGCCGTACCACGGCTGCGGGCGATCGCGGCGGTGGCAGGCGCCACGCCCTGCGCGCTGATCGGCACCGGCGAGGACGCGGCGCGCGCGGCGTCGTGCGGGGTGGCGCTGGCCGCGGCGTTCGCGCCGCCCGCGGGGTCGATGGCACTTGGCATGCGGGCGCTGCGGAACGCGCTGGCGCCGCTGGTCGGGCGCGCGGGGACGGTGGTCGCGTGGGGCGCGCGCGCCGAAGAGGCTGCCCGTGGCTGCGGATGGCGGCGCGAACCGGTGGCCGAGCCGCTGCCCGCGCCCGTCGCGGCCGAAGGCGACCGCGCCCAGCTGCGGGCCGGCTGGGAACTGGACGACGCTCGGCCGGTGTTCCTGGCGATCGCGTCGCCGGCGGCATCGTGCGACTCGCGTGTCGTGCTGGACGTCGCCGCGCGGGTCGCGGTGCTCTCGGGGCCGGTCGCGCTGGTCGTGCACCCGGCGTCGGCGCGGATCGCGCGGACGCAGGCGTGGAGCTCGATCGCGGGCGCCGAGTGGCGCCTGATCGTGGACGAGCGCGCCGACGACCCCGAGCGCCTGGCGCCCGCGGTGGACATCGGCGTGGCGTTCGACCGCTCGGCAGCGGCGGCGCGTGCGCCGGCCGGCTGGGCGCGCTGGTCCGCGGACCTTGCGCGCGGCGTCGTGCGCGAGCCGGCGCCCGGCGACGTGTCGGGCGCGCGGGTCGCGTTGCGGGCGGGGATCCCGCTCGTGGTCGGTCAGTCGAGCCCTGCGGCCGCGCTGCTGGGCGCTGCCGTCCCTGAGTGCGTCTTCGCCGTGGGCGATCCGTCAGCAGGCTGCCGCACGGCGGCCCGCATCATGGCCGACCCCGCGGTGCGTGCGGACGTGCTGGCGCGTCAGCGTGCCGCGGCCGGCGTGGCCTGAACCGGGCCCAGGAGCGCCGCGGCGGCATCGTGGTAGAGCACGCGCAGAAGGTCTGCCGGCAGGCGCTTGCCACGCAGCGGGGGGGCGTCGTGCGGGTGTCGTGACGGGTCGACCATCGCCAGGTCGGGATCCGAGATCGGGCTTTCCGCGTCCCAGTCGCCCTCCCACAGCGTGCGCAGCGCCCAGTAGCGGCTGGCGTAGAGGTCGAACGCGCTCTCCTGGTCGCTGGCCTTCGCGGCCATCTCGGTCTTCTTGTCGCCGGTGTGCAGGTGGTCGTCGCTGGTCACGATGTCGCTGCCGAAGAGGATCCGGCCTCGCCACCGCTCCAGGAACGCGAGGACGTCCTCGCGCGCATGCCGGCTGACCTCGCGCACGATCCACTTGGTGGCGCTGGCGTCCAGGTGCAGGTTGGGGTGGCGCGCGAGCAGCCCGGACAGGAATGCGAGGTCCTCGGGGAAGCCGCCCATGTGCGCGACCATCCATGGGTTGGGGTAGCGCTCCAGCAGGCGTTCGAGCGGCTCGTAATGCTGGCGCTTGGTGCCGTAGCGCGCGGCATCGGCGTACTTGGTGGCGAACCACGTGTCGGGGTCGGCGACGTGTGCCATCATCACCATGCCGAGCGAGGCTGCCTCGTCCATCGCGGCCAGTCGGTGCGGTGCGTCGAGCCGCAGCAGCCCTGGGTCGCCGGCCTCGGCACCGAAGTCGATGCCGCGCGGCGCCGCCCAGAACTTGCAGAGCCTCGCGCCCTCGGCGTGGAAGTGGCGGATGCGTTCCAGCAAGTGCGTGCTGTGCGCCGCGATGCGGTCGGGGTGCCCGAAGTCGGGCACGGCGATGAACTGCACGCGGTCGCCCATCACGCGGCGGATCGCAGGGATGTCCTCCAGCCGCGTCATGGAGTGAACGCGGCGGATGCCGTAGAGGTCCATCGACTCGGCCAGCAGCGCGGCGGCGCGCTCGCCGTGCACGTGCGCGTGCACGTCGATGATGGGATGGGGAAGCCGTGCGAACGCGCGCGCCTCGGCGCGGTAGTCCATGCCGATCCGGTTGGAAGGGTTCGCGAACGCGCCCGTCGCGGAGAAGCCCGGGCGCAGGTCGGCGGTGGTGTGGGCGGCGCTCGTCATCGGCGCGGATCGTAGGCCGCTGGCGCGCCGCGGGGGATCGCTCACGGGGGGGCGGGGGGTGTTCAGCGGCGCGAACGCGTCTTCTTCGAGGCGCCCTTGCGCGCGGCGGCGGGCTTGGCGGCGGGGGTTGCTGCGCGAGCAGGCGTGCGGGGCAGCGACGTTGCGCGCTCCGGCATGGCGGTGGCACGTGCGGGCGTGGCGGTGGGCACGGCGCGTCGCAGCGCCGCGGTCTCGCCATCGCAGAGACACGCGGTGCCGGGCTTCGGGTCCAGCAGCGTCGACGCGTGGTGCACGACGCCGACGTAGATCTCGCAGTCGCCGTCGGTGTCGACGTGGCGCGCGAGCTCGCAGTCGATGAATCCGAGCGCGCGAGCGGGTACGGGGCAGCCGCTCGGCGTGCGCGTCGCCACCATGCCGATGAACGGGTCGACACCTGGCGTCTGCAGTTCGAATGCGCGCGCGGCCAGGCGGTCCTGCGGATCCAGCTGGCAGACGGCGAAGCTGCGGCTGTCGCGGATCAGCGGGCTGAGCGCGTGGCCCTTCGCGACGGCGATCATCACCATCGGGGGCGTGACGGAGCACTGCTGCACCCAGCGGACGATCGCGCCGCCGCGCAGGTCGGCGTGGCCGGACGTGAGCACGAAGAGGCCGGAGGGGATGCGCTCCATCGCCGGCGCGACGTCGGCGCGTGCGGCCGGCACCCAATCCATGGCATTCCGGTTGCGAGGGTTCACGGGGGTGATGGCCTTTCGAGGCGGTTCGGCACGTGGGGGCTGACGCGAGACCCCTGCGCGGCTCTACGGATGCGGTGGTGGGGAGGTGTGGGGAAAACGCCGATTGACCCTCGAAGGATGATCCGGCGGCGGCGGATTTCCACAAGATCATGCCGCGAATGGAGTTACGGCGTTCGAATGCGAAATGGTTCGCGGACCCGGAGAGAAAATGTGAAGAAAGTTGGGTCGGAAGGGGCTCGAAGTGTTGCCTGGTGGGGCAAAGTGGGGTACCGTGTGTCGCGGCGCCAAAGGAGGCCCTCACCGTGCTCTTTCTCGGCGAATACGAGCACACCCTCGATCAGAAGCAGCGGCTGGCGATCCCGGCCGAGCTTCGCGAGGTGATGGACGAGAAGGTCCACGGTGAGGGCTTCATCGCGGCGCCTGGGTCGAACGGCTCGCTCTGGCTGTGGCCGGAGAAGACCTTCGCCCAGCTCGCACAGTCCATGGGCGGGTCGCTGGTTGGCGACCCGCAGGTCCAGGACTTCGAGCGGATGGTGTTCTCCCAGTCGGCCCGCGTGCCGCTGGACAGCGCAGGCCGCGTCCGCATCCCGGAGCGCCTGCTTCAGAGGTTCGGTCTCACGGGATCCATCATGATCCTGGGCGTCAGGGACCACCTCGAGCTGACGGACCCCGCCAGCTGGAAGCGCGAACAGGAGCGCCTCCAGCCGGTCACCGAAGACATCTGGCGCCGCGCGCGCATGGCCATGCAGGCCCCGCAGCACAAGGCGTCGACCTGAACCCCGCGGCCGACGGATTCGGCCGACAAGTGAAGACCTGTCAAGGACTTACGTGAGCGTGCGCGCTGGAGGAAGGCGCGCCCGGCTCACGGTGCCTGCCGGCTCCACGGATGGGGCAGGCATGCATGGGACGCGCGCGATGGTGCTGCCCGCCAGGGATGCCAAGGATGGCCTCGACCCCGGCGAGCGGCACCTGCCTCGGCACCGAGGGTTTCGGCCCCCGGCCCGAGCATTGGGCGTGTCCCGAACGGATCGGCCGAGTCATGGATGATTCGGCTTCAAAGCGGCGACCTGCCACGGCTGGCATCGTCGACGCACGCCCCCTCCAGGGCGAGGGCCTCCGGGCCCGAAGTTCCGTCGTTGCCCCCGCGTCGGCCTTGGCCGGCGCGGGGGCATTTTCATTGGCGGCAGGCCGCGCGCGCGGGTGCAACGTGCTGTGGCACCTAAGGTTGCGGGAGACTTCGATTCGGCGTGTGGCTCCCGAATCGCGCCCCAAGGTCCGTGAAAGCCGCTCAAATTTCACCGAAGGGGGGTGGTACGCCCGATGTCCTTGGCTACGCTTGGTCTGCGTGCGGCATGAAGCCGCCGCCTGTCAGAAGTCCACAAGGATCGGCCACAGGGCCGCGTGGCTGGCAGTGACGGTCGCCTCGGTAGGCGGAACGCAGGCAGGAGGCTCTTGCGATGCTCGTGATCACTCGCCGCGAGGGGGAAGAAGTCGTGATCGGAGACCCTGCCGCGCCCTTGGGCATCGTTCGCATTGCGACGATCAAGGGCGACCGGGTCCGGATCGCGTTCGAGTTCCCCCGTGAGGTGTCCGTGCACCGGCGCGAGGTGGCCGACCAGATCCTGCAGGACCAGGACAAGAAGAACGTCATCGGGCAGATCCGCCCGGCCGGCGAGTCGGGCTGACCGCCCGGCCTGTGGCGGACCGCCGGGTCCCCCGGGGGGCCTTGCCCCGCCGAGAGCTCAATCCACTGCTCGCACCGACCGAACCTCCGGCACCATCGCCCGGAGGTTCTTCTCAATGCCTCCTTGGAGCGTCATGCCGCTGGACGGGCAGCCCACGCACGCGCCCTTGAAGCGGACGGAGACGTCGCCGGTGGCCTCGACCTCGACCAGCTCGATGTCGCCGCCGTCCTCCTGGATGGAGGGGCGGATCGCCTCCAGGACCTCCAGCACGCGCAGCCGGATGGCCGGCAGCGCTCGCGGATCGATCGTGGTGGCGGTGGGATCCATGGTCGCAGGGAATGGTAGCGCGGTCCGTTCCCTACACTCCCGGCGATGCCACGGACGTGCATGCTTCGCCTCACCCCCGATCGCCTCCGGGTGGCTGCTGCCACCGCCACGCTGGCCCTCCTGGTCTCCGCGGGGTGCGCGCAGAAGGGCGTCGAGCCGTTGGTGGCGCTGCAGGGTGAGTCGTACAGCACCGAGACGCAGGAGGCCGCCATCCAGGAGCTGGCTGCCCAGCAGCCGCTGAGCGACGAGGCCAAGAAGGTGCTCCGGCGGGTGCTGCTGGCGCCGGGCCAGGCGCTGAAGGTGCGGCAGGCGGCGTTCAACCTGCTGCTGGTGGCCGACCGCAACGGGATGCGCGAGTCGCTCGAGACGAACATCGTGCGGTTCGACGCCTGGGACGCGCGCAAGTGGATCCTGGAGCAGATCGGAGCCCGGGGCCTGAAGGACTTCACGACCGTGGCCGTCAACTCGTGGGCCGCGGTCGTGCCCGCGTGGGGCAACGACGAGCTGAAGCGTCCGGAGTACCTGGCGCTGGCCGAGCTCTACGGCGCCGACAAGGTGCCGGACGCGCTCTTCGCAGTGATGATGGAGGCCCACCCGATCCGCCAGGCCGGCCTGCGCACGCGCTGCTGGGAACTGCTGATGCGCATCGGCCAGCGCGAGCGGCTGCAGCAGCTGGTCGCGTCCTCCACCGCCCGGCCCGACGACGTGATGGTGCGTGACATCCGCCGCATCAACCAGGACCTTGGCATCCTGCCCGAGACGCGCGAGGAACTCCTGTGGCTGGCGAAGCTGCAGCAGACCGCGACGCCCGCCTACTGGAAGCTTGCGTCCGAGGCGCTGAAGCAGGTTCCCGAGGAGCAGAAGCGCAATTTCGAGCTGCGCGGCGTCGCGGTGGCGATCGCGGCCGCCAAGCGGCGTCCCGAGCTCCTGGGGATGAGCGCCGACCAGCTCTTCGCCGACCTGAAGGGCAAGCTTGAGTCGCGCAACGCCGGCAAGTACTGCCCGAACTTCAACGGCTTCGACAAGGGCCGGACCGAGACGCTCGCCGACCAGCGCAAGCAGGCGCGGTGGATCGACCTGGTCTCGGTGGAGCTGGCGCTGGACCTGATCGACGACCCCAAGGTGCGCGTGCGGCTCTTCGACCTTGCCGACCGTGACCACCAGGACCGCCGCTCCGAGTACGGCGGCATCGTTCGCCTGGCCGACGACGGCTCGTTCGAGGTGGTCGAGGTGCGGCCGCGCGTCACCGGCAACGATGCGCGCTTCGAGGCGCCCCAGGAGCTGTTCGACCAGGGATACACCGCGCTCTTCCACTTCCACATGCACTGCCAGGAGTTCGAGAACGGCAGCTACGCCGGCCCGCACCTGGGCGACTTCCAGTACTCGAACGCGACGCGCGCGAACTGCCTGGTCTTCTCGTTCGTGGCGCGGCGCGAGCTGAACGCCGACTTCTACCGGCACGGCAAGTTCGTGGTGGACCTGGGCGTCTGCCCGCGCCCCGAGTGAGCCAGGAGGATCCCGCGATGCGGTTCGCCAAGATGCATGGGCTGGGCAACGACTACGTCTACGTCGACGGCGCCACGCACCCGGTGGAGGACGCCCCCGCGCTGGCGCGCTGGGTGAGCGACCGGAACTTCGGCATCGGCAGCGACGGGCTGATCGTGGTGGAGCCTCCGGGCGACCCTTCGGCGGCCGACGTGCGCATGCGCATGTTCAACGCCGACGGCAGCGAGGGCATGATGTGCGGCAACGGCATCCGGTGCGTCGCGAAGTTCGCGGTGGACCGGGGCATCGGCGAACGCAACCCGCTGCGCGTCGAGACGCGGCGCGGCGTCCTGGGCGTGCACTGGACGCGCGGCGGCCACGACGGCACGGTGTGCGCGGCCACGGTGGAGATGGGCGAGCCGATCCTGGCGTGCGCACGCATCCCCGCGTCGATCCCGGGCGTGGTGCCGGCGAACGCGGTGGTCGACCACGCGCTGGACGGCGGCTTCTGGCGTGCGGCGGGCGCGCCGGCCGGCTGGGAGGAGCGCTGCGGGCTGGACCCGCGGCTGACGCTCGTCTCGATGGGCAACCCGCACGCGGTGCTGTGGTGCCGCGACGTGGCGGCTGTGCCGCTGGAGACCGTGGGGCCGTTCATGGAGCGGCATGCGTGGTTCCCGGAGCGGATCAACGTGCACTTCGTGCAGGTGCTGGGCCCGCGCGAGGTGCGCATGCGCACGTGGGAACGCGGCAGCGGCGCGACGAAGGCGTGCGGCACGGGCGCCAGCGCGGTGTGCGTGGCGGGCGTGCTGACCGGGCGGACCGGGTCGCCGCTGCGCGCACACCTGCCGGGCGGGCCGCTCGACCTGGAATGGGAAGGCGGCGCGGCGACCGTCCGCATGACGGGTCCCGCGGTCGAGGTGTTCGAGGGCGACCTGGACCTGGGCGCGCGTCCGGCGGAGGACGCATGCCGCTGAGCGAACGCGAGCGGGCGGTGTGCGAGTGGATCGCCGCGCGCCGGCAGGCGATGGTCGACGAACTGGCCGCCTGGGTGGCGATCCCGACGGGGCGCGGCTTCGCGCCGGGGCTGCACCGTCAGCGGGCGCTGCTGGCGGCACGGCTGCGCGCACTGGGCGCGGTGACGCACGATGCACCGTGCGATGCGCGGCCGGATTGGCTGGAGCCGGGTGCGCCCCCGGAGGCGGGCGCGCCCGCGGAGCGCGTCGACGTGCTGGTGGGGCACCGCGCCGGCGGCAGCGGGCCGCGAGTCCTGTTGAGCGGGCATTTCGACACGGTGCACGACCCGCACAGCGCATTCCGCGAACTGCGCGATGCCGGCAACGGCCGTGCGACCGGACCGGGCTGCGCAGACATGAAGGGCGGGCTGGTGGTGGCATTCACCGCGCTGGAAGCGCTGCAGGCCGCCGGTGCGGCGTTCCCCTGGTCGTTCGTGCTGACGCCGGACGAGGAGACCGGCAGCTTCGGCAGCGCGGCCGAGCTGGCGCGCCTGGCCGGCCAGCACGACGTCGGCTTCGTCTTCGAGCCGGCCGGCGAGGGCGGCACGCTGATCACCGAGCGCATGGGCGCTGGGCAGTTCCGGATCGACGCGTACGGCCGCACCGCGCATGCGGGGCGTGACTACGCGAAGGGCGTCAGCGCCGTGCGCGCGCTCTGCCGCGCGGTGCTGGACGCCGAGGCCGCGGGCGACGGCGCGGCGCGGATCGTGAACGTCGGGCCGCTGGAGGGCGGGGCGCTGACGAACGCGGTGCCGGACCATGCCGCCGCGTGGGGCAACGTGCGCTTCGCCGCGCCGGCCGACGAGGCCGCGCTGGCCGCCGCGCTGGACGCCCTGGACCGGGGCGCCGAGGGCGAGGTGCCCCGCGTGCGCGTCCGCCGCACGTTCAACCGGCCCGCGAAGCCCTGCACCGACGCCGTGCGCGTGCTGGCGGATCGCGTGGCCGCCGCCAGCCGCGACCTGGGGCGCGAACTGCCGTTCGGCCGCACGGGCGGCGTCTGCGACGGCAACCTGCTGCAGGCCGCGGGCCTGCCCTGCGTCGACACGCTGGGCGTCCGTGGCGGCAACCTGCACCGCGAGGACGAGTTCGTGGAACTGGACAGCCTGGTCGACCGCGCACAGCTGGCCGCGGTCGTCCTGCTCCGCACCGTAGGCGCGTGATTCGTACGATGCGCGGATGACCGCCGCTTCGAGCGCCGTTTCGTCCCTCCCGAACCCGATCGCCGCCAGCCCCGCGGTGGCGCAGCACGTCGACGCGATCGTGGCCGAGCTGCGTGCCGCGCAGGCTGCGCTGACCGGCGCGCGCCCCGCCGACCCCGCGCGCAAGGCCGCGTTCGACGCCGCGATGGCGCGCACGGCCGAGGTCCGCGGCCGCGGGCCGATGATGCCGTACCTGGGCAGCGGCCTGGGCAACGGGCCGCTGGTCGAGCTGCTGGACGGCAGCGTCAAGTGGGACATGCTGAACGGGATCGGCGTGCACATGTTCGGGCACGGCGACCCGCGCATGGTGGCGGCGTCGCTGCGCGCGTCGTTGGCGGACCTGTGCATGCAGGGCAACCTGACCAGCAACCAGGACAGCGTGGCGTTCGCCGGCTTCCTGGTGGACGAGGCGAAGCGCAGCAGCCGGCTGGCGCACTGCTTCGTCAGCAACTCGGGCTGCATGGTGAACGAGGCCGCGCTCAAGGTGTGCATGCAGAAGACGGGCGGCGCGCCGCGCATCCTGGCGTTCCAGGACTGCTTCATGGGCCGTTCGATCACGATGAGCCAGATCGGAGACGCGGCGGCGTACCGGCAGGGGATCCCGCTCTCGACGCTGGTCGACTACATGCCGTTCTACGACCCCGCGATGGGCGCGCGCTCCATCGAGATGGCGGTCTGGCACCTGAAGCAGTACATCCACCGTTACCCGGGGCAGCACGCGTGCTTCGTCATGGAGCTGGTGCAGGGCGAGGGCGGATTCAACGTCGCGCCGCGCGAGTTCTTCGTGGCGCTGATGGAGACGTGCAAGGCGGCCGGCATCCCGGTGTGGGACGACGAGGTGCAGAGCTTCGGCCGCACCGAGAGCATGTTCTGCTTCGAGCGGCTGGACCTTGGCCAGTACATCGACGTGGTGACGATCGGCAAGATGAGCCAGGCGTGCGCGTGCCTGTTCGCGGCGGACATGAACCCGAAGCCGGGCCTGCTGAGCGGCACGTTCACGGCCAGCACGTCGGCGTTCCAAGTGGGCCTGGAGGCGCTGCGCACGATGCGCGACGGCGGCTACTACGGCCCGCAGGGGAAGAATGCGAAGCTGCACGCGGCGTTCCGCGAGCACGCGAACGCGCTGGTCGCGAAGCGGCCTGAGTGGTTCACGCCGGTGAAGGACGCGCTCGGCCGCGAGAGCACGCAGTACGTCGGCGGCACCGGCGGCATGTGCCGGCTGACGCCGTTCGGCGGCGACAAGGACCGCATCCTGAAGACGATGAACGTGGCCTTCGAGGAGGGCGTGATGGCCTTCTACTGCGGCCACGGCCCGTACCACCTGCGCATGCTGCCGCCCGTGGGCGTGATGCAGCCCGAGCAGTGGGGGCCGGTGTTCACGATCCTGGAGCGGGCGATGGAACGGGTGGCGGTGGGCCGATAACGCGGCGAAATGGGGGCGCCGGCCCGCCACTCCGTGCCTTCAATGTGCCGATAGAGGGAGTGGACCCATGTTCATCATCCGCCCAGCCCAGCCGGACGACGCCGCGACGCTGCTGAAGCTCGCCAAGATGGTGCACTTCATCAACCTGCCGGCGGACAAGGACATCATCGCGTCCAAGATCGCCAAGAGCCGGCGGAGCTTCGCCGGCGAGGCCGAGGACGAGCGCGAGCGGCAGTTCATGTTCGTGCTCGAGGACACCGAGACCGGTGGCGTGATCGGGACCAGTTCGCTGCTCTGCCGGATCGCGTGGCAGGGCAAGCCGCACATCTACCTGCAGGTG
>JBIKJV010000274.1:0-4762 GCA_044360755.1 Phycisphaerales bacterium
CCCTTTTCTCTGCCATGAATGCTCCCGCGTATCCCCTGCCTGCATGGACCCGATGGGGGCGCTACGATGCCCCTGCCGGAACCTACCCTGGCTCGAAACGCATCATGGACCTCGGACTTACTCTGGCAGCTCTGCCGTTCTGGGGCCCCCTGCTGTTGCTGGGGGTCCTGCTGGTGGCCTTTCGCCTTGGACGCCCAATTTTCTTTGCGCAGGTCCGCACCGGCCTCGAGGGAAAACCGTTTCCGATGCACAAGCTGCGTTCCATGTCCGATGCCCGTGGTCCCGATGGAAAACTCCTCCCCGATCGGGAGCGCCTCGGCTCGTTCGGCCAATGGCTCCGCAGTTCATCACTCGATGAACTCCCCGGCCTTCTGGCTGTCATCCGGGGGAAGCTCAGCCTCGTCGGTCCCAGACCCCTTCTGCCGCACTACCTGCCTCTTTACTCCCCGGAACAGGCCCGCCGTCACGACTCTCCTGGTGGACTCACTGGCTGGGCTCAGGTCAATGGCCGCAATGCCGTCAGTTGGCCGGAACGCTTTGCCATGGATGTCTGGTATACGGAAAATGCCAGCCTTGCACTCGATATCTACATACTCTTCCTGACCGTCGGCAAAGTCCTCCGACGCTCTGGAATTGAAGCCCCGGGTCATGCCACTATGCCCCCATTCACCGGTTCCCAGC
Source organism: Phycisphaerales bacterium (assembly GCA_044360755.1). Classification (GTDB taxonomy): domain Bacteria; phylum Planctomycetota; class Phycisphaerae; order Phycisphaerales; family SM1A02; genus UBA966. The sequence goes on from JBIKJV010000274.1 coordinate 682, forward strand.
ACGCGCAGCATCCGGAAACCAAACAAACCTCCTGAAAGCGTATGGGAGAACCCGGGCCGGCAGCGGATCCGGATTCTGCAGTGGATGGAAGAGCGGTTGCGCCTTGTCTCATGGGTAAAATCCTTGCCGCGCTGCGAGGCCGGGTTCTTCAGCTTGCTCCTCAGACTTGGAACGATGGTCAAAAAAGATGGCCGGATGCTTTCCGCCAGGCCTGCAGAGACGGTTGCTGGCTCAGCTTATGAAAGAGATGCCGTACCGGTTGATGGGCGGCTCTGAATTCCGCGCGGCGAATCCTGGTGCACCGGGATCGATTCTGGAACTGGCGGTAATGAGTGGGACGATGCTGTTATGAAAGGGAGAATCAATCTGATTGGAAACGACTGGGGTTACCTTCCGGTGGTGTGCGAAATGGCGCTGGAGACGGGAATGGCCGATTGTTTTCATCTCTACCGGAACATTCCCTGCGAGGGCAGTCCGCTGACTGCGGCTGGCAGGTTTTCGTGGAACTACGTGACTCACGAGTTCGGAGACACGGATGGACTTGCGGATGCGCCGCTGGCGTTCGGGCTGACCTTTCCGCGGGGCAAGGATGTCTGTCTGCGTTATGTGGGCGAGGTGGCTGGGCTGCGGCGGGAGTCCTTTCCGAGGATCATTCATCCGCGGGCGTATGTGGCTGGATCTGCCGAGGTGGGCCATGGTTGCCTTGTTGAGCCCGGGGCGGTGATATCCAGCGAGGCGGTGCTGGGCTTCGGGGTCACGGTGAAGAGGAACGCGTCGGTCGGGCATCATGCGGTGGTGGGCGACTACTGCGACATCAGTCCTGGTGTCTGCATGGCGAGCCGGGTGGTGGTGGGCCGGGCGGTCATGATTGGTGCCGGGGCGGTGATCCGGGATGGGGTGACCATTGGCGAGAATTCCTGGATTGGGATGGGAAGTGTGGTCACGAAGGACATTCCCGCCGGGGTCATTGCGTATGGCAATCCCGCCGCGGTCGTGCGTCCCAACGACAAGTGGTCGATTTGAGTGGAGCCGGGGTCTCCGGCGGCTGCGGGTCAGGTGGGGTAATTCCCATGCAGAAGGCGCTTCCTTGCCGGGAGCGCCTTTTTCCGTGTTTTCGGGAAGAGGGATGTGTGGTGTCCCGGGGCTTGCCGATGAGTGATTTGTGTGCGTGGAGGTGAGCTGATTATGCTGAACACATCTTTCAGTCCGTGGCCGAGTTTCACTGCCGGGGAAGCCGACGCTGTCCGCAATTGTCTGCTGTCCAACCGGGTTAATTACTGGACGGGGAACGAGAGCCGGGAATTCGAGAAGGAATTTGCGGTGTGGAGTGGTGCGCGCTTTGCCGTGGCGCTTTCCAATGGCACGCTGGCGCTGGATGTGGCGCTCAAGGCCCTGGGGATCGGGCCGGGCGACGAGGTGGTGGTGACGCCGCGGACCTTCATTGCGAGTATTTCGTGTGTGGTTAATGCGGGTGCCACGCCGGTCTTTGCCGATGTCGAGCGGGACAGCGGGAATATTTCTGCGGAGACGATCCGGAGGGTACTGACGCCGCGCACCCGGGCGATCATCTGTGTGCATCTGGCGGGCTGGCCGTGTGCCATGGATGAGATCATGGCGCTGGCTGCGGAGCATGGCTGCAAGGTCATCGAAGATTGTGCGCAGGCACACGGAGCGCGCTACAAGGGGCGGCCGGTCGGCACGATTGGTCATGTGGGCGCGTGGAGTTTCTGTCAGGATAAGATCATGACGACCGGGGGCGAGGGGGGGATGGTGACGACCAATGACGAGGCGCTGTGGCGTGCCATGTGGAGTTTCAAGGACCACGGCAAGAGCTACGAAGCTGTCTATGAGCGGCAGCATCCGCCGGGGTTCCGCTGGCTCCATGAATCATTCGGCACGAACTGGCGGATGATGGAGATGCAGGCGGTCATCGGGCGGCTGCAGCTGCCGAGGATGCCGGAATGGACCCGTGTGCGCAATGAGTACACGGAAGCGATCCTTGGGGTCTGCCGGCGGCATGCTCATGTCCGTGTGCCGGCTTTCCGCTGTGCCTCCTCCTGCGGGGAGGGCTGCGCGGCCCGCAGCCAGTGTGTGCATGCCTGCTACAAGGCGTATGCGTTCGTCCGGCCGGAGTGCCTCGCCGACGGCTGGAGCCGCGACCGGATTGTGGAGGCGGTCATGGCAGCCGGGGTACCCTGCTATCAGGGATCCTGTTCTGAAGTCTATCTGGAGAAGGCCTTTGATGGGACGGGCTGGCGTCCTGCGGAGCGTCTTCCGGTGGCCCGGGAACTTGGCGAGACCAGCCTCATGTTCCTTGTCCATCCCACGCTGCGGCCGGATGAAATCGCCCGCGCCTGCGAAGTGCTCGATGACGTCCTGCGTCAGTCGGGTCGTCCGGACTAACAGCGGCGGTACGGAAGCGCGGACGAGGTTGGGCGTGTTCCCGGGGCGGGCTGTCATCATGGTGAAGCGATGAATGTCCATCATCTGGAACTGTTCTACTATGTGGCCCGGCACGGCGGCATCAGTGCGGCGGCGCGGCAGATTCCCTATGGGATCCAGCAGCCGGCCATCAGTCTGCAGATCATGCAGCTGGAGGATGCTCTGGCGACCACCCTTTTCCACCGGCGGCCCTTTCAGCTGACGCCCACCGGCGAGACGCTGTTCCGCTTTATTGAACCATTCTTCGGGGGGTTGGGTGAGGTCGAGCGGGTGCTGCGGGGTGGGGCGGCCCCGCGGCTGCGCATCGGCTGTCCGGAAACGGTGCAGCGCGAGTACCTGCCTGCCGTGCTGCGCGCCCTGCGGAAGCGGATTCCGGGGCTGCAGTTTTCGCTCGTTTCCGGACGGCTGGAGCAGATTGAACAACGCCTGCTCGCTCAGGACATCGATGTCGGTATCTCGGCACTGATCGGGAAGCGGCCCGAAGGTGTGAAGGAACAGGAATTGATCCGCCTGCCGATGGCGCTGGCCGTTCCGGAGAAGAGCGGGTTTTCCGCGGCGGAGAAGATCCTCGAACGCGACCGCATTGATGTTCCGCTGGTATCGCTTCCCGCGAGCGAACCGATGTGCCGTCTGTTCCAGCAGGAACTGCGGAAGCGGAGCCTCGAGTGGCCGGCCTCACTGGAACTCGGGTCCCTTGAGCTGGTGTCGCGCTATGTGGCCGAGGGTTATGGGGTCGGTCTGACCGTCGATTCCCCAGCGCTGCATGCGGACGGGGTCCGGCTCCTCCCGCTCGCGGATTTTCCAAAGGTTCCCTTCGGAATCATCTGGATGGGAAGTCTTTCCTCTGCAGGCGACCATCTCGTGGAAGCGGCCCGCGCCGTAGCGCTCCGCATGATGGGGCAGTGAGATTGTGGGGTGGGTGCCATTGCCTGTTCCGGGGGCAGGGCGTCCGGCGTTGGATCGGGGCTTGTTTCCATTTCCGCTTCATGGTATGCATCATTTGAATCTCCGGGGACTGATGGATACCTGGGCCCTTGCAGCCTTAGACCTGAAAACCTATGAAGAACGAGAAAGTGAAGCGTGCTTCGCTGCAGCTGATGATGCTGGCGGTATCTGCGGTGGTTTCCGCCGGAGAGCCTCAGGTGATTGATCTGGGTGATGGGGCGCGCGTGGAGATTGACGGGGGGAAGGTGAAGGTTTTCAGCGAATCGTCCGGTGGCGGCAGTGTTTCCAGTTCGAGCAGCAGCCGGACGGAAGCGGATGGGAGTACGGTGACTGAAGTGACGTTGAGCCGCGATGGGAAGACCGTGAAGCGGACCATCCGGGTGGGCGCGGATGGCAAGGTGTCGATTGATGGAGGTGGCGGGGAAGGGGTTCCCGGGAAGGGCGATGCCGGTGGCGACCAACCGGCGCAGGGCTGGCTGGGTGTGCATGGGGTGCCCGTGCCTGAGGCGCTGCGGGACCAGCTTGATCTGCCCGAGGGTGAGGGTGTGCTCCTTGAGGTGGTGGCCGAGGGCGGGCCGGGGGACGCTGCCGGGCTGGGCGTCAATTATGTGCTGCTGCGCTGGAATGGCGTGGCCATGGCCGGAGTCGAAGGATTCCGCAGGTCTTTGGCATCCGTTCAGCCAGGGGCAGTTGT
>JBIKJV010000353.1:0-4759 GCA_044360755.1 Phycisphaerales bacterium
CTCCGCCTCCTCCCGTTGGCTTGTTTGATGTTAATCCATTCACCAAGCAAACTGAAGCAAATAAGGCTGGAAGAGGGCTGCTTGATTACTACCAACAAAACATACCCGGTTTTATCGGACTGCAAAACCAATTTGGGCCGCAGTTGATGAACCAAATGTTTCGTCAAAGCAACCAATTTCTTAATAAGCAATCTGCGTTAGAACTAAGAGCAGCGAAACAAGCCGCAAAAAATGTCGCTCAAATCCGTGCTGGCGAGCTAGGAACAATGCGCAAGCAAGCACCGTTGACCCGTGGGTTAATGGAAGGACTCTCACCAGAGCAGGCAGCGGTTGTTCAAGCGTCATCACAAGAGGCAGCGCGAGCTAGTGCATCAGCAAAGGGAGTCACTCCAGAAGAGCAGAGAATGTATCAGCAGGCGGCAAGAGAAGCCTCACAAGCTTCTGGGCGGACTGGTGGAAATTCAGCTATTGCCGCAGAGGTCATGGGGCGTGAAAACATGATGGCGGCGAAACGCGCAGAAGCAGCAAGAGCTGGACAGCTCGCATATTCTCAAGCTGGGGAATTTTACACCACCCCCGGATTGAATCTTTTAAGCAATGCTCCATTGGCTTATAAACTTGGGACTTCAGGCGCGGCATCGGCAATGTCTGGAGGCCCAGCGGCATCTGGAAATTTTGATTTTAATATGCCCCTCAATCTTGCCCAGCAATCTGCTGGAGCAGAGAACCAATACAGACAAGCAGTCTACCAGACCAACCTCGCCAACCAGCAAGCCAAGGCGCAAATGTGGAGTAGCATTGGAAGCTCCATGATGGGGGCCGGAATGAACATGGGTGGAGGCGGGTTTAACTTTGGAGGTGCTGGTGGTGGTGCTGGAATGCAAACCGCACAAAGCCCTTGGGGAAATGTAAGATATAGCTACACTTAAAATCATGGCACTATTCGCAGGACAAGTACAAACAGCACCATATCAATCGCCAGACTACGGGCCTTCCGTAGCCGCTGCTAGGGAACTAGCCATGACTGGAGCGCAGGGGATGGCCGGGATGGTATCCCAAGTAGGCGACTACTTCAAGCAGCAGGGGGAGAAGAAGAAGGCATTGAAAGCGGCTTCTACTCAAATTCAAGCAGCATTGACCTTGATGCCAGAGCTATCACCAGTTCTTTCTGGAATCTCTAATAACATTAAAGATGAGAATATCTCGCTTGATGACAGATTTGCCGAGGCATCTATTGTTGGTGATCTTATTAAGAATAGCATTAGCGCGATGCAATCACAGCAGATGATGAACCTTCGCCAGCAGAAGTTCGCCGCATCGCAAGGTGGAGGCGGGGGTGGCGGTGGAAAGAAATCTGGTGGTGATTCTGGGTCTTCTACGGGTGGATTTAACCCCTTTGAATAATTATGAATCTTCTTGAAATATTCACACAGGTTGTCCCAAATGCTGGGCCAAAAGCTAAAGAGAAAATTGGAAATGCCCAACAACGCATCGCACTATTAAGGGCTAGAGGATTTAATGCAGAAGCCGATGTTTTCGAGCGGGGGTTGATGGGCAAGATTCAAAACAAAGCCTTTGAAACCATGGGCAATGATTTTGAGGAGATTGCGAGATTTTATGGATCAAACATTAAGGGCGAAGGTGCAACAAGACCACAAGACACCACGCCAGCAGACACAGCAAAAAAGGAAGCTACCACCGCTGCGACTATTGCCGAATTAAATCAACTTGCTAAAAGATCTGCTGAAAGTGGAAATCAATTTGATAACTCTTTGGTGCAATCCATTACAGCACTTGCTCAAGTAGACCCGGACAAGGCTAGGGAAATTGCCAAATCATCTTTTCCTGTTCTTGAGAAAAAGGAAGAAGACAAAACACCAAAGAAAACACAAGCGGATGTTACATTTGAGCAAAACGCATCTGCCGCATTACGCTTTACCGATCAATTAACTGACGCAATCAAACAATATGGAACATTTGAAATTGCATCTTCAGAGGGGTCTGCAAAACTTGGGCAGCTTCCATATCAAATGGCAATTGCATACGCAAAGACTGTTGACCCAAGCTCCGTGGCGAGAGAGGGTGAGGTTGCCGCAGCACAGAAGTATTTAATTCCACTCGGGGCTGGCACTAGAAATGAAACTGCATTGTCTGCTGCAAAATCGTTTAGGGATGATATTGTGGAAAGGATCAATCAGTATAAAAAATCAACTGGTGCAGATGTTCAAATTGACACTGAGCTAAAGACACCTGAAGAAAAACCAGAAGAGACAGTAAGCGGAATCAATTCGTTCTTCAATAAATTTAAATAACAAACCACCTTTAAGGTAATGGCATTCAATGTACCCGAAGAAGAAAAGCCCAAATTCAACAAAGCCGTCAAAAGTGGACTGGATTTGTTTGCAAAGGATGTCCAGAGAACTCTTGGGCAACTAGAGGTTCTGCAACCACAGACTCTGGTTGAGGCGTACAACCAACCTGTTCAACCACCCGTTCTTCCAGACCTCACTCCTCTGGAGCGGTACGCTTACGCAGAACAACCGCAACAAGAGGTTGAAGATATTGCCACACCTCCACCACGCGAAAGCATGGTTGTTCCTCAAGAAGATTCAAATCTTTATCCAGAGTTTGCAAATCAAGCACAAGCGCAATTCAGCAGGGATATGGTGTCCATCACGCCATACGAGCAGGCCGTAACGGATGTTGTGGGGGCGGAGGTGGACTCGCTGCGAAACGATGCTGGTGAAATCGCAAAATCACCACTAGAAGTTTTCTCTAAGCCTCTAGACGCAAATAAAGTTCGTGCATTAGGGTTGGTAGACCAAGATGGGAATCCAACCGAAAGAGGTCAGTTGTTTTACAACCTCCAGCAGTCTGGAGTATTCAACGAGGATGGGACGATCAACGAAAAGGGTCAGGCGTATCTTACTCCAATTGCTGACATTGGAAAAGAAGAGAATCTAAAAGCATTTCAGATTCTTTGGGATGATGAAGTCATAAGACCAAACGCAACCTTTGGAGAAATCGCAAGAAATACGGGTAAGTTTGTTGTTGATGCTGCGTTAGGAGGTGCAACAAGAATAGGCCAAGAAGCCCAATCGTTTTGGTACAACTCCCAAACATGGGATAGCGCACTTGGAAGAACTGATCTCAGACCTCAAGAATTGAGAGACAAAATGACCGCAAGCGGTCTTGGTCTCGTTGAGGGTGCTGTAGAAAACCTTGCGGGGTGGGCTGGAATCGCAGATATCGGCTCGGCTTGGATCGGTAAAAAGCTTTATGATGTTCTTCCTGATGGAATGGAAGACGAGGCAGAGCAAGCATTGTATGCTGCTCGTCAACGCCAATGGCAAACCCAACAAAACATCGCCAATTTAAGTACGGGTGAAATAGCAGAAGCTGTTCTTGGAATGGACAATGCTGTAGCTGAAGCTGAATCTGCAAAAAGCAGGATTGGTAAAGAGGAGTTTGACAAGCAATATGGTCAAACAAGCGCATTTTCGCAACTGGCACTAGACCCAACTAATGCTATCCCAGCGTCCATTGCCGTAAAGGCTGCTAGAACAGCACCACTTGCAAACAGGGTGGCAATTACCGCACAAAAAAGAATGGCGAGTATTGCCGCTCAAGATTTGGCAATTGCTGAAGCGCAAACAGCTATCGAGGCAGCTAATGCTGTTTTGAAAAAAGAAGCCGCAACCGTGAGTGTTGCGAATCGTCTAGCTTTCGACATTTCAACACGCGCAGGAGCAAGCCCAGAGTTGGTTGCTAGGGCTAACCAAGCATCTCAAGTTGCCAGCAGAATTTCTGATAGTGCCAACCAAATTAGGGCAACACTTCCAACCGTAACTACGGAATTGGAAAGTCTTGTCGCAAAGCGTAATAGCCTAGCCACTCGCATTCCAGAGGCGTACTCACAGAAGGTTCTGCAAACGATGGAGCTTGGAAGGCAGATGCGTTCCATGCCAGCAAAGGCAGTTGGCGCAACCTTGGAGCGTGTTGGTGATACAATTTCAAAGACTGACACAGCGGTCACAAACTTCCTGCAAGAGCGTGGTCTGGATCAAATGTACACAGCTGCCGTTGGCGCAGCTGGGGTTGTTGGTTTGGCTGGAAATCCCATTATTGGAGCGATTGGTGCAGGAGCGGCAGCACTCAAGACTGGCAAGGTTCTGTCCAACTACGGGAAGCTATTCCGTTATGTAGGAAAAGAGATGGAGAATGTTCGAGCGCAGATGCCATTCTGGAAGCGTGTGGCGAGACACACCGCACCCGGTTCCTTGAGTCGTGGATTTGCACACACATTCAACATGCTAGACCTAGGTGGTGTCACATCTGACACAATCCGCAGGGCTGGTCGTGGTATTGCCGCAGCCGCACCTACGGACTTGATGTTTGAGTACCTATCTGACGGTGCTGACATGCGTCCAGAGACCTTGTATCAAGCAGGTTCGGAGTCATTCTTTATTGGTGGTTCGTTTGCTGCTGGTGGTGGTGCATTCATGGGAACCAAGAAACGCATGCGTGAGCTTTCCATTGGTGATGAGATTAACTTTAGGCGTGATCTTACTGACCCGCGCCAGAAAGCATTGTTTGAAGCAATTCCCGCTGGCACTCGCAGGGCTATTTCCACTTACGCCATCGCCAACCCAACACTCAACTACACCTTTAAGGACTCTGGTGCTAGCAGGTACGACCCCAACACCAACACGGCAGTTATCAATGTTAATTCAACCAACCCGATCAAGGCACTGGTTGC
>JBIKJV010000185.1:0-4741 GCA_044360755.1 Phycisphaerales bacterium
TGCGGCTTCATCGGCCCCAACGGCGCCGGCAAGACCACCACGATCAAGATCCTGGCGACGCTGCTGAAGCCCACCTGGGGCGAGGCGCGCATCGACGGCAAGACAGTCGGCTACCAGAACCCGCTGATCCGGCCGGTGATCGGCTACGTGCCCGACTTCATGGGCGCATACGACGACATGCTGGTCACCGAGTACCTGCAGTTCTTCGCGGCGTGCTACGGGATCCACGGCGAGAAGCGCGAGCGCGCCATCCGCGACGTGCTGGAGCTGACCGACCTGGGCTACAAGGCCGACGCCGAGGTGAACGGCCTGAGCCGCGGCATGCAGCAGCGCCTGAGCGTGGCGCGCGTGCTGCTGCACGACCCCAAGGTGCTGCTGATGGACGAACCGGCATCGGGCCTGGACCCCCGCGCGCGCATCGAGATGCGCGAACTCCTGAAGGAGCTGCGCCGCATGGGGAAGACGATCATCATCAGCAGCCACATCCTGCACGAGCTGGCCGACATCTGCAACATGGTGGCGATCATCGAGCGCGGCGAGCTGATCTACGCCGGCGGCGTGCGCGACATCATGCAGAAGGTGGGCAGCGGCACCGTGGTGCAGGTCACCGTCGAGGACCGCGCCAAGGACGCGGCCGAGATGCTTGCCAAGGCGCCGGGCGTGGCCAAGGCCACCGTGGTGCAGCTGGAGGGCCAGCGGCCGCGCATCGACGTGGTGCTCGACGCCGCGAACCCCGCGGCCGTGAGCGACCTGCCCGCGCGCCTGGTGACGGCCGGCTTCCGGCTGGTGGCGATGCACGAGGAGCCCGTGAACCTGGAGACCGCGTTCATGCGGCTGACGAAGGGAATGGTGGCCTGATGCGCGTCCTGCTGCTGACCGCCCGCGCGCGCAAGGGCACCGGCGAGGTGCTGGACCGCGTCCGCGCCATCGTGCGAAGCCACGGCGCAATCGCGGCGGAGCTGGACGTCAATGACGCGATCCCAGGGACGGTCCAGGCGGACCGCGCGGTGGTCGTGGGCGGCGACGGCACGATCATGGCCGCGCTGCGGCAGCTGGTGGACCGCGCCATCCCCGTGGTGGGCGTGAACATCGGTCGCCTGGGCTTCCTGGCCGAGTTCAGCCTGGCCGAGTTCGAGGCCAGCGCCGCGCAGGTGCTGGGGCCCACGCCCGCGGTGCGGCAGCGCATGGTGCTGAGCGTGACCGTCCGCGGGGCCGACGGCGCGCCGCGCTACGAGGGCCTGGCCGTGAACGACGCGGTGGTGACCGCCGGCCCGCCCTTCCGCATGATCGAGCTGGCGCTCTGCCTGGGCGACGGCCACGGGCCCGAGTTCCTGGGCGACGGCATCATCGTCGCCACGCCGGTCGGCAGCACGGCCTACAACGCAAGCGCCGGCGGGCCGATCGTGCACCCGGACGTCGAGGCGATCGTGGTCACGCCCAGCGCGGCGCATTCGCTGGCCTTCCGCCCCGTGGTGGTGCCGTCGCACGTCGAAGTCACGGCCCGCGTGGTGCGCGCCAACGAGGGCACCACGCTGGTGCTGGACGGCCACATCAACGTGGCGCTGCGCGTGGGCGACACGGTGGTCGCCCGCCGCCACCACGGCATGGCACGGGTGGTCGCGCGCGCCGGCAGCAGCTACTGGGAGACGCTGGTCGACAAGATGCGCTGGGCCGAGAGCCCCAACTACCGCGCACCGGGCAGCTGACGCGCGCCGGGGGCGCGTGCGCCGGGGTACCATCCCGGCCCCATGATCGACATCCGCCAGCTGCGTGAGAACCCGGACCGCTTCCGCCAGGGCGCCCGCGACAAGAACGCCGAGGTCGATATCGACCGGCTGCTGGTGCTGGACGAGGAGCGGCGGTCGATCCTGGCAAAGCTCGAGGCGGCCCGCGCCGAGCAGAACAAGCTCAGCAAGGAGATCGGCCCGCAGATCGGCAAGCTGAAGGGCCAGCTGAAGACCGTCGAGGGCGGCGCCCGCGCGGCGGTGGAGCAGCACCTGGCCGAGCTGGAGGCCAAGCCGATCGCGCTGAAGAACCAGGTGGCGCTGCTGGAGGACGAGCTGCGCCTGATCGACCCGCACTGGCAGGACCTCCTGATGCGCGTGCCGCAGCCGCCGGCCGGCGACGTGCCGAAGGGTGCGGACTCGACCGGCAACGTCGAGATCCGCCGCTGGCACCCCGCGGCATTCGACCCCGCAAAAGGCTTCGAGGCGAACAAGGGCTTCAAGCCCCGCACGCACCTGGAGCTGGTCAAGGAGCTGGGCCTGGCCGACTTCGAGCGCGGCGTGAAGATGAGCGGCACGCGCCACTACATCCTCACGGGCATGGGCATGCGCCTGCACCAGGCCGTGCTGCGCTACGCGTTCGACCACATGGTGGAGAAGCACGGCTTCACGGCGGTCGGCGTGCCGGTCATCGTGAAGGAGGAGTGCATGCAGGGCACCGGCTTCTTCCCGTTCGGTCGCGAGCAGGCCTACCACATCGAGGAATCGGCGCGCGGCAGCGGCCATGACCTGTTCCTGACGGGCACCGGCGAGGTGGGACTGATGGGGATCCACGCCGACGAGATCCTGCCCGAGAGCGCCCTGCCGCTCACGTACACGACGGTCAGCACGTGCTTCCGCCGCGAGGCGGGCGCTGCGGGCAAGGACACCGCCGGGCTCTACCGCATCCACCAGTTCGACAAGGTCGAGCAGGTGGTGGTCTGCAAGGCCGACGACGCCGAGAGCCGCGCGTGGCACCGGAAGATGCTGGGCTTCGTCGAGGAGATCCTGCAGTCGTTGGGACTGCCCTACCGCCTGCTGCAGTGCTGCACCGGCGACCTGGGCATGAAGAACGAGGACATGATCGACGTCGAGTGCTGGATGCCCGGCCGCGGTGAGGCCGGCAAGGACGGCGTGCCCGCGGGCGAGTACGGCGAGACGCACAGCGCCAGCCGCCTAGGCGACTTCCAGTGCCGCCGCCTGAACCTGCGCTACAAGGACGCCGACGGAAAGATCCACTTTGCGTGGGCGCTGAACAACACGGTCATCGCCAGCCCGCGCGTCCTGATCCCGCTGCTGGAGATCCACCAGAATGCGGACGGGACGGTGACGATCCCCGAGCCGCTGCGGCCGCACCTGGGCGGGCGCACGCGGATCGAGCCGCCGGCGAAGCGGGCTTGAGCGGACGGGCGCGCGCGGCCCGGGCGGCCGATGCCGAACGCTCAGAGCGCCGGGATCCGGGCGGGCTTGAACCACGCGTACCACGCCAGCACGAACGTCAGCGCGGGCCAGACGACCATCATGACGTAGTTGTGCGTGGTGGTGAACTCGAACGCCCCCACCTTGAAGGGAAGCAGTTCCTGCCCCCAGGTGCCCAGCCACCAGTGGCCGAGCGTCTCCCAGGCGGTGATGCCGGCGAAGAACATGGCGGCCTGCTGGGCGCGCGTGTGGTGGTTGCCGTTGGTCATGTGAAGCTCCTCCCGTGACGATGGCGAAACGTGTGCCGCCGCCCGCTGGCGCGGCGGGCGGCGGCGTGCGGTGCGCGCGGGGGGGGTGCCCCGCGCGCGTCGATGGCACCTGAGCGACGGTCGCCGCGCGCCGCGGCGGTCCGTGCCGGCGACGGGCGCCCCCCGAAGGGCCGCGCGCGTCGCCCGTGCCGTGTTGGGTCAGGCGCGGCGGCGGCGCGTGGCCATGCCAGCCAGCGCGATCAGGGCCGCGGCACCCGGGGCCGGGACGGCGCAGCCCACGACCTTGTCCGACCAGCCGTCTTCACCGCCCCGGAAGCGCACCGCCATCGCGTAGCCCGTCGAGTCCAGGCAGTCCTGCGCCGTGAGGCCCGAAAGCAGCGCGGACGAGCCGCTGAGGCTGAAGACGAACGTGGCCGACTGGCCGATCGAGAGACCGCTGTTCGGCGAACCGCCGCCCAGCCAGCTGTCGCCCGTCGAGGCACCGCTCATGAAGTCGCCATACGGTGAACCCGTGACGGGCGCCTCGAGACCTTGGAACGCCGCGCTGGTGCACGACACGAACGACATGGCCGACGATCCCGGGGCACCATTCAGCGCGATCGCGGTGATGTACCCACCCAGCGAGGCCTCGGTGTTGTTCAGCAGGTCGATCGAGATTGACGCGGTGGAACCGCCCGTCCAGCTGTAGGTGACCATGGCGGAGAACGAGGCGATGCCCTCGGTGCTCCCGCAAGGCAGGTAGAGCCAGCTGGTGCTGTCGCCGGCGAACGTTGCCGCCGACAGCGACGCGGCGGCGACGCCGGCCGCAAGGATCGATCGCGTGGGGAGCGTGTTTGACATGTTTTCCTCCTGGTTGGTGACGTGCGCCGGCGGGCGAACCTTCGCCCAGTCACCGTCGCGAGCGACAAACCTAGGAGACTGCGTGCGAGAGTCACGCGCATGGCGCGCGAAGCGGCGCACGTCGCAATCTTCGTCGCCGCGATGCAGGGAAGCGTGCCCTACGGCCGCACGCCGCGCAGGTGCAGCGCCGCGCAAAAACGACGTCGCGCGCGGGAGCGTTCCCGCGCGCGACGTCGGTCGATGGGGTGTGCCCCGTGGTCAGACCTGCGCGATGCCCTCGCGGATGGCGAACCGCATGAGCTCGGAGCGGGTGGTGATGCCCAGCTTCTTCATGATGCGCTCCTGGTGCCCGTCGATCGTCTTGGGGCTGCGGGAGAGATCCTTGCCGATCTCGACGCGCGACTTGCCTGCGCCGATGTGGCGCAGCACCTCGATCTCGCGCGAGATCGA
>JBIKJV010000051.1:0-15291 GCA_044360755.1 Phycisphaerales bacterium
GAGCGTGGGGGGGCGCGATGCTAGCAATCGGTCCCGACGCCGAACCACGTCCACGGCCACGGCAGCGGCCGCGGCCGCCATCCGCGGGCGCCTCAGGGGTTGCACCAATCGCACCGCGCGGGGCTGGCGGTGGCGGGACCCGGGCGTTCGCGCTGCTCCCGGTGGTCGCAGCGCACGCAGCCGAACTCGTCGGCAATCGGTTCGCGGGTCGGCATGCCGCACTCCGCGCACGGGAGACCGGGCACGATCCCGACCAGACCGAAGCCGGGCGCCTGGCAGGCGCTGCAGGGCGAGCCGAGGCGCTCGACCAGGTCCCGGCCGGCGCGCTCGATCATCGCCATGCGCCGCGGATGCTGGTGCGCCCGCAGGTCGCTCTCGACGAAGACGTGCCCGGACGCGGACGAACCGAGCGCCCAGTCGAACGCGTCCTCGAGCTCAGGCCACGTGCGGATGCCCTTGCGCAGGCGCGGGTCGTCCTCGTCCTCGGGCCGAACGACCAGCCCGTGCTCGGGGAACTTCGCCAGCGTGGCGAACTCTGCGAGCTCGGTACGGGTGCCAAGACGCGCGGACGCGTGCAGCCCGGGGCCCTGTGCGGCGCCCACGACCTCGATGCCGCGCGTCGCGTCGACCAGCACCACCAATTCCAGGTTCCACGACCCGAACCCGAGGGGCCCTGCCCCGAAGGAGCCCTCGCTGCCGAGCCCGAGCGGGAGCCCGGTGCGCTCGATCGCGAGCTGTGCCTTGCGCCGCGCGGCGTCCAGCTGCGTGCCCGGGCGGGGGACGTCGCGCGTGAAGGTTCCAAGTGCGTCCGTGTCCACGTCTCCGACGACGGTGAGGCGGGCGCCCAAGCCCTGCTCCACCAAGGGGCCCAGCACCTGTTCCTTGCGGTGCAGGGTCACGAGTGCGATGGCGGCGCCCCGGTACGGGCCCGTCGCCGGCGGGCAGGGATCAGGGCGTTGACAACCATCGAAACGCCCGCTATCCTTTACACGAAGTTTGTGTCGCGCTTTTCGAGTCACGCCATGAAAGACTACCTGAATCCGTCCGTCAGCGACCGCCTGGTGGCCCCGGCACGCTCGTTCCTGGACGCCCTCGCGCTGCTTGCGATGGCAGCGCTCGCATGGAAGGCGGTCGATCCCGCCCCGATCCAGGCGGCAGGCCTGCGGCTGGACCGCGCGACGGCCGCGTTCGGACTGCTGGTGGCCGGGATCGGCGCCATCACCGTGCGCTACGCGATTCGCGCCTTGGCTGGCGATCCAGGTCGCGACCGGTTTGCGGGCCTCCTTGCCGCCACGACCTTCTCGGCCTGGGTGGCGGCGATGGCGGACTTCCTGCCGCTGATGCTGGGGGCGTGGCTGGCGCAGGGCCTGGCGCTCCATGGACTGCTGACGATCCGTGCGGACCGACCACAGGCGCTGCTGCCGGCGCGCACCTCGTTCCTGGCCTCCAGGTTCGGCGATGCACTCATGGCCGCGGCCACGATCGTGGCGTGGCAGGAGTGGCACACGCTCGACGTCTCGGCGCTGAACGCGGCCGCATCGGGCAGCGATGCCCCGCACCTCACCGCGGTCGCCGTGCTGGTGGCGCTGGCGGCGGTCGCCAAGTCGGCGCAGGTCCCGTTCCATGCCTGGCTCCCGGAGACCATGGAGGCCCCAACCCCGGTCTCCGCCATGATGCATGCCGGCGTCGTCAATGCCGGCGGGGTGCTGCTGGTGCGCTTCGCGCCGGTGGTCGTGCAGGTGCCGGCGGCCTGCCTGGTGCTCGTGGTCGCGGGCACGCTGACCATCGCGATCGGCATGCCCGCGATGTGGGCCCAGGTGAAGGTCAAGCGCGAGCTCGCGTGGTCAACGGTGGCCCAGATGGGGTTCATGACCGTCCAGTGCGGCCTCGGCGCATTCCCCGCCGCCGCGCTGCACGTGGTCGGCCACGGCTGCTACAAGGCGTGGAGCTTCCTGCGCGCCGGCGACGTGCCCCCGCCGCCGGCAGCACCCCCCCGCTTCGGGCGGGCGCTCGCGCTCCTGGCGGTCGGCTCGGTCACGGCATGCCCGGTGATCGCGCTGGTCGCCACATGGACCGGACTCGATGTCCTGCACAGCCCCGGTGAGTGCGCCATGGCCGCGGTGCTGGCGCTGTCCGTCGGTCAGGCGTGGGTCGCGGTGCTGGGTCGTCCGAGCGCGTCGCCGGTGCGTGCCGGCGCGTCGTGCCTGGGCATCATGGCGATCGCTGCCGTGGTCGGCCCACTTGCGTGGATCGGAATGAGTGCGTTCCTCGCGCCCGCCATCGGGACACCCATGCTCGAGAGCACGCCGTTCGGGTGGACCCTCGCGGCCCTCCCCGTCGCGACGATGATCGCGCTTGCGGTCCTGCACGCGGCGCTGCCCGGGCTCGACCGGTATCCGGCTGGATTCGCCTTCCATGTGCACGCCCTCAACGGCTTCTACCTCGGAACCGCCTCGGACCGCCTGGTGACCAGCGCGTGGCCGAACGCGGGCTCTGCCCACCCAAAGGAATCGCATGCCTGACCTGCTCCAGATCCCGGAACGCATCGAGGTCGCCGACGCAGTCCGAGCGGACGTCAACCGGGCCTGCGCACTGATTCCGCCGCTGTGGGACCTGCGCTCGTTCGTCGCAGTGAACCCGTTCCTCGGTTTCGCGTCGGTCCCGATCGATGCGGCGGCCCGCAGCGTCGCCGACGGCATCGGCGCGGAGATCCTGCCATCGCTCGCCGCCTACGCGCGGCGGTGGCGCGCGGGTGATTTCGACGCCGAGGACCTAGCACGCGCCGCCAGGCGGACGGGCACCGATGCCGCTCGGATCCGTGCGTTCCTGGACGGGATGGCCCCCGCACCCGTCCGGTGGCGGACCCCGGTCCGGACCTTCGCGGAATGGCACGACATGCGGCACGGCACCGCATGGCAGCCCGCGGTCACCCGCATCGTCTCGCGGTGGTGCGCCGTGCACGCCGCAGATCACGAGCGCACGTGGAGGCTGCCAGGCGCGGATGGCATCTGGGCGCGCTGGCGCGCCGCTGCGCGCCACGACCGCACGCTCGACGTGGCTGGCCTCCGGGGCTTCCGACTCGGCGCGAGCAAGCTGCCGCAGGACGCGGACGCGGCGATCGCGGCGATGCTGCAGATCCTTGGCATCGATGCAACAGAGCGGGAGGAGTACCTCTACCGGCTGCTCGGCACGCTCCACGGATGGGCCTCCTGGTACCGCCGAACCGCATGGGAACGCGACCGGGGTGACGTGCGCCCCGTCCGCGACCTGCTGGCGGTGCTGATCTGCATGGACGCGGGAGTGGCCTCGCTCGCCCCGCGCGAGGGACGCGCGCAGACGCTCCGGATGGCCGACCAGGCCCGCGACCGACGAGAGGACGACCGCGTGCGCCTGACGCTGCAGGAGGCGCTGGAAGATGGATTCGCGCGCCGCACGCTCGGCGGGATCCACGTCCCCGGCGCGGATGCCACCGCGACCCGTCCCGAGGTGCAGGCGGTGTTCTGCATCGACGTCCGCTCCGAGGTGCTGCGCCGGCACCTGGAGTCGCAGTCCGCCAGCGTCCAGACGCTTGGATTCGCAGGCTTCTTCGGAGTCGCCCTGCAGGCCCATGCCGCGGACGACACGAGCGCACGGTGCCCGGTGCTCCTGCAGCCGGGGCTCGCCGTCCGAGTTGCCGGTCGCGGCGGTGCCGGAGGCAGCCACGCGATGACCGGGGCGCTGGCCGCGCCGGGTGCGGCATTCTCCGCGGTCGAACTGCTTGGGATGGCGTTCGGGCTCCGGATGGCGGCCGAGGCGGCTGGGGCAATGCCCTGCCATGCGCATCACGATGAACACGGCGCCTTCGAACTGCCCGCCGAATCCGCGGAGGCCGCGGGCGGAGCATGGCGCGCAGGAGCCGCGGAGGCGATCCTGCGCTTCACCGGGCTGGGGACCAGGCTCGCGCGTGTGGTGCTGCTCTGCGGCCACGCGGGGCACAGCGCGAACAACCCACACGCGGCCGGACTCGATTGCGGGGCGTGCGGCGGTCACGGCGGCGCACTGAACGCGCGCTTCGCGGCCCGTCTGCTGAACGACAGCCAGGTGCGTGCGGAACTGGCCAAGCGAGGCAAGGCGATCCCTTCGGACACGATCTTCCTGCCGGGGGTCCACGACACCTCGACCGACCAGATCCGGCTGCTCGACCGTGAGTCGATCCCCGAGTCGCACCGCGGCGACGTGGAACGGCTCGGGAAGTGGCTGACGTCCGCATCGGAAGCGACGCGTGCCGAGCGCGCCGGACGGCTTGGCATCGCCGAAGGGCGTCGGGCGAAGCGTGGTGGGCTCGCAGCCCTGCTCCGCCGGCGCTCGACGGACTGGTCCGAGACCCGCCCGGAGTGGGCGCTTGCCGGCAATGCGGCATTCATCGCGGCGCGGCGCGAACGGACCCGTGGCATCGACCTGGGAGGCAGGGCATTCCTGCACGACTACGACGCATCACAGGACACCGATGGCTCGGTGCTGCGCCTGATCCTGAGCGCCCCGCTCGTGGTCGCATCCTGGATCAACCTCCAGTACCTCGCCTCGAGCGTGGACAACGTACGGCTCGGCGCCGGAGACAAGCTGCTCCACAACCGCATCGGATCGGTGGGAGTCGTGCTCGGAAACGGGGGCGACCTCCGTCCGGGCCTGCCGCTGCAGTCGGTGGCCGGCGAGGACGGCCGACTGGTGCACGACCCGCTGCGACTGCAGGCCGTAATCGAGGCGACGACGGATGTCATCGACCGGGCCCTCGACGCATGCCCGGAGACCCGAGACCTGCTCGACTGCGGCTGGGTACGATTGTTCGCGCTCGACCCGGCCGGCAGTGGACTGAGGCTGTACGTGCCGGGCGAAGGATGGGAGCGGTTCGAACGTGCGGAAGCCAACCAAGAAGCCAGCAGCAACCAAGGCACCGAAGAAGCGCGGCGGCACTGACCCCGGTCCTTCCAAGACGGAGGCGCGCTGGACGTTCCTCAGCAACCACGCGCACGTGCTGCTGCTCCTCGCGAAGGAGCCGGAGATCCGGCTCCGAGACGTCGCCACGCATGTCGGAATCACGGAACGGGCCGTGCAGCGCATCGTGGCGGACCTCGAAGCGGGGTCGTACATCGAACGCGAGCGCTCCGGGCGGCGGAACCGCTACAAGGTCCACCCCGAACTTCCGCTGCGCCACCCGGTCGAGGCGCATCGCAAGATCGGCAGCCTGATTTCGCTGGTGGTCGAGGGCTGAACACCACGCCCATCACGCCGTTCGACGCCGGCGACGGACCAGCCCGGCGAGCGACAGCAGCCCCATGGCGCCGGGCGCGGGGATCGTGCTCCACACCTGCAGCTCCGAAAGCGAGTACGCCCCATCCCCGCCGATCGCGGCGATGCGGATCGCATCGGTCGTGACCGAGGCCGGGAAGAAGAAGATCTCGCCGTCGTTCGACGCATTCGGCCGCGTCCGCATGCCCGCGCCGCCCACGGCCCCAATGGTCCACAGCTCCTGGAAGAGCCCCGTGCCCATGTCGCGGTACCACATGCGGTACGTGTCGTTGTTGTCGGCCTGCACGATCGCACCGCTGACCGTGACCACGTCTCCAAGGCCGATCTCGAACATCGACCCGGTGCCGCTCCACCACACGGTGCCGGTCTGCCACTGCGTGCCTGCGGGAAGGAATGTCCCATCGGTGAGCGTCGAGAGCGCCGCCCCGTTGGCACTGCCCGAGACGATTGACACCCCCCGCCCCTGTGCGGCGTTGTAGTAGCCGCCGGCCCAGGCGGGTGCGGCAAGGAAGGGGATCGTGGCAGCAGCAATGATCTCGAATCGCATGGAATCCTCCGTGGCGTGGCTAGGGAACCGCGCGGATCCTGCATAGGACCGCGTGGTCACAGCGAACATGCGAAACGTAGGCCGGGAGGCGCGCGTGGCCAGAACGGAAGGTTCCGCGATCCTGCAGCGTGAACCCCGGCCATGCCTGCAGCGCGCGATAGGCTGATCCCCATGCAACGGTTCCTCAAGACATCGACGATCGCTCTCATGCTCGCCCCGGCTTTCGCGGGGTGCACCGCCCCCCAGCCGACCGTGCAGGCGCAGCGCGAACGCCTGGCGTGGGCCGCCAGCGACACCGCCGCACAGGCGCGGCTGGTCGACGAGTACGTCGGCAAGAGCTTCGTGGCCACCTCGGAGAAGTCGGCGATGCTGGCCCGGTCCGCGATCCTGGCAACGCATGCCGCGGACCTCTCGCGGCGGATCGGCGAGTTCAAGGACGACGGCTCGGCACGCGCGGCTTCGACGCTGGTCGACCTGCAGGCGCGGGCCGACGGCTTGGCCGAGGAGCGCCGCGCCCTGGAGCGCGAGTGGGACATCTGGCAGGTGCAGCAGGGCCTGAAGACCGCCGGCGACGCGCGGTTCATCTACCAGCCGAAGGACAACGACTGCTGACGGCCGCGGCGGGCGTGCGGCACTACGCTTCCACGTCGATGCCCACCCCCACGCTCGAGGTCCCGGTCGACAGCTTCGAAGCCGCCCTGCTCGCCGCCCCGTTCGCGACGCGGCTGGAGCTGTGCGACGACCTGCCCAGCGAGGGATGGTCCCCGGACTGGGACATGGTGCGCCGCCTGCGCGCGGCCACGGACGTGCACCTGGTGGCGATGATCCGGCCACGGTTCCGCGGGGCGGTGGCCGACCTGGTGCCGGCCGCGTTCCATGCCACGGGCGCCTTCATGGACGCGTGCATGCGCGACATCCAGTCCGCGGCCGCGGCGGGCGCCGACTCGGTGGCGATCAGCGCGCTGGACGCGGACGGGCATGTCGACCGCACCGCGTCGATCCGCCTGTGCCAGGAGGCGCGCCGCCTTGGCATGGAGGTCGCCTTCCTGCGCACCTTCGACCTGCTGGCCGACCGCGAGCGCGGCATGCGCGACATCACGGAACTGGGCTTCGTGCGCGTCGTGACGGCCGGGGTGTACGGCTGGGATGCGTCCGTGCGGACGCTGGACGAGCGCCTGGACGCCTTGGCCGCCGACACGGCCCGCGCGCGGATGTTCGCGGCGCCGATCGGCCGCGTGCCGGTCGAGATCGTCCCCGGCGGCGGCGTGCGCGCCGCCAACGCGCGCGACTTCATGCGAATCTCGATGCACCTGCACGCTTCGTGCCGGCGCGAAGGCGTCATCTCGTCGGACGAACTGCAGGCACTGCGCACGGCGATGGGTCGGTGAGACGGGCGCGGGCAGTCCCGACCCAAACGAACGACCCGCGGCACCAGGCCGCGGGTCGGGTTCGTTGCGGGGGCCAAGCTGCTGGGGCCGGACGTCACTTGTCGCCGGCGGACTTGTCCGAGGCCTTGTCCGAGGGCTTTGCGTCGTCCTTCTTGGCCGGGGCGCCGCCCTCGATCTTGGCGAACGCGGCCTTCGGGTCGGCCTTGACGGCGCCGACGCAGCCCGGGCAGCAGGTGCGCACCAGCTTGCCGTTGACCACGACGTCCTGGGCGCCGTCGCCGAGCGGCTTGCCGCTGATCGGGCACGTGGTGGCGGCGTACTTGGGCTTCTGCGTGGCGACGACCTCGGCCTCGTAGGCCTTCATGTAGCCCTCGGGCGCAGCCTTGATCTTGCCGATGCACTTCTTGCAGCAGACCTTGATGACGCGGTTGTTCCAGACGAACGTCGACGCATCGTCCTCGATCTCCTCGTCCTTCATCACCAGGCAGTGCTTGACCGGGTAGGCGCCGGCCGCCTTGATGATGGCCTCATCGACCGCGGGCGTGTACTTGGCGGGGTCCTTCTTGAACGAAGCCGCGCACTTCGGGCAGCAGAACTTCACCTGGCGGCCGTCGATCACCTCGACGGTGGCGTCGGCGCCCAGCTTCTCGCCCGAGACCGCGCAGGTGCCCAGCGGGTACGGGTCGCCGGTGAAGTCGGCGGCGGGGGCGGCGGTCATGGCAAGGCCGACGAACGCGGCGAGCGCGACGGCGGACGAGGCAAGGCGGGCGGTCAGGCGCATGGTGGTCCTAGGGGTACAAGGCGGGTGCGCCGCCCGTGACGGCGCTTCAGGGAATGGTACGCGGGTGCGCGGGCCCACCGCCAGCGGCCACGCAGCCGAGCGGCCCGCATCGCGGAACCTTCCCCATGGCGGCCCCCTGCCCCAGGAACGACCATTCGGTCGCCATGCCCACGCATACGGATCCCGGCCAACGCGCCTTGTCGACCGCACGCCTTCCCGCTTCGAAGGCGGCCCGCCCGGGGGCCGAGGCGCCGTTGGTGCTCCCGCTCTCGGCGGTCACGGCCAACGACGTGCCCAGCGTGGGAGGCAAGAACGCGTCGCTGGGCGAACTGATCCGGTCGCTGCGCCACGCCGGGGTGCGCGTGCCGGATGGCTTCGCGGTCACCGCCGAGGCCTTCCGGCTGCACCTGCGCGAGGCCGGCCTGGCCGGTTGGCCCGGGCGTCGGTTGGAGGGCGTCGATGTCCGCGACACGGCCGCACTGGCCACGGCGGGCGCCGAGATCCGTGCGCGCATCGCGTCCGCGCCGCTGCCGCCGGCGCTGCACAAGGCCATCACCGATGCCTACCACGACCTGACCGTGCGCTGCGCGCGCGAGGTCGCGGGCACCGTGCCCGTGTGGCTGGACGTCGCCGTGCGGTCGAGCGCCACCGCCGAGGACCTGCCCTCGGCCAGCTTCGCGGGGCAGCACGAGACGTATCTGCACGTCTGCGGCCCCGACGCGCTGGACACCGCCGTCCGCCGCTGCATGGGGTCGCTCTTCACCAACCGGGCGATCGCGTATCGCGCCGAGCGCGGCATCCGTCACGAGGACGTCGCGCTCTCGGTGGGCGTGCAGCAGATGGTCCGCAGCGACCTGGGCTGCGCGGGCACGCTGTTCACGCTGGACACGGAATCGGGCTTCCGCGGCGTGGTGCTGATCGACGGGTCGTGGGGCCTGGGCGAGACGGTCGTGCAGGGCCGCGTGAGCCCCGACGAATGGTGCGTCCACAAGTCGACGGCGAAGACGGGGCATCGATCCATCGTGCGCCGTTCGGTGGGCCGCAAGCTGGTCAAGCTGGTCTATGCGCCGCAGCCATCGGACGTTGCGGGCCGCCTGCTGGAGGTGCCCGTCCCGGAGGGCGACCGCGAGCGCATGGTGCTGAGCGACGACGAGGTCCTGCAGCTGGCGCGCTGGGGCATGCTGGTCGAGGAGCACATGGCCACCCTGCACGGGGTGCGGCCCGGGCAGGCCCCGGCGGCCGACCTGGAGTGGGCGAAGGATGGGCGCACCGGCGAACTCTTCGTGCTGCAGGCGCGGCCCGAGACGGTGCACTCGCGCCGTGGCCCGGTGCTGGAGTCGTTCCGCCTGCAGGGGTCGCCACGCGCCTTGGTGACGGGCAAGAGCGTCGGCGCCCGGATCGGCGCCGGGCCGGTGCGCGTGATCCGCACCAAGGAGGACCTGCCCACGTTCCGGGACGGAGAGGTGCTGGTGGCGCAGATGACCGACCCCGACTGGGAGCCGGTGCTCCGGCGCGCCGCGGGCGTGGTCACCGACCACGGCGGACGGACGTGCCACGCCGCGATCGTCTCGCGCGAACTGGGCCTGCCATGCGTGGTGGGCACCGGCAACGCCACTGCCACGCTGCGTGACGGGCGCGACGTGACGGTTTCGTGCGCGGGCGGCGAGGTGGGCGCGGTCTACGACGGGCGCGTGCCGTTCACGCGCCAGGAGCTGGACCCGCGCACGATGCCGCGAACCCGGGTGCCGCTGATGCTGAACGTGGCGGACCCCTCGCACTCGTTCCGGCTCTGCCAGCTGCCCTGCGCGGGCGTCGGCCTGCTGCGCATCGAGTTCCTGGTCTCGAACCGCATCGGCATCCACCCGATGGCGCTGGCGCACCCCGAACGCGTCACCGACCCAGCGGTGCGTGCGGAGATCGTGCGCCGCACCGCGGGCCACGCCACGCCCGCCGGATTCTTCGTCGACCGCCTGGCCGAGGGCATCGGCCAGATCGCCGCAGCATTCCACCCGCGGCCGGTGATCGTGCGCTTCAGCGACTTCAAGACCAACGAGTACGCGGGGCTCCTCGGCGGCGCGCCCTTCGAACCGCATGAGGACAACCCGATGATCGGCTTCCGCGGCGCGTCGCGCTACCACGACGACCGCTACCGGGACGGGTTCGCGCTGGAATGCGCCGCGATCCGGCGCGTCCGGCGCGAGATGGGGCTGACGAACCTGGCCGCGATGGTGCCGTTCTGCCGCACGCTGGGCGAGGCGAAGCTGGTCCTGGACGAGATGGCGCTGCACGGCCTGCGCCGCGGCGAGGACGGCCTGCAGGTCTGGGTGATGTGCGAGATCCCCAACAACGTCGTCCTGGCCGGCGATTTCGCGGCGCTGTTCGACGGGTTCTCGATCGGGTCGAACGACCTGGCGATGCTGACGCTCGGCATCGACCGCGATTCCGACATCCTGGCGCCGATGTTCGACGAGCGCGACCCGGGCGTCCGGCGCGTGATCGAGTGGGCCGTGCACGCCGCGCACGCCAACGGCCGGAAGATCGGCATCTGTGGCGAGGCACCGAGCAACTACCCGGACTTCGCGGAATGGCTGGCGCGCATCGGGATCGACTCGATGTCGCTGAACGCCGATTCGCTGCCCGCGGTGGCGCGTCGGCTGGCGGCGATTCCCGTGCCGCCGGTCGAGGTGCCGGGGAGCGCACCGGGATGAGGATCACCGTCTACAGCACGCGCAGCTACGACCGGCACGCGCTCGAGGCGGCGAACGCCGGCGCGGGCCATCAGCTTGACTTCCGCACCGAGTCGCTGGACGAGCGGACCGCCCTGCTCGCCCGCGGGTCCGAGGCCGTGTGCGCGTTCGTCAACGACCGGCTGGACGCCGCGACGCTGGCCTCGCTGCGCGTGGCGGGCGTGCGGCTGGTGGCGCTGCGTTGCACGGGTCGGGACCACGTGGACGCCGGCGCCGCGGCACGGCTGGGCATCACGGTCATGCGGGCGCCCGCGTACTCGCCGCACGCGGTGGCAGAGCACGCGATGGCGCTCCTCATGGCCCTGAACCGCCGGCTTGTGCGGGCCGCCGCGCGCATCCATCGGCAGGACTTCACGCTGGACGGGCTGGTCGGGACGGACCTGCACGGGAAGTCGGTCGGCGTCGTCGGCACGGGGCGCATCGGGACGTGCATGGCGCGCATCCTGCGCGGCTTCGGCTGCCACGTGCTGGCGACGGATCCCGTGCCACTGGCCGAATGCCGCGGCATCGGCGTGCGCTACGTGCCGCTGGTCGAGCTGCTGGACCGCTGCGACGCGGTCACGCTGCACTGCCCGCTCACGCACGACACGCGGCACCTGATCGACGGCGCCGCCCTGGCCCGCATGCGGCACGGGGCGATCCTGGTCAACACCAGCCGCGGCGCCGTGCTGGACACGCGCGCGGCAATCGAATCCCTGAAGAAGGGCCACCTGGGTGCGCTCGGGATCGACGTCTACGAAGGCGAGGCGCCGCTCTTCTTCCGCGACCTTTCCGACGGCATCGTGGCCGACGACGTGTTCGCGCGCCTGCTGGCCTTCCCGAACGTGCTGGTGACCGCGCACCAGGGTTTCCTGACGCACGAGGCGCTGCGCGGCATCGCCGAGGCGACGATTCGGAACGTCACGTCCTTCGAGCATGGCGAGCCGATCCCCGAGGCGACGGTCGTTCCAGAGCTGGCGGCGGTGGCCTAAGGGCGCGCGGCGGCGACGGCATCCAGCCGCATCCGGCGAACGACCGCCCAGAGGCACAGCAGCAGACCACCCGTCACGCCCAGCGATTCGGCCGCGATGTGTGCGAACGCCGCGGCCGCGGTGCCGACCTGGTGCTCGGGCGGGACGCTGGGGTAGCTGGCGGGCATCCGGCCGCTTGCGGCCAGCCACCAACCCGCCCAGCCGGCCGCCACCGCGCCCACCGCCATCACGCCGAGCACGAGGAGCACCGGAAGGCGCAGGTCCCGCACGCCCAGCTTCGCGCCGGGGCCGCTGCGGCAGCAGGCGGCCAGCATGATGCCGAGGCCCGCACCCATCCACCACGACGCGATCACGCCCCAGACCAACGCCAGCACGGTGGGCGAATCGGTTGCGACCACGCGCGGATGGAGCACGGTGAAGTACTCCAGCGAAAGCCGCACCGTCACCTGGTCGTGGACCAGGCCGTACGCAACCGCGGCCGCGGTGCAGAAGGCGACGATCGCGATCGCCTGACGCACGTCAGTCGCCCACGGTGATCTCGCCCGCCGCGGTCACGGCGGGTTCGCGGTCAGGGACGGGCAGGCGCGCCTCGACGCGGTGCGTGCCCTTCGACAGCACGATGCCGCGCGCCCAGAAGTGGCGGTCGTTCACGCCGCGCGCCAACGCGGGCAGCAGCGTGCCGTCGATGCGGAGCTCGACGTCGGGCCGGTTCGCGTACACGGGCAGGTCGAACGCCTTGCCGGCACGGCGCGGGATCCGCAGGTCGGCCACGTGCACCGCGGGTGCCGTGTTCCAGTTCACGCGGTACCAGTGGAAGGCGTCCTTCTTCACCGCGCGGTCGTACGTGACCAGCCCCTTCATGTTGCGACCGGGCACGCCGCCGCGGTTCCAGAGCGGTACCGTGAAGTCGCACAGGTTCCAGACGTACGTGCCCCAGATCTCGGGATGGCGCTCCAGGATGGCCCACTGCACCTCGTGCAGGCGGGTCTGCACGATTTCGGGGTAGAACTGGCCCTTCACGGGGTCGGGGAATGGGTCAGGGATCGCATCCACCTGCTGCTCGACGTTCCCCTCGGCGCCGTATTCGCTGAGCGAGATGCGGTTGTCGGGGCGCTCCTTCCCCATGCGCACGATCCACTCCTCGAGCTTGGCGGGGTCCTTGCCGCCGTACCAGCCGTAGTAGCGGTTCACGCCCTGCAGGTCGGCGATGTAGGTGACGGTCTGCACCGGATCGCCTGCGCCCGTCACCGCGATGGTCGGCCGCCAGGGGTCCTCGCGCTTCGCAAGTTCGTGCAGTTCGCGCGTCAGGGCCGGCGCGACGTCGGTCTCCTTCTTCCCGTAGACCTCGTTGTGCAGGCCCCAGACGAAGATCGAAGGATGGTTGCGCGACTGCCGGATCAGGTCGACCAGCTGCTCGCGGGCGTTCGCGGCCTCTTCGCCGGTGACCGCGTTGACGAACGGGATCTCGGCCCACGCCAGGATGCCAAGCTCGTCGCACAGGCGGTACATCGTGTTCGACTGCTGGTAGTGCGCGAACCGTACCGTGGTGGCGCCGATCTCGCGCACCAGGTCCATGTCGGCGGCGTGGTCGGCCTCGGAAAGCGCGTTGCCCTTGCCCTGCCGCTCCTGGTGGCGGCAGACGCCGTGCAGTGCATAGGGCTCGCCGTTCAGCATGAACCCGCGGCGCGCGTCGAATCCGTACGTGCGGAAGCCCCACCGCTCGGTGACCGAGTCCAGCAGCTCGCCCTTGCGGCGGAGCTCGATGGCGAAACGGTAGAGGTACGGGTCGCGCCGGCCATGCCACCGGTGCGGCGCAGGGACGTCGACCGCCAGCGTCTCGGCGCGCACCGGCCCGGGCGGCAGCGTGATCGTGCGGACCCCGGACGCGACCACCACGCCCGCGGCGTCCAGCACGTTCACCCGCAGCTCGACGTCCGTCGCGCGCGGCTCGGCGTTCCGCAGCCGGGCAGTGACGTCGACGCGGCCGTGCGCGTCGTCCAGCGCGGTCTGCTCCAGCACGACGCCACTCGACGCGTGGTCGCAGGCCGTGACGTGCACCGGGTCCTGCAGGATCAGCGTGGCCGGGCGGTAGATCCCGCCGAAGATCGTGAACAGGTAGTCATTGACCGGGATGACGTCCGGGCGCGCCCGGTTGTCGACCTTGACGCGGAGGACGTTCGGCTTTCCCACCGCGATCGAGTCGGTCACGTCGAACGCGAACGCGCCGTAGGACCCGCGGTGCTCGCCGACGCGGGTGCCGTTGACGAACACCTCGGCGATGCTGCCCGCGCCCTCGAAGCGCAGCACCACGCGCCGGCCCTTGGCATCGTCCATCGTCCCAAGGTCCTTCTGGTACCAGCCGATCCCCGCGTACCAGCCGCTGCCGGTCTCGGCGTCGGTGGCGTTCCAGGTGTGCGGCAGCGTGACCGGGGTCCAGTTGGTCGACTCGTCGAACCGCACGATGTCGGCGCGGAAGAACTGCCAGCCGTCGTTGAGCGGACGAACCGCGCGGTCCGCGAGCGCGGGCGCGGCGGCGAACAGCGCGAGGAGGAACGCGGCGATGCGGGCTGGGCGCATGGAGCGATCACACTGCCGCGGCTACGTCCTGCCCGATGATCGCGTTCAGCGTCGGGCTGGGCCGCAGCGCGACGGACGCCTTGCGCGCGTCCGGGCGGTAGTAGCCGCCGATGTCGACCGGCTTGCCCTGGGCGCCGTTCAGTTCGGCAACGATCTTCTGCTCGTTGGCGGTCAGGTCCGCGGCGATGGGCGCGAAGTGCGCGGCCAGCGCGGCGTCCTTCTTCTGCGCGGCCAGCGCCTGCGCCCAGTAAAGCGCCAGGTAGAAGTGGCTGCCGCGGTTGTCCAGGTCGCCCACCTTGCGGGCCGGGCCCTTGTTGTTGCGCAGGTACTCGCCCGTGGCGGCGTCCAGCGTCTCGGCCAACACGGCGGCCTTGGCGTTGCCCGTCCGCTGCGCCAGGTGATCGAAGCTGGCGGCCAGGGCCATGAATTCGCCCAGCGAATCCCAGCGCAGGCTGTTCTCCGCCACGAACTGCTGCACGTGCTTGGGCGCCGAGCCGCCCGCGCCCGTCTCGAACAGGCCGCCGCCGTTCATCAGTGGGACGATCGAGAGCATCTTGGCGCTGGTGCCCAGCTCCAGGATCGGGAAGAGGTCGGTCAGGTAGTCGCGCAGCACGTTGCCGGTCACCGAGATGGTGTCCAGCCCCTGCTTCATGCGCTCCAGGCTGTGGCGGCACGCCGCGGCGGGCTCCAGGACGCGGATGTCCAGGCCCGTGGTGTCGTGCGTGGCCAGGTAGGCGTGCACCTTCTTCAGGAGCTCGGCGTCGTGCGGGCGCTGGGCGTCAAGCCAGAAGACGGCCGGCGTGTTGGAGACGCGCGCGCGCGTGACGGCCAGCTTCACCCAGTCCTTGATCGCCGCGTCCTTCACGCGGCAGGCGCGCCAGATGTCGCCTGCCTCGACCGCGTGCTGCAGCAGCACGGTGCCGGCGGCGTCCACCACGCGCACGGTGCCGGGTGCCTTGATCTCGAAGGTCTTGTCGTGGCTGCCGTATTCCTC
>JBIKJV010000056.1:0-14662 GCA_044360755.1 Phycisphaerales bacterium
GGTGCGGGGGATGGGGGGGGGGCCGCTGCGGGCGCGAAGTCGGGAGCGGCGCCGGCGGGTGCAGGCGCGGTTCCAGGGGCGGCGCCTGCGGGCGCGGGCAGTGGTGCGGATGTCGCCGCGAAGGTGCCGCCTGCGCGGCCGCTTCCGCCGCCGCCGGCGCATGCGTCACCAGAGCTGGTCGACCTGGTGAGCAAGGCGATGCTGAACCGCGACGCCATCGCGGCGGCGTCGGATGAAGGCAAGCCCGCCGACCCTGCGGCCGCGGCCGAGGCGAAGCGCCTGGCCGGCGAGATCAACGACTGGATCGCGCGCGAGGCGGACAACGACCGTCGCATGGCGCTGATCGAGTGGGTTTCGCAGGCGATGGATCCCGCGCGCGAACCGCCGGCCCCGGCGCCGGGGAACGCGCCGTGACCGGCGACGCACCGCAGCCGCGGCGCGGCTGGCCCGCGGCGACGGCGTGGGGCGTCACGGTGGTGGGCGTGGTGGCGATCGCGTTCTTCGCGTTCGACCTGCTGCGCCGGTGCACGCCGCTGGCGGTGGTCGACAGTGCGGGCAGCGCGGCGCGCGACGTGGCGCAGACGCTTCGCGACGTGCTGCGCCCCAGCGTGACGGTCAACCCGGTGGCCATCCTGCGCGGCGAGGACACGACGCCCAAGCTGGTCGTCTACACGCACCTGGCGGACGTGGGCGCGGACCTGAACTACGACGGCTGGTTCGGCGACACGTACAGCCACCTGCTGGCGCGCAACTGCCGCGTGCAGTTCACGGTGCCGATCGATCGGATGACCGACCGCGACGTGGTGTTCATCCCGGGAACCGGCGGTGAGCCGGCGCGGATCGTGGTGATCGCGCCGCGGCCGCGCGTGGACGTGGACATGCTGGTGATCGCGCCGGAATCGCTGGAATTCACGGAGCGCAACACCGGATTGCTGTATGCGCGCAGCTGGTTCGGCATGGACAACCGCGACCGCCTGACCCGCGAGCTGCGCCCCCGCCTGCTGGAAGCCGTGGCCGACCCGAAGGTGCGCGCCCGCGCCGAGTCCGCCGGCCGCGAGTTCTTCGAGCAGCGCTTCGCCGACTGGTTGCGCAGCGACCTGAAGCTCGGCCGCGACGTGGTGGTGGACGTGCGGTGGACGGAGTGACGGCGGCGGCGCGTCACTTCAACTCGATCGCCGACAGGTCCTCGTCCGGCTTCGGCCAGTCAAGCTTCAGGTCGTCAAGCGTGGAGCGCAGGACCTCGCTGATCAGCAGGTTGCGGAACCACTTGCGGTTGCTGGGGACGACGTGCCACGGGGCGTGGTCGGTGCTGGTGTTCGACAGCATGTCCTCGAACGTGCCCACGTAGTCGTCCCACCGGCCGCGCTCGCGGATGTCGTTCACCGAGAACTTCCACTGCTTGGCCGGGTCGGCCAGGCGCGCGTGCAGGCGCTCCAGCTGCGCCTCCTTGGTGATCGCCAGGAAGAACTTCAGGACGATCGTGCCCTCCTCGGTGAGCATGCGCTCGAAGTCGTTGATCTGCCGCTGGCGGCGCTCGATCTCCTTGGGCTTCAGGAAGCCGTGGACGCGGCCGACGATGATGTCCTCGTAGTGGCTGCGGTTGAAGATCGCCACCTCGCCCTTGCCGGGGCAGCGGCTGTGCACGCGCCACAGGTAGTCGTGCGAGAGCTCGGCGTCCGTGGGCTTCTTGAACGAATGCACCGTGACGCCCTGCGGGTTCAGGCCGGTCATCACCTTGCGGATCACGCCGTCCTTGCCGGCGGTGTCGATGCCCTGCAGCACGATCAGGAGCGACTGCTTCTTGTTCGCCCAGAACTTCATCTGCAGCGCGTCGATCTCGGCCAGGTTCGTCTCCAGGCGGGCCTCGCCGTCGGGCTTCTTCAGCCCGCCGTCGTCGTCGGCGTCCCAGTCCTTCAGCGTGACGGTGCGGCCGGGCTTGACGCGGTAGTCGGACGTGTCGAGCGAGGGCATCCGTTCAGCGTAGCCCCCGCGCCCATCCTCAGAACGCGCAGTTCTTCGGGGTGCGCGGGAACGGGATGCAGTCGCGCACGTTGCCAAGGCCCGTCGCGTAGGCGATCGTGCGCTCGAAGCCCAGGCCGAAGCCGGCGTGCGGCACCGTGCCGTAGCGGCGCAGGTCGCGGTACCACCAGTACGCCGCGGGGTCCAGGTGCATCTCGCGGATGCGCGCGTCCAGCACGTCCAGGCGCTCCTCGCGCTGGCTGCCGCCGACGATCTCGCCGATCCCCGGCGCCAGGATGTCCATCGCGGCGACGGTCTTCCCGTCGTCGTTCATGCGCATGTAGAAGGCCTTGATGTCCTTCGGGTAGTTCATCACCACCACCGGGCGGCCGAAGACCTGCTCGGTCAGGTAGCGCTCGTGCTCGCTCTGCATGTCGATGCCCCACTTCGGGGCGTAGTCGAACTTGTGCCCGCCGGCCGCGGCCTTCTCCAGCTGCTTGATCGCCTCGGTGTAGTCGACGCGCTCGAACGACGCGCTGCAGAACTTCTCCAGGCGCGCGATCGCGTCCTTGTCCACGCGCTCGACGAAGAACTTCATGTCGTCCTGGCGCTCGTTCAGCACCGCGGTGAAGATCGCCTTCAGCAGGCCCTCGGCGCAGTCGGCGTCCATCTTCAGGTCGGCGAACGCCATCTCGGGCTCGATCATCCAGAACTCGGCCAGGTGGCGGCTGGTGTTCGAGTTCTCGGCGCGGAACGTGGGCCCGAAGGTGTAGACCTTGCTCAGCGCCAGGCACCAGCATTCCACGTTCAGCTGGCCGCTGACCGTCAGGTGCGCCTCCTTGCCGAAGAAGTCCTGGCTGAAGTCGACCTTGCCGTCCGGCGTGCGCGGCAGGTTGGCCAGGTCCAGCGTGCTGACGCGGAACATCTCGCCGGCGCCCTCGCAGTCGCTGGCGGTGATGATCGGCGTGTGGATCCAGAAGAAACCGTTGTCGCTGAACCAGCGGTGCACGGCCTGCGCCATCGTGTGGCGCATGCGGCCCAGCGCGCCGAACGTGTTCGTGCGGCTGCGCAGGTGCGCCTGCTCGCGCAGGAACTCCATCGTGTGCGCCTTGGGCTGGATCGGGTACGTGTCGGGGTCGTCGACGAAGCCGTGCACCTTCAGGCGCTCGACCTGCATCTCCAGCATGCCGTCCTTGCCCTGCACCGGCACCAGGCGGCCCTCGGCCTCGATGCTGCAGCCGGCGGTCAGGCGCAGCACCTCGGACTGGTAGTTCGGCAGCGTGTTCGGCACGACCAGCTGCAGCGCGTCGAAGCAGCTGCCGTCGCTGACATTGACGAAGCTGACGCCGGCCTTCGAGTCGCGGCGGGTGCGGACCCAGCCCTGGACGATGGCCTGGCGGTCGGCCCACTGGTCGGGCGTGCGGCGGATGGTGGCGACGGGCGTGCCGTGGTGCATAGGGGTCAGAAGGTAGCGGGGTGGATGGATGCGGACGCCCCGGGAACCCTGCTGCCGGAATGGCAGCGGGCGGGCCGCCCGCGGGGCCGGAGTGTCATCGGCCGGGGGCCCCCCTCGGGGCCAGCGGACCTTCCGTGCGTGGATTATTGGCCACACAACACCCCAGCCCCAGCCACCCGCTTGGCACGCCCCTTGCATCCTTCATGGCCTCCACCACTCCGCCCATGCGCTTCCGCACGCTCCATTGCCTCTCGGCCGACTTCACCGCGAACGGCGGCACCGCCGCCCGCGCGCCGCGGCTGAACCTGCTGCTGACCACCGGCGGCTGGCGCGAGGACCCCTGGACCGTCGCCGTCCCGCGCATCCTGGAGCCGCTGGGCGTGCGCATCATCCGCGCTGCGTCCGGCGTCGAGGCCACCAACGTCATCCGCACCTGCCCGGTGCACATCGCCATCGTCGACCTGGCGCTGCCCATGGACGCCACCACGCTGGGCACCGAGCCCGCCGGCACGCGCGTCATCCAGCTGCTGCGCCGCCTGGACGCGCCGCCGCCCACCGTGGTGGTGCGCCCGCCGCAGCCGGTGCGCCGCGAGAGCGCGCGCAGCCTCTCCGACGCGCTGCAGGACGGCATCTTCAGCGTCGTCGACCGACCCTGCAACCCCGAGACCATGCTGCGGATCATGCAGCGCATCATCGAGCGCCACTACCGGGCCGACCAGCTCGGCGGCGCGTCGTTCCCATCCACCTGACACCGCTTCCAACAAAGGAGACATGAAGCAATGAAGGTTCGCCCCCTCGGAGACAAGATCCTCGTCAAGCGCGACGAGGCCGCCACCAAGACCGACTCCGGCATCTTCCTGCCCGAGAGCGCCAAGGACAAGCCCAAGCAGGGCAAGGTCGTGGCCGTCGGCGCCGGCATCCTGAACAAGGAGAACGGCCAGTACATGCCCTTCAGCGTCAAGAAGGGCGACACCGTGATCTTCAGCAGCTACTCGGGCACCGAGGTGAAGATCGACGGCGACGCGTTCCTGATCATGACCGAGGAAGAGATCCTCGGCATCATCGAGTGAGCCCCGCCGCGCAGCATCCCCGCTGACCCGCACACACCCCGAAAGGAAACAGCACCAATGGCAGCAAAGCAGATCGCATACGACGTCGACGCCCGCGAGCGCATCCTCCGCGGCGTCCAGAAGCTGGCGAAGGCCGTCAAGGTCACCCTGGGCCCGTCCGGCCGAGTGGTCGTCCTGGAGAAGTCCTTCGGCGCCCCGACCGTCACCAAGGACGGCGTGACGGTGGCCAAGGAGATCGAGCTGGAGTGCCCGTACGAGAACATGGGCGCGCAGATGGTGAAGGAAGTGGCCAGCAAGGCGTCGAAGGACGCCGGCGACGGCACCACCACCGCCACCGTGTACGCCGAGGCCATCTACAGCGAGGGCCTGAAGAACATCACCGCCGGCGCCAACCCAACGTCGGTGAAGCGCGGCATCGACAAGGCCGTCGAGACGGTCGTCGAGGCGCTGCGCAAGCTCTCGAAGCCCGTCAAGAGCAGCACCGAGATCGCCCAGGTGGGCAGCTGCAGCGCCAACCAGGACAAGCAGATCGGCGGCATCATCGCCGAGGCGATGGACAAGGTCGGCAAGGACGGCGTGATCACCGTCGAGGAAGGCAAGAGCCTGGTGACCGAGGTCGAGCTGCTGGAAGGCATGCAGTTCGACAAGGGCTACCTGAGCCCGCACTTCGTCACCGACGTGGCCAGCATGGAGTGCACGCTGGAGGACGCCTTCGTCCTGATCTACGAGAAGAAGCTCTCCAGCGCCAAGGACCTTCTGCCCATCCTGGGCAAGGTTGCCGAGAGCGGCAAGCCGATCCTGATCGTCGCCGAGGACGTGGACGGCGAGGCCCTGGCCATGCTGGTGGTGAACAAGCTGCGTGGCGTGCTGAAGGTCTGCGCCGTCAAGGCGCCGGGCTTCGGTGACCGCCGCAAGGCCATGCTGGAGGACATCGCCGTCCTGACCGGCGGCGAGGCCCTCATGGAGGAGCTGGGCGTCAACCTGGAGACGGTCGAGCTGAAGCAGCTGGGCAAGGCCAAGAAGCTGACGGTCACCAAGGACTTCACGACCATCGTGGAGGGCGGCGGCAAGACCAAGGACATCCAGGGCCGCATCGAGCAGATCAAGGCCCAGATCGAGGGCACGACCAGCGACTACGACCGCGAGAAGCTCCAGGAGCGCCTGGCCAAGCTGGCCGGCGGCGTGGCGCAGATCAACGTCGGCGCCGCGACCGAGGTGGAGATGAAGGAGAAGAAGGCCCGCGTCGAGGACGCGCTGCACGCGTGCCGCGCGGCCGTCGAGGAGGGCATCCTGCCCGGCGGCGGCGTGGCGGTCCTGCGCGCCCGCAAGGCGCTCGAGAAGCTCAAGAAGGAGCTCGAGGGCGACGAGAAGGTCGGCGTGGACATCATCCTGCGCGCCCTCACCGCGCCGGTGAAGCAGATCGCCAGCAACGGCGGCCTCGACGGCAGCCTGGTCGCGCAGAAGGTGGAGGACAGCACCGACACCAGCTTCGGCTTCAACGCCGCCACCGGCGAGTACGAGGACCTGGTGAAGGCCGGCATCATCGTGCCGACCAAGGTGGAGCGCGTGGCCCTGCAGAACGCCGCGAGCATCGCCAGCCTGCTGCTCACCACCGAGTGCGCGATCGTGGACGTGAAGGAGAAGAAGAAGCCCGCAGGTGGCGGGCACGACCACGGTGACGATTACTGAAATGGGTGACAGGAACGCCTGTCCCTGATTTCAGGAGATGAATGTGAAGCCGCCCGCCCTGTGAGGGGCGGGCGGTTTTCGTTTGAGGGCAGATTTATCGCGTGGGAGTGCCAGCTGGGCGCTAGCCCCGCCTCTCACCTCACCCCTTCGTCCCCCACCTCGCCAGCAGGCGCGCCAGGTCGAACCCATCCACCACGCCATCCGCATTCAGGTCCGCGGACGCGTTGGTGGCCGTCTTCGGCCCCCACCCCGCCAGCAGATCCGCCAGGTCGGCACCATTCACGGTGCCATCCGCATTCAGGTCCGCGCTCCGTGGCATCAGCCGATCCAGGAACTTCGTGCTGAACACGCGGTGCGGGTCCATGCGGTCCAGCATGTCCACCGCCGCGCGGAAGTCGGCGTCGGCCGGCATGCCCTGCGTGAACGATGCGGGGATGCGCGTGCCGAGCGTCTGCTCGTTGGTGTACGCGCCGGCGTCGGTGTAGGCCCAGCCCTTTGACCACTCGACGCGCACGCCTGCGTAGCTGGCGTAGTTGGCGTAGAACCACTCCTCGAGCTCGGCGTAGTAGCGCGGCGCAACGGGGGTGCCGGGCACCGAAAGGATGTTGAAGAAGATCACGCAGTCCCACTCGGGGTGGGTCGGCCACGGGCGTGAGGCCGAAAGCAGCGGCACGCGTGCGCCGGGGACCAGGCAATCCTCGGGGCGATCCATGCCGGTGACGCGGATCTCGACGGGGCAGTTCGCCGGGTACTCGCCGCGGTCGCGGTACGCCTGCTGCATCGCCAGGTACTGCTGGTGGAATTCGCTGAGCACGCGCTGGAGGTCTGCGCGGCTGCAGCTGACCGCGAAGCCACACTCGGCGACGCGCAGCGTGGTCGGCTTGATGTAGAGCTGCACGTCCTTCGACCAACCCCACAGGTCCCATGCGAGCGTCGCCGTCAGGCCGCCGTCGGTGATCAGTGCCATCGTCGCGCCGAATGCGGGCGCCAGCCCGACGTTGCCGTTGACGATCTGCTGCAGGATGTCCGACACCTGCACCGGGATGTTGTCGCTGAACGGGTAGTTGTAGGGCTCGCTGACCTCGCGGGAAAGCAGCGGCTCCTCGGGCGTGACGGTCCACACCTTGAGCCACGGGTTGTCGGTGAACGGGTACTGGATGGTCTCGACGCGGCCGCTCTGGTCCAAGAAGTCGGAGAAGGTCCTGCCGTTGGAGCCCGAGCCGGGCGCGGCGAAGAGGTCGGCGGCCGACACGCTGCGGTAGCTCTCGCAGCGCAGGCGGGAATTCGCGCCCACCTGCAGCGTGACCTCGACCAGGAACGCACGGCCCAGGTGCACGCACAGCGCGCCCATCTCGGGGTCCGAGCGCTGGAACGTGCGCAGCACGTAGGCCTGCTGCGTGGCGTCCCACACCACCGCGGTGACCGAGCGCAGCAGGTTCGACATGCTGCCGAACGTGTGCCCGGGCAGCAGCTGTTCGCCGGCGGCGGGCACCGACGTGCCGTGGCCGTTGACGGTGAGCGCGCCGCCCAGGCTGAGCGCGCCCGGTGCGGGGCAGTTGGTCAGGCCGAGGCCCGCGGCCTGCAGCGCCGTGTGCAGCGAGAGCAGGTCGATGCCCGTCTGCGCCGTGACCGTGGGCGGCGACGCGGCGGTGTCCACCGAGACCGCAGTCAGGTGCGCGGTGGTGTCGACCAGCAGCATCGGCGTGTCGCACGTGGCGTCGGGGTCGACGCCGATCGGCGACCAGCCGTGCGCCATGCCGCGCGCGCGGATGCGCCAGTTGTTGGCGTGCGCCCAGTTGGCCAGCGTGACGACGTCCTGCGGCGTGGCGGCCGTCGCGGTCCAGATGGCGTCGATCTGGATCTCGCCGGACCAGTTGCGATACGCCTGCTTGAAGGCCTGGATGCCTGCCGGGAAGTTCGGCGGCTCGGGGCAGCCGGGACCGCCGCCGCCGGCGTGGGCGGTTGACTCACCGGGCACCACGCGGAACACGGGCAGCCACGCGGCCGCGGCGCCCAGCATGGCGGACGTTTGCAGGAAGGCGCGGCGGGTGGGGTCGTGCGGGGGGAGGGCGGGGGCGGGATCCATGGGGAACGGCTGCCTTGGAAGGGTCCCGTGTGCGCACGGGGTGGTGGGGTGTGGCCGGAGGGTAACCCCGGAATCGCGGGGGGCAAGGATGGGGTGTATTGGGGGACGTGGGGAGGGGTGATCGGACCAGATCAAGGATGGTTTGTGCAGGTTTTACAGATGTTAGATTACCTCCATGTCCCCGCTCAAGGTCACCGCCATCGGCAACTCGCTCGGAGTGATCCTGCCCAAGGAACTGGTCGCGCAGATGCGGGTTCGCAAGGGCGACCAACTGCACGTGCTGGTGACGCCGCGCGGCATCGAACTCTCGCCGTACGACCCCGCGCTGGACGAGCAGCTGACGGCCGGCCGTGAGGTCATGCATCGGTACCGCAGCGCCCTCCGGAAGCTGGCGGAATGACTGCGCCGATCCGGTTCCTGTCCCGCGACGCCGTGATCGCGCTGCACCGCGAATCGCTGGCCGTGCACGGCGGCGTGGACGGAATGCGCGATACGGGTCTGTTCGATTCCGCCATGCTCCGCTGCGTCAATCGTGCCGCGCAACGGCCCGACGCACCGATCACGGAGCTGGCCGCCGCGCTGGCGCATGGGTTGGCGACGAATCGGCCGTTCAACGACGGTAACGAACGCATCGCGATGATCGCCGCGTTTGGGTTGCTGGAGGTCAATGGCTGGCGCGTGACCGCTACCGAGCTGGAGGCGCGTCAGGCGTTCGTCGGCTTGGCTGCGGGGCAGGTGTCCGAGGCTGAGCTGGCGGGGTGGCTGGCGCGGGTGTCCGAGTAGGGCGGCCTAGAGCACGCGCCACCACGGCACCGCCAGGATCCCCGGCAGCACCCACGACGTCTCCGTACCGGTATGCAGCAGAAGCCCTGCGCGCGTGCGCTTGGCGTGCGCCTCGCGGAACGCGCGCAGGCCCTTGGTGTCGTTGATCGACGGTCGGGTGGTCGCCTTCACCTCGATGGGCAGCAGCTGGTTGCCGGACTCGACCACGAAGTCGACCTCGCTGCCGGTGGTGGTGCGCCAGTAGCACACCTCAGGCGTGCTGGGCTGTGCGTCGCGCCACACGAGCAGGTCGTGCAGGACGATCGTCTCCAGGTGCTGGCCCGCGGGATCCGGCGCGCCGGCCAGGTGCAGCGCCAGCCCGGCGTCGGCCCAGTACAGCTTGGGCATCTTCACCAGCCGCGCGGTGCGGTTTGCCGCGAACGCCGGCACCCGCACCAGCATGTACGAGGTCTCAAGAAGGTTCAGGTAGCGGTGCACGGTTGGCTGCGACAGACCGACGTCGCGGCCCAGTTCGGACTGGTTGGCAAGTTGACCGATGCGCAGCGCGGCGGCGCGCATCAGTCGCCTGAAGTCGGGCAGCGACGCGACGTTCGACAGTGCGCGCAGGTCCCGCTCCAGGTAGGTGCGCACGTAGCCTTCGAACCACACGGTGCGGTCTGCGGCGTCGTGCAGCTGCAATGCGGGAGTCGGGAATCCGCCGCGGCGCGCGAGCGCCACCCAGTCCTCGGGGCCCGCGGCGTCGGCTGCAAGCAGTTCAGGCCAGGCAGTGTCCGGCTGTGCAAGCAGGTCGCCCCAGCGGCCGGCGCAGCCCAGGCCGCGTTGCTCGCGGCGCGCCATCGGCCAAAGCGTCAGGTACGACGCGCGCCCGGCCAGGCTCTCGGTGACGGTTGCCATCGTGAGCAGGTTGGCCGACCCCGTGAGCAGCACGCGCCCGTTGACCCGGGCGCGATCGACGGACTGCTTGATGCTGCGCAGCAGTTCAGGGGCACGCTGGATCTCGTCGATCGTGATCGGTGCCTGCCCAGCCAGCAGCGCCGCTGGGTCGCTTGTGGCAAGGTCCTCGACCGCGGGGTCGTCGAGCGTGACGTACGCGCGCGCTGGATCGCCGGCGGCGTGCGCAAGCGTGCTCTTGCCCGTCTGGCGTGCGCCGCTGAGCACCGAGACGGGCATCGCCCGCAGGTGCTTGGCCAGCGCAGTGGAGGCAAGGCGAGGGAGCGCAACACTATTCACGGCGTGAATGATATCTATTCAGCACCGGAATAGCAATGGCACATGGCCAATAACTGCAATCACATGCGAATCTGCCCTTCGCGGCGCGCAACTCCCCGGATCGGGGCCACTACTGAAGGCAGTGCTGCTCCACGTCGCGATCGCCATGCAGCTTGGCTTGTCCCAGCCGCTGGCCGGCGGCGGGGCGGCCACGCCCCCGGCCGCGGTCGACTTCACCCGCGACGTCGCCCCGCTGCTGGCGGCGCGGTGCTTCAAGTGCCACGGGCCGGACGCGGATTCGCGCAAGGCGGGGCTGCGCCTGGACAAGCGCACGGGCGCGGTGGAGGTGCTTGCCTCGGGCGATGCGGCGATCGTGCCGGGCAAGCCCGACGAGAGCGAGCTGATCGCGCGCGTGACGACCTCCGATGCCGACGAGCGCATGCCACCGGTCGATGGGCACGCGGCGCTGACCGACGGCGAGGTGGGCATCCTGCGCGCGTGGATCGCGGCGGGCGCGCCCTACGCCAAGCACTGGTCGTGGCAGCCGCTGCCGGCGGTGGACAGCGATCGCGCGCGCGCGGTGGCCGCGGCCGACGCGCCGGGCGCGAACGTCGCGTCGCCGCTGCGCGACGTGAGCATGCCCGCCGCCATGGACGATGCCGCGTGGCTGCGGCGCGTGACGTTCGACCTCACGGGGCTGCCGCCGACGCCCGCGGAGTGCGCGGTGTTCCGCGCGGAAATGGCCGCGCCGGCCGCGAAGGCGAACGCCGGTGACGCGCCGGCCGCCGCCGCTGCCGCTGACGCGGCGCGCGCACGCGTGGTGGACGCGCTGCTGGCCTCGCCGCACTTCGGCGAACGCTGGGCGCGCCACTGGCTGGACGTGGTGCGCTACGCCGAGACGCACGGCCACGAGTTCGACTACACGATCGACGAAGCCTGGCGCTACCGCGACTGGGCGATCCGCGCGCTGAACGCCGACCTGCCGTACGCCGACTTCGTGCGCGAGCAGATCGCCGGCGACCTGCTGGCCGCGCCGCGCACGAACCCCGCCGACGGCACCAACGAATCGCAGGTGGCAACGGGCTGGTGGTGGATGTCGCAGGGCACGCACGCGCCCGTCGACGTGCGGCTGGACCAGGCCGAGC
This sequence comes from Phycisphaerales bacterium, assembly GCA_044360755.1. Taxonomy (GTDB): domain Bacteria; phylum Planctomycetota; class Phycisphaerae; order Phycisphaerales; family SM1A02; genus UBA966. The sequence goes on from JBIKJV010000056.1 coordinate 11,398, forward strand.
GCGTGGACAACCAGATCGACGTGGCGACGAAGGCGTTCCTGGGTACCACCGCCAGCTGCGCGCGCTGCCACGACCACAAGTTCGACGACGTCAGCCAGCGCGACTACTACGCGCTGTTCGGCGTGATCAAGAGCTCGCGGCGCGCGTACGCGTACCAAGACCCGGGCGGCGTCATCGGCACCGCGGTGGCGGGGCTGCGTGCGCAGGCCGGGACGGACGGTGCGGCGCAGGCACCCGCAAAGCCCGCGCCCGCCGGCGCCACCTGGACCTTCGACCGCGGCGGCTTCGAGGGCTGGACCGCCAGCGGATGGGCGTTCGGCGATGCGCCCGTGGCCGGCTGCGCCAACAGCGGCGCGCTGGCGACGGCGCTGCAGGGCACGCTGCGCTCGCCCACGTTCACGGTGCCCGCGGGCCCGATCCGCGTGCGCTGCCACGGCGCGGGCACCAAGCTGCGCCTGGTGATCGACGGGTTCTTCCTGGACGACCACAACGACCTGCTCTTCGAGGGCTTCATCCGCCCGATCGACCACCGCGACGAATGGCGCACGCAGTCCTTCGACGCGCGCCGGTACACGGGCGAACTGGCGCATCTGGAAGCGATCGACGACGGCGACGGGTTCATCGCGATCGACTGGATGGCGCTGGGCGACGTGCCGGACGCGGAATGCGCGCCTGCGCCCGTGCCCGCGAGCACGCCCGCGCCCTCGAAGCCGCTGGACATCCCCGCGCCGCGCCGCGTGCTGGCGATGGAGGACGGCACCGGCATGGACAGCCCCCTGTACGCGCGCGGCGTGCCCGCGAACGCGCGCGACATGGTGCCGCGCGGCATGATCGCGGGGCTGCGATCGGGGCAGCAAGGCGCCACCGACACGCCCGCCAACCCCACGCCCGCCGGCAGCGGACGTCTGGAGCTGGCCGAGGAGATCGTCAGCCCCAACAACCCGCTGACGTGGCGCGTGGCGGCGAACCGCGTGTGGCACCACATGATGGGCCGTGGCATCGTGGCAAGCACCGACGACTTCGGCGTGCTGGGGCAGGCGCCCACCGACGCGGCGACGCTGGACTGGCTGGCGCTGCGGCTGCGCGCGCACGGATCGATCAAGCAGCTGGTGCGCGAGATCGCGCTGAGCCCCGTCTACCGCAGCGCGGAGCGCCCGGTCCGCCGGCTGGACGGCGAGGCGCTGCGCGACGCGGTGATCGCGACGGCCGATTCGCTGGACCTTTCGATGGGCGGGCCCAGCGTGCCCGTGCACCTGACCGAGGCGATGCAGGGCCGCGGCCGCCCCGCGAAGAGCGGCCCGCTGGACGGCGCGCGGCGGCGCAGCGTGTACCTGGAGATCCGCCGCAACTTCCTGTCGCCGTTCCTGCAGGTCTTCGACCAGCCGGTGCCCACCAGCACCGTGGGTACGCGCAGCGTCTCGAACGTGCCGGCGCAGACGCTGGCGATGATGAACGACCCGTTCGTGCGCGGCCAGGCCGAGCGATGGGGGCGCATCACGTTCGCCGACATGCGCACGCCGGTGCGCGAACGCGTGCGCACGATGTTCGAGCGCGCCTACGCGCGGCCAGCGGCGGACGGCGAGGTGGACGCCGCGGTCGCGTTCCTGGGCGACGGCGCCAACCCGCCCGCCGACGCGTGGAGCGACCTGGCGCACGCGATCTTCCTCTCGACGGAGTTCCGCTACCTGCGCTGAGCGCGGATCACGCACCATGGCACACTGCGGACGCTACGAACCCGGCCCCCTGACGCGGCGCGACATGCTGCGCGGCTGTGCGTGCGGCTTCGGCGCGATGGCGTTCGCGGGGATGTTCGCGAGCATCGCGCGGGCGGCGGGGGGTGTGGGTGGCGCAGGTGCAGGTGGCGCGGGCGCAGCCGGTGGCGCCGGCGCTGGCGCGGCGGGCTTCGTCCCCGGCTCCGGCCCGCAGTTCGCGCCCACCGCGCGCAGCGTGATCTTCCTGTACATGGACGGCGGGCCGTCGCAGCTGGACACGTTCGACCCGAAGCCCGCGCTGGCGAAGTGGGACGGCAAGCCGTTCCCCGCCACGATGGAGCGCACGCAGTTCAACAACAACGGCAACACGCTGAAGAGCCCGTGGGAGTTCGCGCAGTACGGCCAGAGCGGGCTGCCGGTGTCGACGCTCTTCCCGAACGTGGCGCGCTGCGCGGACGACCTGTGCGTCGTGCGCTCGATGACCAGCAAGTTCAACGAGCACACCAACGCGAACTACTTCCTGCACACCGGCGCGGGCATCGTGGGCCGCCCCAGCATGGGCGCGTGGGTGACGTACGGCCTGGGCGACGCGCGCAACGACCTGCCGGGGTTCATCGTGATCAACGGCGGCCTGATCCCGCCTGGCGGGCGCGAACTGCTGGGCAACGGATTCCTGCCCTCCGCGTACCAGAGCTCGCTGTTCCGCCCCACCGGCGACGGCATGCCGAACGTGAAGGGCGCGCTTGCATCCGACCGCCAGCGCCGCGTGCTGGACCTGAGCAAGCAGCTGGACGACGGCTTCAGCGCCCGCACGCACCACCAGGACGGCGTGGAGGCCGCGATCCAGAACGCCGAGCTGGCATTCAAGATGCAGGCCAGCGTGCCCGAGCTGATGGCGGTGGACGGCGAGCCCGCGCACATTCGCGAGCTGTACGGCTTCGACGCGCCGTACGGCCCCGCGCGCACGTTCGCGCGCGAATGCCTGCTGGCGCGCCGCATGGTGGAGCGCGGCGTGCAGTTCATCGAGCTGCTCTGCCCCGGCGTGGGCCACGACCGCTGGGACCAGCACGACAACCTGAAGAAGGGCCACGACGACAACGCGCGCGCCGTCGACCAGCCGATCGCCGCGCTGCTGACCGACCTGAAGCAGCGCGGGCTTCTGGACAGCACGCTGGTGGTGTGGGGCGGCGAGTTCGGCCGCACGCCGTTCGCGCAGGGCACCAACGGCCGCGACCACAACCCCTACGGCTTCACGATGTGGCTGGCCGGCGGCGGCATCAAGGGCGGCATCACCTACGGCCAGACCGACGAGTTCGGCTACAAGGTGGTGGACAAGCCCGTCGAGATCCACGACCTGCACGCCACCATCCTGCACTGCCTGGGCTTCGACCACCGCATGCTGACCGCACGGTGGGGCGGCCGCGACATGCGGCTGACCGACGTGCACGGGCGTGTGATGCGGGAGTGGTTGGCGTAGGTGGGGGGTGGGGGCCGCGACGGTCGACGCGCGCGATCGGTGAGCGTCACTTCTTGCCGCGGTCGGGCGGCTTCGG
>JBIKJV010000017.1:0-26972 GCA_044360755.1 Phycisphaerales bacterium
CCGCAGGCGGTTGCCGCGCACGCGCAGCAGCATCTGCAGGGCCCCGGGCATTGCGCAGAGCCGCAGCAGGTTGTCTTCCTTGACCTTGATCGGCGAGCCCTTCTCGATCAGGTTCATCGTGGCGGGACTCATGCCGAGCAGGATGGCGAACGCCGCTTGGCTGAGGCCGGCGCGTTCGCGGATCGCCTTGACGTCCGCCGGCGCGAGCGTGCCGGCGGCCGCACGATAGGCGTCCCATACGGGCGTCATCAGCTCGGGCACGTCCGGATCGGCAAGCTCCTCGCCGCAGGCATCGCAGGTGTACGAGGTGATGTGCGCGGTGAACGCCACGCCACCAAACTCGTGCTCCTCGTCATGCTCGGCATAGGTCGCCGCACACGGCTTGCAGCAGCGGGGACACATCAGGGTTCGGGTCTTCATGACAGGCCGAAGGGCAGGGAGAGCGGGTGCCGTGCGACGTGGAGGGACCAGAGGTGGAGGTGCGGCGCACCGCCGGCAAGGCCCGGCGTCAGCGCGAACTTCACGTAGAGCTGGAGGCCCTCACGGCGCGGGCCGAAGATCCAGACGGTCCGATGGCTGGCATGGTGGTCCTCGAGCGGACCGGCGTGGTAATCGGCCGAGGTGAGCGTCGCGAGCAGCGCCACCATCGACGCCTCGTCGGAGCGCGCGTGCAGCAGCAGGCGTCGGTTGACCCGTCGGTCGACCAGGCGCACGTGGCCGGCATCGATCGCCTGACGGAGGTCGACCAGCGCTCGTGCCAGGTCGGCGGGGAATTGGAAGTGCGGCGCATCGTCCATACCTATATCCGCCAATAACGGTTCAGCAACCCCCATTCGCGACGAAGCGTGCGATTTCCACTGGATCCGCGGGGTTTCCGGGCATCCAGCAGGGCATGCAGGGGATCGGGGCGGAAGAAGGCTGCCCGTTGATCCTGGACAGGACGGCAGAACGCGTGGCGTCGGTGGCCGGGCAACCCAGCGCGTGGGCTGCGCGCAGTGCCGCGGCGGCGCGTGCGGCATCGCAGGGGTGCGGCAGTGCCACTTCAAGCGCGCACATCCGGCGCAGCGCATGCAGCCGCCGCGGCATGCGCGGTGCCGGCGTGATCGTGGCCACCAGGGTGCATGCGGCGACCGGCGCGCCCCGGTCGGCCTCGCGTGGCAGCCCCTGCATGCCCAGACGCGAGAGCAGCATGCGGAACGCGCCGGGGCGCAGTTCGTCGGCGTGCCGCAGGAGCAGCGCATCGCGGTCGTCCAGCGCACGCAGCACCCGGCGCATGTGCGGTGCATCGCGGATCCAGAATCCGTCGACCTCCACCACCCGCTGCAAGGCGTCGCGGGCCAGTGCGCGGGCGAGCACCTGCTTTCCCGAGTCGTCCGGACCGGCGATCAGCACGTGCTCCAGCGGGCGGCCTGCCGCCAGCGCCCGCTCCACCGCGCCTTCGAGCACGGCCACGGCCTGCGGCGCTCCCACAAACTGCCGTAGCGCGGCCACGTCCAGCAGGCGCGAGGGATCGCCCGGCACGCGCGCGGGCGCGCGTGCACCGATGCGTTCGGGTTGTTCGGACATGGGTGCGGACCCTCCGCGGCCGTGCGGCCGCCGCCCGCGCCTTGCGTCCGCGGGCAAGCGGGGCAGGGTAGGGGTGGCCGCGGCCGGAACCGTGGAATCAGGCCCTTTTTCGTGCCGCGGTCAGGCGTCCAGGCGCGCCGCCATCTTGCGGATCTCGGCGTCCACCTGGTCGCGCAGCTCCTTCGGCTCCAGCACGCGCGCGCCGGCGCCCATGCCGAGCACCCAGCTGCGGACCTCGTCCAGGCCGCTGATGGTCGCGGTCAGCACCATCGACCCGTCGCGTCGGCGTTCGATCACCTGCGAGGGGTGCCACTGCGTCTCGCTGACGACCTCGGCCATCGGTTCGGCGATCTCGATGCGCACGGTGTGGCGACGGCCCGCACCGTCCTTCATCGACTCCCACATGTCGGCGGCGTACTTCTCGACGGTCCAGCCCTTGTCCACCTCGAACGTGCGGTCGGTCAGGTCCATCCGGCGGAAGCGCGCCAGCTTGTACTGGCGCAGGTCGCCCGTGCTGCGCTTGCGCGCCACCAGGTACCAGCTTCGCTTGGCGAAGAAGATGCCCCACGGCTCGATCTCGAGCGACTCGATGCGCTGCGCGCGCGCGGCGGCGGTCGGCGTGCCCGCGTCCTCGCGGCGGCGCTTGGCGGCCTCGGCGGGCTTCTCGTAGGAAACCTGCAGCACGCGGTTTTCGGCGATGCCGTCCAGCACGCGGCTGAAGAACCCCTCGCCGGGCTTCTTCGCTTCCTGCAGCAGGCGCACCGCGAAGCGCTGCTTCAGGCGGTCCAGCTGCCGGCGCACGTCGGGGTCGATCGCGCCCTCCAGCTTGGCGTTGCTGCTCTGCGCGGCCTTGCGGTCGCCGATCAGCGGCGTACCCAGCACGGCTTCCGTCAGCAGCACGCTGGCGATGGCCTCGGGGCGCGACATCTTGGTGCGCAGGAAGTTCGCGTCGTGGACCTTGTAGCCGTGGCGGCCTTCGGGCCCGAGCTCGGAGCGGATGTCGATCCCCATCCGGCTCTTCATCGCGGCGATGATGTTGGCCAGCGCGCGCTCCGAGATGCCGAACTTCCCGGCGAGCTCGCGACGGGTCGGGTAGCCGTTGCCGGACGCCAGATCGCGGATGATCTGGACGCGCTCGAACATCTCGTCGTTCGTCGCGCGGCTCGCCTTCTCCGCCGGTGCCTTCTTCGTGTTCTTCTTCGCCACGCGCGCATCGTACGAGCGCGCTGGAGCCGCACGTGCGCCCGCGGGAGGCGTCCGTGCCTCCCGGGCGCTCCCGCACGATGGGCCGGGCACGCGAGGGGCGTGTGCCGCGTCCGCACCGGCGGGAGGGGCGCCCCGGAAGCGCCAGGTCGCGCCGTGCCTGCCCGGGGGTCTCCGGGGAGGTCCCGCGGCCTTCGCCGCTTCGGGCGATGGGCACGGGGCGCGACCGTGAAGCCGAATCATGACCACGGGGGGTGAAGCAACTGCTGCATGGGCGCGGACGATGCTGTGGGCATGGAAGCCGCCAACTGCCCGTCCGTGCCTTCGTTCGCTCCCGCATTCGCTCCCTCGTTCGCCTCGGGCCCCGCCCCGATCCGCCCGCTGCCGCCGGTGGACATGTGGGGAAATCCGCTCCGGTGAAGCAAATGCTGCGCCCGCATGGGCGACAATGCAGGCGTCCATGGAAACCGCCCTGCTCATCGTCAACGTCCTGGTCGGCATCGCCGTCCTCGTGTTCCTCGTGCTGCGCCGCGGCGGCGATGCAGGTGCCGCGGCCGCATCGAACGACGCGCTTGCCTCCGCGCACGCGGCTGAGGCGGACGCCACGCGCAAGACCGTGCAGCAGGCGCTGCAGCAGGCCGAACTCAGGCTGACCGAGGCGGTGGCCCGCGGCGAGCGCACGACGCGCGAGACGCTGGACGCCGCGCGCGAGCAGCAGTCGCGCGCGTCCGAGGCGCTGCGCACGGAGCTGGATGCGAAGCTGGCGACGAACCAGAAGGGCACCCTGGAACGCCTGGACGCCATGCGCGCGCTGACGGAGCAGAAGCTGACCGAGTCGCGCGATTCGACCGCGGCCGCGCTGGAGCGCGCGCGCGAGGCGACCGCCGCCGCGCTGGAAAAGTCGCGCGAGTCGATGCAGCAGTCGCTGGACAAGGTGCGCGAGGCGACGCAGCTGCAGCTGACCACGCTGCGCGAGGAGAACCAGAAGAAGCTGGACGAGATGCGCGGCGTGGTGGACGAGAAGCTCCAGGCCACGCTGCAGTCCCGTCTCGGCGAGGCGTTCAAGCAGGTGAGCGAGCGCCTGGAGCAGGTCCACAAGGGGCTCGGCGAGATGCAGTCGATCGCGACCGACGTCGGCGGGCTCAAGCGCGTGCTGAGCAACGTGAAGGCGCGCGGCATCGTGGGCGAGGTGCAGCTGGAGAACATCCTCGAGCAGTTCCTCGCGGCCGACCAGCTTGCGCGGAACTGCGAGACCGCGCCGGGATCGAACAAGCGCGTCGAGTTCGCGGTGCGGATGCCCGGGAAGGGCGACGGCGCGCCGGTGCTGCTGCCGATCGACTCCAAGTTCCCGCGCGAGGACTACGAGCGCCTGCTTGACGCGCACGACAACGCCGACAAGGCCGCGTCCGAGGAGGCCGCGAAGGCGCTGGCCGCGGCGCTCGACGCCGCCGCGAAGGACATCGCGACGAAGTACGTCGACCCGCCGAACACGACCGACTTCGCGATCCTGTTCCTGCCGACCGAGGGCCTGTACGCGGAGGTGCTGCGGCAGCCGGGCCTGGTCGATCGCCTGTGGCAGCGCCACCGTGTCTCGGTAGCCGGCCCGACGACGCTCGCGGCGCTGCTGCAGAGCCTGATGCTCGGGTTCCGCACCCTGGCCATCGAGAAGCGCTCGAGCGAGGTCTGGAAGACGCTCGAGGAGGTGAAGCGCGAGTTCGGCAAGTTCGGCGACGTGCTGGACAAGGTGAAGAAGAAGCTGAACCAGGCCAGCAGCGACATCGACGAGCTCAGCGGCACCCGCACGAACGTCATCGAGCGCAAGCTGAAGGCCGTCCAGGTGCTCCCCGAGTCCGACTCGTCGCTCGGCCTGCCGGTGCCGACGCCCAGCCCGGTGATCGACGCCGAAGAGGCCTGAACCCCGGCAAATCATGGTTCCCGGGCGGTTTGGCCGCGGGTGGCGCCCTCCTATACTTCAGGGCTTGGCGCGGTCCCGCGCCCCAACCCACCCATGACCACGATGCAGACCTCCCCGAAGGCCTCCGGCACCGCCACCACGACGCACGCCCACCCCGGGGTGCTGGACCCGACCGACACCTTCGCGCGCCGGCACCTTGGCCCGACCGCGGCCGAGGAGCAGGCCATGCTGGCCACGCTGGGCTGCAGCTCGATGGCGCAGCTGATCGACGCCGCGATCCCTGCGGGCATCCGCCTGCGCCGCGAGCTGGCGATCGACGACCCGACCAACGCGCAGAAGTTCCCCGTCCGCGGCGAGTCCGAGACGCTGGCCGCGCTGCAGGCGCTGGCCGCCCAGAACCAGGTGTGGCGCAGCTACATCGGCATGGGCTACAACGACACCGTCACGCCGCCCGTGATCCTGCGCAACATCCTGGAGAACCCGGGTTGGTACACGGCCTACACGCCGTACCAGGCCGAGATCGCGCAGGGCCGCCTTGAGGCGCTGCTGAACTACCAGACGATGGTGTGCGAGCTGACCGGCATGCCGGTGGCCAACGCCAGCCTGCTGGACGAGGGCACCGCGGCCGCCGAGGCGATGAGCCTGGCGTTCGCCGCGTCCGGCCAGCAGAAGAAGCGCTTCTTCGTGAGCCAGGATTGCCATCCGCAGACGATCGCGGTCGTCGAGACGCGCGCCGGCGGGCTGGGCATCGAACTGGTGATCGGCAAGCACGATTCGGTGGACTTCGCCGACGGCACCTTCTGCGGCGCGCTGGTGCAGTACCCCTGCACGCACGGCACGGTGCACGACTTCGGTGCGTTCGCCGCCAAGCTGCACGCGGCCGGCGGCCTCTTCGTCGTCGCCGCGGACCCGCTGGCGCTCTGCCTGCTGACGCCCCCCGGGCAGTTCGGCGCGGACGTCGTCGTCGGCACCACGCAGCGCTTCGGCGTGCCGATGGGCTTCGGCGGCCCGCACGCGGCATACTTCGCCACCAAGACCGAGCACGTCCGCAAGATGCCGGGCCGGCTGATCGGCATGAGCCGCGACAGCGCCGGCAACCCCGCGCTGCGCATGGCGATCCAGACGCGCGAGCAGCACATCAAGCGCGAGCGAGCGACCAGCAACATCTGCACCGCGCAGGTGCTGCTGGCTGTGATCGCAGGCATGTACGGCGCGTGGCACGGCCCCGAGGGCCTGAAGGCGATCGCCGGCCGCGTGCACCGCTCGACCAACGTGCTGGCTACGGCGCTGACCGCGCTGGGCCACGACTGCGGCAGCGGCACGTGGTTCGACACGCTTCGCGTGAAGCTGGGCGGCGGCGCCACGCAGCAGGCCGTGCTGGCGGCGGCCGCGGTGAAGCAGATCAACCTGCGCACGTACGGCGACGGCTCGCTGGGCGTGACGCTTGACGAGACGGTGACCCCGGCCGACCTGCAGGACCTGCTCGACATCTTCGCCACCGGCAACGGCAAGGCCGCGCCGAAGGTCGCCGACGTGGCGCGCACCGCGCCGGCCGCCAAGCTGGGCGCCTTCGCGCGCACCACGCCGTTCATGCAGCAGGACGTCTTCGCCGCCTACCACGGCGAGCACGAGATGCTGCGCTACCTGTGGCGCCTGCAGTCGAAGGACCTGAGCCTGGTGCACAGCATGATCCCGCTGGGGTCGTGCACGATGAAGCTGAACGCCACCAGCGAGATGATCCCCGTCACGTGGCCGGGCTTCGGCAAGCTGCACCCGTTCGCTCCGAAGGAGCAGTGGAAGGGCTACGCCGAGCTGTTCCGCACGCTGGAGACGTGGCTCTGCGAGGTGACCGGCTTCGCCGCCGTCAGCCTGCAGCCGAACGCCGGCAGCGCGGGCGAGTACGCGGGCCTGATGGTGATCCGCGCGTACCACCAGCACCGCGGCGAGCCGAACCGCACCGTCTGCCTGATCCCGGACAGCGCGCACGGCACGAACCCCGCCAGCGCGGTGGTCGCGGGCATGACGGTGGTGCCGGTCGACAGCGACGCCGAGGGCAACATCGACGTCGAGGACCTGAAGAAGAAGGCCGCGCTGCACTCGAAGGACCTGGCCGCGGTCATGGTCACGTACCCCAGCACGCACGGCGTGTTCGAGGACCGCATCCGCGAGATCTGCGACGCGGTGCACGCGCACGGCGGGCAGGTCTACATGGACGGCGCGAACATGAACGCGCAGGTCGGCCTGACGCGTCCGGGCGACATCGGCGCCGACGTCTGCCACCTGAACCTGCACAAGACGTTCTGCATCCCGCACGGCGGCGGCGGCCCGGGCATGGGCCCGATCGGCGTCGGCGCGCACCTGGCGCCGTTCCTGCCGGGGCACCCGGTCCTGCGCCCGCTCAGCGCCGGCAAGCACGCGATCGGCCCGATCAGCGCCGCGCCGTACGGCAGCGCCAGCATCCTGCCGATCAGCTGGATGTACATCGCGATGATGGGCAGCGAGGGCCTGCGCCGCGCGACCGAGGTTGCGATCCTGAACGCCAACTACATGGCGAAGCGCCTGGAAGGGCACTACGACGTCGTCTACACGAACGCCAACGGTCGCTGCGCGCACGAGTTCATCATCGACGTGCGGCCATTCGACGGCAGCGCGGGCATCAAGCCGGACGACATCGCCAAGCGCCTGATGGACTACGGGTTCCACGCGCCGACGATGAGCTGGCCGCTGCCCGGATCGCTGATGATCGAGCCGACCGAGAGCGAGAGCAAGGCCGAGTGCGACCGCCTGTGCGACGCGCTGATCGCGATCCGCGCCGAGATCCGCAGGATCGAGGACGGCACGTGGACCAAGGAGAACAACCCGCTGAAGCACGCGCCGCACACCGCGGCGCTGGTGACGGCGAGCGCCTGGGACCGCCCGTACACCCGCGAGGAGGCGGCGTACCCCGCGCCGTGGCTGCGCGCGTGGAAGTACTGGCCGACCGTCGGCCGCGTGGACAACCCCTACGGCGACCGCAACCTGGTGTGCACCTGCGACAGCGTGAAGTCCTACGCCTGAGGCCGCTTGTCGATCTTCCCGCTGCCCATCTTCGAGCGTGACGCCGACCCGTCCCATCGCGATGCGATGACGGACGCCGAGGTCTACGCACGGCTGAAGCCGCCCACGTCGATCGTGGTGAAGTTCGGGTCCACCGGCATGGTCGGCGAATACCCGTACGACGGCGACGCGAAGCCCGGCTGCGGAAGCAAGCTGGTCGTGCGCACGCACCGCGGCACCGAGCTGGCCGAGATGCTGACGACCACCTGCCCCAACAGCGGGTGCTCGAAGAGCGTCAGCCGCCGCGACATGCTGGAGTACATCGAGAACTCCGGCGGCAAGGACTACCCGTTCCACACGAACGGCCGCATCCTGCGCGTGGCCACCGTCGAGGACCTGGCGCAATGGTCGGGCATCCGCGACCGCCACCGCCGCGCCGAGCTGGACGCGGTGCGCGAGAAGACGCGCTCGATGGGCTTCACGATGAAGATCGTCGAGGTCGAGCCGGTGCTGGGCGGCGAGCACGTCGTCGTGCACTACCTGAGCGAAGAGCGCGTCGACTTCCGCGAGCTGGTGCCCGCGCTGGCGCGGCACTTCGGCGCCCGCGTGGAGATGCACCAGATCGGCGCGCGCGACGAGGCACGCCTGGTGGCCGACTACGAGAAGTGCGGCCAGCACTGCTGCTGCAGCAACTTCCTGAAGGTGCTGAAGCCCGTCAGCATGCGCAGCGCCAAGACGCAGAAGGCGTCGCTGGACCCGCTGAAGATCAGCGGCCGCTGCGGGCGCCTGATGTGCTGCCTGCGCTACGAGGACGAGACCTACGAGGACCTGAAGAAGAAGCTGCCCAAGCTGAAGACCCGCGTCGGGACGTCCGAGGGCACCGGCATCGTGGTGGACACCAAGATCCTGGTGCAGCTGGCGCTGGTCCGCCTGGAAGCCGATGGCCGCGAGGTCGCCGTGCCCGTCGAGGAGCTGCTGCCGCCGGACGCGGCGCCGCCCGCCGCGCCGCGTGCGGCCGACCCGCTGCGCGGCGCGAAGCCCGATGTTGTGGCGCGGAAGGCGGGTGGCAGCGCCCCGCGCAGCCCCGCGCCGGCGGATCGCCCGTCACCCGGTCGCCCGATGCCCGAGGAACCCTCCGCTGCGGCCCCGCGCCGCAAGCGCCGCCGTCGGCGCGGCAAGGGCGGAGCTGGCGGTCCCGGTGGTGGCGGCGCCGCGCCGGGAACGCCCCCGCAGGGCGGCTAGCATCCCTGCCCGCATGAGCGCCGACACGAAGCAGAAGCCCGAGACGGACGTCCTGGGCACGATCATCTCGCTGATGATGGCGTTCACCATCGCGCTGGCCTTCCGTGGCTTCGTGCTGGAGGGCTTCGTGATCCCGACCGGGTCGATGGGGCCGACGCTGATGGGCGCGCACGTGCGGCTCTTCAGCCCGGTGACCGGCTACGAGTACCCCACCGACGTCAGCCCCGCGATCATGGAGGTGCAGCAGCAGCCGAACCGCCCGATCGCGGTGATGGACCCCATGCTCTCGCAGCGCGTGCCGCTGGCGGTGGTACCCGCGATGGCGGTGGCGCAGCAGGCCCGTGCCGGCGACCGCGTGCTGGTGCTGAAGCCGCTCTTCCTGGTCAGCGACCCGCAGCGCTGGGACGTGGTGGTCTTCAAGAACCCCACCGATCCGGTGGGCGACACGCAGAACTACATCAAGCGCATGGTCGGCATGCCGAACGAGTCGTTCCTGCTGGTCGACGGCGACGTCTTCACGGGCGCGCTGGGTGCGGCCACCGACGCCCTGAAGGTGGCGCGAAAGCCCGAGCACGTGCAGCGCGCCGTCTGGCAGCCCGTCTACGACAGCGACTACCAGCCGATCGTCGAGCGCCGCGAGCTGGAGACGCGGATGCAGGCGAAGTGGGAAGGCGCGCCGTGGCAGGCGCAGGGCGATTCGGCCGCCAAGTGGACGCTGCAGCCTTCGCGCACGTGGCGCTTCGAGGGCTCCGGCCGCGCCGAGCTGGCGTGGAACTTGCCTGCGTGGCCGATCGACGACTGGAACGCGTACAACGCACTTCGCCTGGCGGCCGAGGCTTCGCGCGTCGGGCTGCGCGCGATGGCCGACCCTGGCTGGCGCAACGACCGCCAGTTCCCCGTCAGCGACCTGCGACTGTCGGCCACCATCGAGTGCGCCGACCTTGCGCACTTCAGCACCACCTTCGCGCTGACCGCGCGCAGCAACGTGTTCCGCTTCACGGTGTCCGGGACGGACCGCAGCGTGGTGGTGGAGCGCACCGGCCGCGAGAGCGGCGAGATGCTCGGCCAGGCGAAGGCCGCCTACGCGCCACGCACGGACGGCCTGCTTTCGATCGAGTTCTGGCACGTGGACCAGCAGCTGTGGGTCTACGTGGACGGCAGCCTGGCGCTGCAGCTGCCCTACGACTTCCCCACGCTGGGCGATCGCGTGCGCGGCAGCATGTTCGGCCGGACCGTCGAGCAGTACGCGCAACGGAGCTCCGACCCGCGCCTGCCGACCCCTCCGGCGCTCGCGTGGTCGTTCGACAGCGCGCAGCCCTTCACGTTGCGGCGCGTGGCGGTGGACCGCGACCTGTACTACCGGCCGGTCGAGCACGACGCGAACAACCAGTTCTCGGTGAACGGCGACTACCTGTACGGCCATGGCTTCGCCACGGACTACGCAAACCCCGCGCAGGTCGGTGCGGACGAATTCGTGATGCTGGGCGACAACAGCGCTGCCAGCCGCGATGCACGCCTCTGGGGCCGCCCTCACGCGCTGACGCGCCGAATGGTGGGCGACGAGCACTCGCAGCCCGGCGTGGTGCCGCGCGAACTGATCGTCGGCAAGGCCTGGGCGGTGTACTTCCCTGCGCCGCTGCCGCTTCCGGCCGCGATGGGCGGCGCGGCCGTCGTGCCCGATGCGGGGCGGCTGCGGTTCATCCGCTGACGCGGAAACACGCGCCGCTTCAATTGCCGATTTTCGCGGCCTTCAGCACGTCGAAACCGCGCAGGTACTCGGCGGTGCCAAGGCCGGCCACGATCGCCGGGTCCATGAAGGTGACGCCGCGCACGACGTCCTCGCGCTTGAAGCGGGTCTTCTGTTCGTCCAGGGGCAGGTCGAACGGGATGGGCGGCAGGATCGCCAGGTCCTTCAGTGCGGCCGTGTCCTTGCGCGGCTCTTGATAGCGGGCCTTGGCCTCGGCCAGCACCTTGCTCACCGCCACGACGGCGTCCGGTGGGTAGACGTCGGCCAGCCGCACCAGGATGCCGTCCTTGGCGTCGGGGAAGGAGTCGTCATCGCCGCGCGCCGCCGTCGCAAGCGCCACGCGCGCGAACATGCTGGTAGGCCCGCGCTGCCGCAGGATCTGCGCGCGCGCCTCGCGTGCCTCGGCCGTGGCGCCCGAGGCGTAGCGCACCATCTCGTCGACGGTGCGCACGGCGTCGCGCTCGATGCCCTTGCGGAAGCCGAAGGGGTCGGCGGGCGGCATCGTGCCCAGTGCGCGCTCCACCTCGTCGCGGACCTTCGCGGTGAGCGGGCCGGCCTTCAGCGATTCCTCGAGCGCGGCGGTCGATTCGACCCAGATGGTGCGCCCGACGGCGGCACGCGAAAGGCTTGGGTCGGTGGCCAGCAGCGCGGCGGCGCGGAAGCCAAGGATCGCGGCCAGCGCGCCGGGGTCGGCGGAGGCGCGGGCGCGTGCATCGCGCAGGCCGGCCGCCAGCGTCGCGCGGACCGCCCCGCGCAGCCCGCCGAGCAGCGGGACCTCGAGCGAAGGCAGCGGCCGGCGCAGGATCGAGAAGTCGCAGCGCTTCAGGTTGGCGGCCTGGGCGAGCAGCGCTGTGACGCTGCGGTCGCTGCGCGCCAGCATCTCGTCGGCGCGCTTGACGGCGGCAGGGTCCAGCGCGCCGGGCGCCACGCGCAGCAGTTCGATCGCTTCCTGCGCGTCGTCCGGGATGCTGCGCGCGGCCACGCTGGCGCGGGCCAGCAGCAGCGCGGCGTTCATGGTGTCGGTGGCGGTTTCCTTGCCGGCGGCGATGGCGCGCAGGCGTTCCAGGAAGAGGGCCAGGTCCTGTTGCGACCGGAGCCTCGACTCGTAAACACTCGAGAGCGACGGTGCGAGCGCCTTCGCAAGCTGGCCGTACTTGCCGGACTCGACGTCCGCCTCCAGCTGCTTGATCGCCGCGCGTGCGGCGTTCGGGTCGGGGTTCGCGAATGCGGCGACCGCAGCGTCGTACATCGGCTTCATGCGCCGGAGCTCGCCCTTGGCCTGGGCCAGCGTGAGCGTGGACGCCTCGCGATCGCCGGGCGGACCCGTCATCGACAGCAACGATCGCAGCGCCTCGTCGGACTGCATCCCGTTGATCGACGCACGGACGGCGTCCCACTCGCCCTTGAGCGCGTCGCCGTAGTGGAACGGGTCGCTGCCTTGCAGCGGACCCAGCGCGTCCAGCAGTGATGTCGCACGCTTCTGGTCGATCAGGCCCCAGTCGGCGGTCAGCGTGCCGGTCTCGGTGAAGATCGAGCCGATTGCCGATCCCACCAGCGACGACACCAGGATGCCGTCTTGCCCGGAGTGGCCCGCCAGGCCGCCGATCGAGGCGAGCGTCTGCACGGCGGCATCGCCGTCGCCGTCATCCAGCTGTGCCGCCAGTTGCGCGCGGAGCAGGCGCGATGCACTGCGCATCGGCGTCAAGTGCGGCAGCAGCATGTCGAAACCACGGCTGCGGTCGAGCTCCCAGTCGGAGCGGCGGATCTTCGTCGCCTCGGCCAGCTGCCCGCGGAAGCCGGCGGTGCGGGCCAGGATCTCGTCCAGCTTCGCGCGGTCGGCGCGCGCGATCGGCGACTGGATGCGCGAGACGAAGTCGTTCTCCTCGGGAGTCAGCAACTGCTGCGTCGCCGGCCCGCGCTCGCCGATCGTGCGCATCCACCCCGCCTGCGTGAAGAGCTGGCGGTAGATGGTGGCCGCGTTCTCCTGCGCGTGCGCCGCGCCGCACGCGCAGAGCGCAGCGAGCAGGGCACCCAGGAACTGCAGCGTGCGCGTGTGCATGGGGTCAGGGTAGCTGCCGCGGTGCGTGGGGCTCACTCAGCGTGGTTGGGTTCCGGCAGGTGCCAGCGGTTGGCGGGCCCGCGCGGCGCGAACCAGACCCAGTCGACGTGGCCGGCGGAACCGGCGTCGTTGGCGTTGCCGACGCGGTTGTCGTTCCGGAAGCACAGGACCGATGGCGCGATGCGGTCATGCGCCATGCCGTCCGACGCCATCGGGTCGCCGCCGTCGTCGGTGCCGTCCTCGCCCACGGACCAGATGCGGAAGCCATCGCCGATGCCGCCCATGTGCACGGGCGTGCCGGTCCAGGGGTCCTCGGGGACGGTGGGCAGGTAGGCAGGCACGAGGTCCTGCGGTTGCTTCGGCCATGCGCCCGTGTCGCGGTGGAATCGCACGGCGGCGCAGGCCGTGGTGGCGGCGGTGGCCCAGGCGCGGTCCTGCGCGAAGGCGAAGCACGCCCTGCTCAGCGCGGGCATCATGAGCCGCGGCAGGATGAGGCGCAGCGACGCGGAGCCGACCTCGCGCTCGAACTCGGCGTCGAGCGCATCGAAGCGCGCGTGGTCGCGGATGGGCAGCCGGCTGGCGTCCTCGAAGCGGCTGGCCCACGATTCGAAGACCTCGCGCGTCTGGCGGCGGTCCGCGATGAGGAGCGCCGCGGCGGGAGACGAAACGACCGGCAGCACCGTCTCAAGCACGAATTCGGTGGGGGTGGCCGATGCTGCCGTCTTGTGCGCCCTGGTGCCGGTGCTTTCCACCATCGAGACCAACGGAAGGAACGTTTGGCGATCCATGCGGAACATGCCGTTGCCGTGGCTGTCGTCGGTGAAGAAGCGCTGCATCAGGTCCACCCACATGAGCCGCTCGGCGCCCAGGTCCAGCCGCTCGAGCGCCGGCGGCACCGCGGACACGGCGCGCTGGAGGCGGGCCAGTTGCGCGGCGCTGGGCAAGTCGGGCTTCCATTCCAGGAGCTCGATCGTTCGCTGGCGTGCCAGGTTGCGGATCGCCATGCCGACCAGGTCGCCGATCAGGATGCGGCCGTCCTGGACGTGGATGGACATCGCCATCGTCGCCTCGAGGTCGGCGACCATTCGTTCGGCGTCACCGATTGCGGCGGCCTGGGTGGCGTCGGCGACCAGCGTGCGCGCGGCGGACCGCATGGTGGCCAGCTGCGGCAGCAGGATGCCAAGCATCGGCAGGCTGGTGGTTTCGTTGCGCGTGGCGATGAGCTCGCGCATCGACTCCGCGGAGGCTGACCCGAAGAGGCGCTCGTCGGCGGGGTCGAATTCGCGCCCGGCGGGGAAGCCGAAGACCGGGCGGCGCGCGGCGTCGCGCAGGTCGGCCAGCGCGGGGCCGCGGGCGGCGAGCCACGCGGTGGCGGCGTCCCAGCCCGGGTCGCCGGGGTGGGGCAGGTCGTTGACGGCCTCCCAGCCCTTCGAGTTGCGCTCGGGGTCGCCCAGCGGGCCGATCAGCGCGAGCATCGCGTCGCGGTAGCGCGGCCACGCGGCGTCGTCCGGCTTCGTGGGTGCAGCCAGTCGTTCGCGGAAGACCTGCAGCGTGTCGACCGAGATCACCGGCCGCTTGAAATGCAGGTACAGCGTGAAGCCGACGTACGCCGCGACGAACGCCACGCACGCCCAGCCGACCGCGCGGAACGCCGTGCCCACCGCACGGTCCAGCGGGTGCCGCTTGGCGATCGCCGCCGCGCGCAGCTGGCGCGCGCTGGCCGCGGGATCGCCGTACGCCGCGATGGAGGCGGCCGGCGTGCGGCCGGCAGCAAGCGCCTCGTGGAAGTGCGAGCAGAGTTCGCGCGCGACGTCGGCGCGTTCGGCGGTGCGCAGCTTCGTGCGGCGGACGATGCGAAGCACGAAGGCGCGGAGGTCGTCGGGCAGGCCGGAGGCGTCGATCACGCGCCGTGCGTCGCGCATTCGGCTGAAGGGCAGCCAGGTGAGGTTCACGTGGCCACCGCCAGTCGGGGCTGCAGCGCGCGGGTGAGTCCCAGCGCGCCCATCGCGGTGGTCAGGCGGTGCCAGGTGTGGGCGTCCTCGGCCAGGCGCTTCCTGCCGTCGCCGGTCAGGCGGTAGTACTTGCGCGGTCGCGCGCCGGCCTCGTCCCAGCGCGACGCCACCAGGCCCTTCGCCTCCAGGTTGTAGAGCATCGGGTAGAGCGTGCTCTGGCCCATGGCCAAGACGCCGTCGGTGCGCTTCTCGAGCGCCTCGACGATCTCGTAGCCGTACATCTCGCCGCGCTCCAGGAGCTTCAGCACCGCGACGACGCCGGCGCCACGCAGGAATTCACGCTCGATCATTGGAGGCCTCCGTGGTGCATACTATGCCGCGCATAGCATACGGGCCGGCACGGCGGCCGGATGCGAGACTTGGTTCCGGGATATCCCGGACCCGCTATCCGGCCCCTGCTTGGGTACCGGACACCCCAGACCCTGAAAATGGAACGTGTGTGGCAGGAACAGTTTATGGGAGCCGGGGAATGGGGCTATGTTTCGACTGTCACGATGGCTCGTTCCCGTCCCCCCATCGCCGCGATCTTGGCGGCCGGACTGTCCGGCACGGCGGTGGCCCAGCATGTGTCTGGTGCGGAACTCGGCGTCCTGCCAGGGAACTGGGGCTGACCGCCCCGAAGAGGAACGATCGATGAAGTTGAACCACGCCCGTACCGCCATGACCCTTGCCCTTTCCGCCGGCCTGGCCGCGCTGCCGTGCCTGGACGCAGCGGCCCATGCCGGACAGGACGACGTCGCGCGCTTCGCGTTCGACGCCGCGTGGCTGCGCGGGCTGGGCGAAGGCGCGGCCGTCCCCGGGCCGTTCGCGGTGCTGGGCAGTCCCGGGCTTGCGCTCGTCTCGACCGGCACCACCGGGCAGGGCTATCGCTCGTGGCACTTCGAGGACCCCTCGGCACCCGCCGCGCGTGCCTCGTTCGTGGAGCAGGACGGCTTCGTGACGGGTTCGGTGCGCGGCGCGGATGGCGTGGCGTGGGAAGTCACGCCGGACGGCGTGGGAATCGTTGTGCTCTCGCGCCTGGGCGAACTGCCGCCCTGCGGCGGCGCGGTGGCGCCGCACGCGGGCTTGGGCCACCCGGTCGCTCCCGCCGGGGCATCGATGCTGGCAACGTGCGACACCGCTACCCAGATCGACGTGCTGGTCCTTTACACGCCCGCGGTGGTGGCCGAGGCCGGCAGCGATGCATCGGCTCGCGGGTCGATCGCGCTGGCCGAGAGCGACGCGAACACTGCCTATGCCGCCAGCGGGATCACGACGCGAATCCGCGTCGTGCGCACGCAGCTGGTGCAGTACGACCATGCCGACTTCGGCACGGACCTCACGCGCGTCACGAACCCGACGGACGGCTTCATCGACATCGCGCACCCGCTGCGCGAGGCGGTGCATGCGGACATGGTGGCGCTGATCCGGCCGGCCGGCGAGTACTGCGGCATCGCGTACCTGATGCCGGACAACAGCACCGGCTCCGAGTACCTGGCCTTCAGCGTGACCGCTCGCGGATGCCTGTCGACGCAGACCTTCGCGCATGAGCTGGGCCACAACATGGGCTGCTGCCATGCGCCGGGCGACGGCGGCGGATGCACCGGTGGCGGCCTGTACCCGTACTCGCTGGGACACCGTTTCACGGGCGCAAGCGGCACGCAGTGGCGCACGGTCATGGCGTATGCGCCGGGCTCGCGCCTCGACCGCTTCAGCAACCCGGCGGTGCTGTACGACGGCCGGGCGACGGGTCTGCCCGCGGGTGACCCGAACGGCGAGCGCAACAACGCCCGGACCATCAACGAAACATCGCTCGCGATCGCCAACTACCGTTGCTCCGGCACGGCCGTCACCGGTGACTGCAACTCGAACGGCACCGAGGACGTCATGGAGCTGGCGCAGGGCACCGGCACCGACTGCGACCGCAACGGCCTGCTTGATGCGTGCCAGCTGGCGGGCGTCCCGGCGTGCGGCGGCGGCACGTCCGCCATGCTCTGCCTGGGCGGCTACGCGACGCAGGCGTACGCGGCGCAGGCCGCGGCATACGACTACTTCGGGCGTTCGGTGGCGACGGACGGCGACACGGTCGTGGTCGGTGCGTCGGGCGTGGACGTCGGTGCCTCCAACGCCGGGCAGGTCCGCCTCTACCGGGCGCAGGGCGAGGGCTGGGCGCCCGAGGGGACGTTCCAGTCGCCCGCACCGCAGGCCAACGAGACCCTGGGATTCGCGGTGGCGGTGGACGGCGACTGGGCCGCCGCCGGCGCGCCGGGTCGCAACGCGACCGGGGCGGGTGGCGGCGCCAGCGGCGGGACGGTGCGGCTGTACCAGCGCGCCGCGAACGGCACGTGGACGGACGTGGGCGCCCTGCCCACGACGGGGCTGCTGGCCGGCGACCGTTTCGGCGAATCGCTGGCGATGCGTCGCGGCGTGCTGGCCGTCGGCGTGCGCGGTCGTGACGCGACCGGCACCGTTGACGCCGGCGAGGTCTGGGTCTACGAGCGCGGCGCGTCCGGATGGGCGCGTACCGCCGTGCTTGCCGCGCCGGTGCGGGTCGCGTCCTCGTCGTTTGGCCTGTCGGTGGCCACGGACGGCAGCACGATCGTCGTCGGCGCGCCCTTCGAGCCCGCGTCCGACGGCACGCTGGTCGGCGCGGCATATGCCTTTGCACGCTCCGCGAACGGCCAGTGGTCGGCACCCGCGCGGGTCGCGCCGGGGACCGTGGGTCCGGCCAGCATCGGCAGCGCCGTGGCGGTGCTGGGTGACACGCTGGTGGTCGGCGCCCCGTACGACCAGACGGCCGGCGCGGATGCCGGCGCGGCGTTCGTCTTCCAGCGCTCCGGAGGTCAGTGGAATGCGGCGGCAACGCTGCGCCCGCAGGCGCCCGCCACCAGGACTCGCTGGGGCGGCGCCGTGGCGGTCCTCCGCGACCGCGTGGTGGTGGCGACGCGCCCGGGGCTGAACTCCAGCGGCCTCACCTGGACATTTGACCGAAACGCAGGCTACGCACCCGCCCCGATCGCGCTGGCAGGCAGCGCGCTGGACGGCTGGCGCGACGTCGTGGCCGTGGGCGCGCCCTTCGACGCGGGCGCAGCCACCGACGGCGGCGCGATCCGCTTCGTGCGCTACGGCAGCGACTGCGACGGCGACGGCGTCAGCGACCGCTGCGAGATCCTGGCCGGCGCGGCCGACGTGAACCGTGACGGCGTGCCGGACGCCTGCGCCCCCGTAGGCGCGGACCTGGATGGCGACGGCGTGGTGGATGGTGCCGACCTGGGCGCGCTGCTGGCGAAGTGGGGTCCGTGCGCCGGGTGTGCGGCGGACCTGGACGGCGACGGCCGCGTTGACGGCGTCGACCTGGGCATCCTGCTGGCTGCGTGGTGACGCGCGGTCACTTCAGCGTCGAGAGGTACTCGACCACGTCGCGCATCTCGCGCGGCGTGAGCACGGTGCCCATCGCGGGCATCGAGCTGACCGGGCCGAAGCCCTGCGCGACGAACGCGTTGGGGTCGATCAGGCTGGCCAGCAGCCCCTTGCGGTCGTAGCGGTTGGCGACGCCTGCAAGGCCCGGCGCGGCGTGGCCGCCGGTCCCCTCGATCATGTGGCAGCGCAGGCACTGCGCCGCGCTGTTGTAGTTCACGACCTGGCGCCCGCGTTCGGCATCGCCGCCGTCCAGGCACAGGAGCCACGGGGCCAGCTTGTCCTTCGCGGCCAGGCCGTCGCGGTAGGCGTTCACCTTGGCAGCCAGCGCAGGCCGCGTGGATGCCGCCTCCATCACGTCGACCGCCAGCGCGGGCTGCAGCGAACCTGCCAGGAGCTGCGTGACCAGGCCGTCGAGGACCGCATCGGCCTCCGGGCCCGAAAGCGCCCCGTAGGTGACGACCGCGGCCTGCCGCTCGGGCACGGTGCCCGAGACCATCGCCTCGTTCAGCGCGCTCATGCCGCGCACCGCGTCGATGCGCGCCAGGACCGACCGCGCCGCCGCACGCAGGCGCGCATCGTCGGACCTCATCGCCACGTCGATCGCCGCGCCCAGCTTCGCGTCCTTGTCCTGCGCCAGCTGCTGCAGGCACGCCACGCGCTCGGCGCTGGGCTTGGTGGCGTCGCCCACCGCCGCGAACGCCGCGCCGCTGTCCATCGGGATCGCGCGCTTCGACGCCAGCTCGCGCGCCACGGTGCGCACCGCGGCCGGGCCCGAAGCCGCAAGGCTGGGCAGCTTCTGCTTCAGAACGCCCAGGTACGCGGCCTCGTCGCGCTTGGAGCCGTCGACCGGCCGCCAGTGGCCGTTCACGCGGTCGCGCGGGGCGGGCGCCATGAACTCCGCCAGGCCCTCGATCGCCTCGAGCCGCGCCAGCGGCGGCAGCGCGGGGTTGCGCGCCATCTCGGCCAGCGCCGTCGCGCACGCCGGCGTGCCCAGGCGCACGTTCGCGTTGACGACGCGGCGCAGGAGCGGCATCGCACTCATGTCTCCGGTGTAGCCGCCGATCGGGCGCTCGACCTTCCCGTCCGGGTGCACCACGCCGATCGCCAGGTGGTTGCCGCCGCCGCCCTGGAAGGCGCGGCCCTCGACGTACGCCTTGGCGCCAGCGTCCAGGTGCACGATGGCCTTCTGGCCCGCCTGCGAATCCCAGTTGCCGGGGTCGACGTAGTTGTCCACCTTGGCCACCGGCTTCGCGTGCGCCGGGTCGCCGTCGGCCGCCACCAGCAGCACGCCGTCGTCGTCGCTGGCGATCGCGAATGCGTAGTCGCCTGCCGCCGGCGCCGTGAACGTGCCGACCACGCGCTGCACGTAGTCGTTGCCGGCCTTCGCGTAGCCGACGGCCTCGTCGCCGAACTCCTCGCGGTCGGGCTTGGTGCCCCAGACGTCGCTGGCCAGCAGGTCCGCCGCCTTGAAGCCCTTGCGGTTCTTCCACAGCTGGCGCTTCCACGGCGTCGCGGCCTTCGCCTGGGCGGCCGCCTGCTCGATCGCCTCCGTATCGGGCGCGAACTTCGCCGCCAGCGCGGCCAGCGCGGGCGTCGCATCGTCGATCGGCAGGTCGTTGATCGCGCGCGCGGCCTCGGTGGCCACGCGCATGTCCGGGTCGTTCAGGAGCCGCGCCAGCTGCGGGTCGCGCATGCGGCGCATCGCCAGCACCGCGATCATGCGGTTCTGCGCGAAGGGGTCGGCCGCCAGCTCGTGCACCTTGTCTGCGTTGTCCATCCCCAGGATGCCCATCATCGCCGCGTGGCGCAGGAAGGGGTCCTTGTCCTCGTTCTCCCACGCGACGGCGGCGATGTTCGGCATCGCCTCGACGCGCTTCAGCTTGCCCAGCGCGATGCACGCCTGCGCTCGCACGGCCAGGTCCTCGTCGGTGAGCAGGTCGACCAGCTTGGCGCCGGCCGCACCGATGCGCGCGTCGCCCGCCAGGCGTGCAGCCAGGCGGCGCAGCTGCGCGTCGCCCTCGCCCAGCGCCGCGGCCACGGCAGCCTCGGCGGCGGCGTTGGGCTTGCCGGCGTCCGCCGCGCGGCGCGCGGCGACGCCAAGCGCGTGGAGCGCGTGCCACCGTTGCGTGACCTGCGCGTTCGCGTCGGCCGCGATCGTCGCCACCGCCGCAAGCGCCTTGGGGCCACGGCTGGCCAGCTCCAGGTGCGCACGCTGGCGAATGCGGATGTCAGGGTGCGCCAGCAGCTGCAGCAGCAGCGCGTCGGGCTGCTTGCCGAAGCCCTCGCGCACCACGTTGCGCGCCGTGACGACGTTGACGTCGTCGACCGACTTGGGATCCCACACGCGGAACACCTGTCCCGTGCGGTCGCTGTACCAGCCGTTCGACCAGTCGCTGACGTACATGCGGCCGTCCCAGCCGAAGTCGACGTCGGTGGGCAGCACCTCCTGCAGGAACGGGTGCGCGTCGGTCACCTTGTAGCCCGCGCCGTCCGGCTCCACCGCGAAGCTCAGCACCTGGCTGTACTCGTCGCCGCCCAGGAAGTCGCAGAGGAAGAAGTGGTCCTTGTAGCGCTCGGGCAGGCCCACGCCGGGGTAGAAGACGATGCCCGACGGCCCGTCGGAGAGGTGCTCGATCGGCGGCAGGTTCCACGCGGGTCGCACCGTGTCGGCCGCGTCCCACTTCCACCACGTGTGCTCCTGGCTCCACGGGCCGCGCTGGTTGCTGCCCTCCAGCGTCTGGTAGTTCATGTCCCAGCCGGTCTCGCCGCCTTCCATCACGTAGACGATGCGCGCACGGTCACCGGCGTCCGAGTTGTTGTCGCCCGTGAACAGGTCGCCCCAGCGGTTGAAGGCCAGTTCCTGCGGGTTGCGCAGCGAGTGCGCGAAGACCTCCATGCGGCTGCCGTCGGGTTCGCAGCGGAAGACCGCACCCGTGAAGGCGCGCGCGAGCGTCTTGCCTTCCTTGGTCCGCACGTCGTAGCCGCGGTCGCCGATCGACCAGTAGATGCGCCCGTCGGGACCCATGACCAGCCCGTGCATGTCGTGCCCGCGCAGCGCGACGCGCACGCCGAATCCCTCGAAGACCTTCTCGCGCACGTCGGCCACGCCCGTGCCCTTCGTGTCGCGGAATCGCCAGAGGTTCGGGATGCACGTGTACCAGACGTCGTCGCCCACGCAGAGCACGCCCGCGCCGGTGCCGTCCAGCGGGTCGTTCATCGGGCCGCTGAAGGGCGTCGCCTTCGCGGGCCGGTCGTCCTCGTCCTCGGGCGCCCACAGCTTGGTGATGCGGTCCTCCTCGCGGCGGTAGTACGCCATGCCGCCCTCGCGCTTGGCGGCCCACTTCTCGTACATGCGCAGCCGGTCGGCGACGCTCTGCAGCTGCAGGTCGTCCTCCAGCCAGAACTTCGAGCTGCGGTTGTCCTCGACGCCCTTCTCCTGGCGGAAGCTCTCGGCGAGGAACAGGTTGCCGTGGTCGTCGATCGCGAACGACACCGGATCCTGCACCAGCGGCTCCTGCGCGTACAGGTCCCACTCGAAGCCGGGAAGCGGCTTCACCGCGTAGGCCGGCTTCGCGGGCTCCTTGGGCGCGTCCTTCGCCTCAGTGGCCGCCTGGCCGCCGGGCGGCACCGGGTGCACGGGGGCCATGGCCAGGAGTGCGGACGTGGCGAGCGCGATCGGCAGGGTCGGGAGTGGCATCGGCGGTTCCGGATGGGCAGAGTAGATGCGTACCGCCCGGGCGGCCCCCGGCTGCGGCGGCGCTATCGTCCCGGCGTGCAGCCCGAGGAGCTCAAGGCGATCAACGCGCAGGTCCGCGAGGTGGCGGACCGGATCCAGCCGCTGCTGGACCCGCACCCCGGCCTGGCCGCCCGCAACGCGCACGCCCACGTCTGGCTGGGGCTGAAGGTGGTCTTCGGCGAGGAATGGCGCGAGCGCGCCGCGCCCGCCGGCATCCGCACGTTCCTTGCGTGGATCGACGCCCACCCCAACGCGGACTACGACGAATATGCCGGTCCGCGCGAGGAACTCTCGCCGGAGGAGCGGGGAAGCCTGTTCTGATCAACGGCGCCGCGCGCCCCGTCAGGGCGGGCACCAGCCGAACGCACCCATCAGCAGCCCCAGGTCGGCGCCGTTCACGGTGCCGTCGCGGTTGATGTCGCCGGCGCAGGCGCCGCCGCTGCACGGCCCCCACGTCCCGAGCAGGGCACCTAGGTCGGCGCCGTCCACCTTGCCGTCGCCGGTCAGGTCGGCGTCGCAGGTCGGTGGTGCCACGATGTTGGCCAGGGCCTGCACGGCGCGGCGTCCCAGCAGCTCGTACCCGAACCGCTGCAGGTGCGCCTCCACCGTGGAGTACAGGTTGGCGCCGGCCAGTTCGGCATGCGTGGTGAGCATCGACGTGTCCAGCACGGTCAGGCAGTCCGGGAAGCGCTGCTCCGCCAGGTTGCGCGCGGCGATCGCGAAGGGGGACATGTCGCCGTTGGCCCCGTACGCGGCCGTCGGGTGCGTCGGGACGTACAGGAACTGCAGCTCCGCGAGCGACCAGCCGGCGGATTGCCAGACGTCGCGGATGCGCTCGACGATGCACTCAAGGTTGGATGCCAGCCCTTGGCCCGTGGTGGACGGCGCGCCGTCGTAGGCGTATTCGCGCGGGCCCAGCCGCCGCATCGCGGATGACTGGATCATGCGGTCGTTGATGCCCGAGTGGATGACGACCACCACGTGCGGGCGGAAGCTCATCGACTGCGTCGCGGCCGCGCTCAGCAGCTGCCGTGCGCGCAGCTCCCCGAAGTACGTCGTGAGCGTCTCGTCGGGCGCGTGCACCAGGTCGGACGCCATGTGCCGCAGGCCGCGTCCGGGCCGGTTGTTCAGCGTGGAGACGCTCCAGCCGCTCTCGATGGAGGTGTTCGCGGCGGATGCGTAGAAGAGCGCGACGTCGCCCTGCAGCCAGCCGGGCACTGGGCCGTCCAGGTAGCGGAACTCGGCGCCGGTCAGCGCGCGCGAGGGATCTGCAGGCACCGGCAGCACGGACACCGCTGCCTGCGGGTTGCCGCGGCAGTCGACGACCTGCTGCGCCACGGGCACCGGCGTACCGTCGCCCGCGATCCGGTAGAAGCCCATGCGGAAGGACCCGAGTTCCTGCGATCGCGCGTGCACGACGCGCACGTTGATGGCCGCCGCGACATCGATGGGGCACTGTGCGGAGAGGCGGATCGCGTTCGCACCCGCCTCGACCGGCGGCTCCGGCGGCGCCGCGCCCAGCGCGTAGAGCGGCCGGCACCGTCCGTAGGGAATCGCGGCGTCGGCGGTGGCGTCGTTGCTGCCAAGGCCGTGGCCGACCTGCATCGGCCCCGAGATGGCCAGCGGGTCGCCGGCGGCGATCGCCCGCGCTTCGCCGCTGGTGCAGTAGATGAGCGGCGGCACGGCCTGGCCGGCCGCGAGCCAGGACGCCGGGCAGGGGATGTACGGCCAGCCCTGCGCCGGCTGGAAGCCGCCCGCCGGGGTCGGCAGCTGCGGCGGCAGCCTGTCGCGCCATGTGGGCGAATACGTCACCGGAACGCGCTGCGCAAGGAATCCGGTCGTGCCGGTGTCGCTGGAGTTCAGCGGGAAGAGCGCGGTGGCATGCATGCGCCCGCGCGGGAACGAGCGGTCGTCGATGAACGCGTCGTGCGAGCACTCGGCGGCGAGGGCCCATGCCAGGCCGTGCTCCCATCCGCCGGCGCGGCCCGATGCATTGGTGCGCGAGCCGCTCCCGAGCGTGAACTCGGGAACGGACGTGTCGTTGTAGAGGGTGTTGCTGTCGCCGACCAGCACCAGGTCGACAAGCCCGGGCTTCCCGTCGATGACGTCGCGCAGCCAGGCGCCGGTCGTGGGCGAGCCCGAGACGGCGGGATTGCCGGTCGCCCACGCAGGTCCGACGGTGCCCAGCGCCAACGCGGCTGCGGCGGCGAGATGGCCCGCGGGCAGGTGGAGGGGTTGGTCGGGCAGGGTGCGCATGCGGTCGGATGTGCGGAAGACTCCCCAAGGTACGACGCCCGCCCCGTGAATCCACCCCCATCGCGCACGTGGAGCCGATGTGCGGGCCGTGCGTGCCCGTCCTGGCGCGTTTCAGCCCGATGTCCACCCGTTATCGCTCGCAGCGGGGCCGAACGCGCTGAACCGTGGACGCGATCGGCCCGATATAGGATCGGCCGGCCTTTGACCCGGCTTCCCCGGGGATCGCTTGCCGGACGCAGGCGTGTTTCGCAGGTTCGAGCGGCCACCGACCGCAAGCCCACCGCCCCCCCACACCGATGTGCGGCATCTTCGGCATCATCGACCGCAAGGGTCTCCGCGAAGGGGACCGTGCGATGCTTGCCGCCCTGGCGAAGGGCCTGGTGCACCGCGGCCCCGACGGCGAGGGCCTGCACGTGGGCGAGCACGCCGCGATCGGCATGCGGCGCCTCTCGATCATCGACCTGGAGGGCGGCTGGCAGCCGCTCTGGAACGAGGACCGCAGCATCGCGCTGGTGGCCAACGGCGAGGTCTACAACTTCGTCGAGCTGCGCGCCGAACTGGAGAAGCGCGGACACCGCTTCGCCACCGGCAGCGATTGCGAGACGATCGTCCACCTGTACGAGGAACTGGGCCCCGAGTGCGTGCACCGCCTGCGCGGCATGTTCGCGTTCGCGTTGATCGACTTCGCGAAGCGGAAGATGATCGTGGTGCGCGACCGCATCGGCGAGAAGCCGCTCTACCTGGCCGAGCAGGGCGACCGCATCGTGTTCGCCAGCGAATTGGTGGCCCTGGTCTCCGCACGGGCGGTCCCGTTCCGCATCGACGACGCGGCGGTCCACGAGTACTTCCACTGGGGCTTCGTGCCCGAGCCGCGTTCCGCGGTGGTCGGCACGCGCAAGCTGCCGGCGGGATCGATGCTGGAGATTTCCTTCGACCCATGGTCGGTGCGCGAGCGCCGCTGGTGGGACATGGAGCACGTGCCCGAGGTGCAGGGCGACCCGGGCCAGGCGATCAAGCAGGTGCTGGACGAGGTCGGCGAGCTGATCATCCGCTCTGACGTGCCCGTGGGCGTGGCGCTCTCGGGCGGTGCCGATTCGGCCGTGATCGCCGCGATGGCCGCGCGCGGCTACGGCGGCACCGTACAGGGCTTCACCGTCGGCTTCGACGACCACGGCCGCCACGACGAGAGCGCGATGGCCGCGGAGACCGCGCGGCTCCTCAAGATCCCGCACCACGTCGTGCGGCTCTCGCCCGAGGACGTCGTGCGCAGCTTCCCGCGCGTCAACCTGCGCCGCGACGACCCGCTGGCCGACCTCTCCGGGCCGTCGTACCTGGCCGTCATGGAACTGGCGCGCAGCCACGGCGTCCCCGTGATCCTGAGCGGCCAGGGCGGCGACGAGCTCTTCTGGGGCTACCCGTTCATCCGCGATGCGATGCGGCAGTCGCTGCGCAAGCGCGCGATGCTGGCGGGCCAAGTGGGCATCGGCTCGTACGTCGGCCTGCGCCGGCCGTACCTCTCGCACGAGGGGCTCATCGAGTGGCTGACGTCCGGCCTCGGACTTGGCATCGGCTGGCGCGAGTGGCAGCGCGACCGCACGACCAGCCCGGACCGCATGATCTTCTGGGACGAGCGCCGCGCGTGGTGGCAGGCGCATGGGCTCGAGCCGCGCCTGTGCACGCCGGGGTTCATGGACCGCACGCGCGCGGTGGACCCCGCCGCGATCTTCACCGCCGCCGCGCTCTGGGACCGCCCGGACCTGGCGATGACGCGCCTGCAGATCCAGACGTACCTGCTGAGCAACGGCATCGACCAGTGCGACCGCCTGAGCATGGCGGCCAGCGTCGAGTGCCGCATCCCGCTGGTCGACTACCGCCTGGTCGAGGTGACGCTTGGCCTGCGCCATCGGCACCCCGACGACTGGAAACTGCCGCGCAAGGAGTGGATGCTGGAAGCCACGCGCGGCCTGATCCCCGACGAGATCTTCCGCCGCCGCAAGCGCGGCTTCGGCGCGCCGTGGCACCGATGGGGCCCGGCGATCTTCAAGGCCTACGGCAACCAGCTGCTGGACGGCGAGCTGCGCCGCGCGGACATCCTGACGGAAGCGGGCGCGCGCCGGCTGACCAGCCCGATCGACTGGATGGGCAGGCCGCGGCCGCTGGCGATGCAGACGCTCATGCTGGAACAGTGGGCGCGCGGCATGCGCGACGCCGCCGGCGGCTGAGCCGTTCCCGGGGCTGCGCGATCAGTGCGTCCAGTTCGGAACGACGAGGGGCCCGTCGAGCATCGCATCGTGGCGACGGCGATCCGCGGGATCGGGGAATCGCTCGCCGACCTTGCGCGCGGGGATGCCCACCCACACCTCGTACGCCGGCACGTCCTTGGTGACCACGGCGTTCGCGCCGATCACCGCGCCGCGACCGATGCTGCGGCCCTGCATGACCACCGCGCCGACGCCGATCCATGCATCGTCGCCGATGACCGTGGGCGGCTGCTCCGGGCGGCCGGAGAAGATCATCGGGGTTCCGGGCACGGTCATCGCGTGGTCGGCACCGACGATCGACACCCGGGGCGCGAGCATCGTGTAGCGCCCGATGCAGACGTTCTTGCCGATCGCGCAGCCGTTGCCGACGTAGACGTACTCGGCCATCCGGACGTCCGACGAGATCTCCACGCCGGCCAGCGTGCTGATGTACGCCGTGGGGTGCACGCCATGCATCCCGTGCTTCCAGCGGACCCACGTCATCCTGGCGCGGCGTGCGAAGGTTCGGAGTCCGGTGGCGCGGGCGATTCGGCCGATCAC
>JBIKJV010000266.1:0-4682 GCA_044360755.1 Phycisphaerales bacterium
AGTCCGCGAGATGCAGAAACGATTTCGTCAGTGTACAAAGAGGTTGAACCGCCAAACTTTGCATTAACTAGTCTTAGGAAGTAGTTAAATACAGAAGTTTTGTTCGAGAGTTGAAACACAACTCCCGGATTCATTTGAGTGTTAAGCTGATTCACTAACAAGTTGTCAGCGTAGTTCAGCGCACTCGGATTGGTATTAGGAATTACACCCATTTCTTCGAGTTTTTAATTGTTAGTTTTGTGAAGGTTTGATAACCGTTCTATCTGACAAGGAATTAATATCCCCCGGAGAACTTGTCACCACTTTCTTGTCAGCACCTTTGGCAACTGCCGAAGGGCTTCCAGCGCCAGGAGCGCCAGCTTTCAGTTGGCTCAGTTTATACTTCGCCACTGCGCGGTCTGCAACTTTCTGATTGTAGGATTTGATGTCAGAAGAAAAATGAGCAACCTCAAGAGCATGTTTCGTATTCAGGCTCCCATCTGGGTTGAACTTGTAGAAGTTGTTCAATAGAGTAGCTTCAATTGAAGCAACTTTGGCTTCGTCAAACTCCTCTGAAAGACCAAAATCCTTCTTCTTCTCTTTCTTGATACGTTCAATCTGTGGGAGGATACCTTTTTCGTAAGCATCTACCCAAAACTGCTTGCCCTTTTCAAGATCCGCTTTACGTTCGGAAATCAATTTGTCCTGCTTTTCTTTTGCAGCTCGCTTGCGATTCTCGCGCATCTCTTTCAACTTGACAGCCTTTGCTAAATTGTCAAGGTTTTCAATTGATTCAAGACGTTTCTCCAGCGTACTTTCAAAATCGTCCTCATTCAATTGAACGCCTGCCTTTATAGCATCCTCTTGAATTTCAAGTTTAATAAGATCCTCAGCAGAAAGATTGTCGGCATCAACACCAAAGTAATTTCTCACGAAATCCGATGGATTGATTTCTACACCAGTGCCAATTACTTCGCTGTATTCAAGTGCTGCCTTGACAAGAGTATTGCCTTGGATTTCTTGAATTACAGTTGACAATTGAACAACCTTGACTTCTGCTTCTTGCAACTTCGCTAAAATAACATCGTACTCTTTCTTGGAAACAGTCGCATCTGATTGTGGAGAAACTGGAGCCATCCCTGTTCCCGTTGATGGGGAGGCGGGTTCGATTCCTGAGTCTTCAAAATCAAAATTGTCGTCATCAATTTCTGCCGGATCTGCTGCAGGCTCTCCGTCACCATCGCCACCTTGGGCTGGCTCAGGAGTTTCTACGGGATCAGTTGTTGGGTTAGCTACGCCCTGTGGCTCTTCTTGATCTGCGTTTCTTTGAATCGTGTACATAGTTATTTGTTTGAACAACAAAATTCAGAACTAAGTGTATATTTGCAAAAACAATATATAGTCACAATAAATTGTCGCAATGAAGACCATCAGCCCTTATAAACTAAGCAATGCAGCGAAACAATTTGCCGAAACTTTTGAATCAAACTCAAAAAGTCAGAAAGCAATCATTTCCGCAAACCTAATAAGACTGCGCGGTATATACTTTTCAAAGACCATTTGGATAGGCAATGAGAGAAAGCAATTGGAGGTAATTGGTCAAGTCACTGGCATATCTTACGGCACTCTTTGCAGGCTAGAATCGCCCGAAGAGAACTTCACCATTGACACCCTGAGTCGAGTTTGCGCTTTCTACAATATGCCAATGAAGTACATCTTCTTTTCAAAAGGCATAGACGAATTCATTGAGTTCGAGAAAAACAAAGGAAAGGCTCGCAAAGAAGCAAGCGCAAAGCTGAAGAATATGTACGCCCAAATCGAATGGAAGCAATTAGTATTCTACTATGACAACGGTGTGCCCACAATGCTTCTAACCAACGGAATCAAAAAGCGAACATTCCAAAACGAATGCACCCTTTACTTTACAGGCTCGGGATCATTCAAGCACTTTGCCGTTTCGTTTATGAAGACCGATCAGCATGAAATGATCTATCATGACGTTACCACCACAAAGGACTTCTATTCAAAAGGAATCAAACAGACTGAAAAATTGAGCAACGAAGGAATCTTGTCGCCACATTGTTCATCGGTTCTTATGATCTCATTCACGCCCGATGTGAACACAAAGTTAGATTCGATCAGGCTTTACGTGCCATCGCTAGAAAAGTACGCTGACGGATACAGTTTTCTGTAACTTCTGATTGTTGGC
The DNA here is from genome assembly GCA_044360755.1 of Phycisphaerales bacterium. Taxonomy (GTDB): domain Bacteria; phylum Planctomycetota; class Phycisphaerae; order Phycisphaerales; family SM1A02; genus UBA966. Next base: position 2,189 of record JBIKJV010000266.1, read on the forward strand.
AATGTAAAACACGCGACCAACGTAAACATCTTCTTGGACCATTACCGACAAGTAAGATCCATCCCAAGGATTGTTTCCGGAATAAATTCTTTCGCCCCAACGGTTCCATATTTCAATGGACTCAATGAAGACATTCTCATACACTGGAAACCAAGTATCATTGTCGCCATCTCCATTCGGAGTGAAGGTATTCGGGAAATAGATTGTCCAAAATGGGCACTCTTCAATTATAATAGATGCCTCTCCAAATGCTTCGCATCCGTTACTATCGGTGGCTTTATAGCTGACTTGGTACGTTCCCGTCTGCGATACCCAAAACGATATCCCGTTTTCGTTCTCAGAAATATCTCCATCAAAATCCGTGAACCAATCATAAACAAGATTGCCAACACTGCCGACCACGGAGAGTTCAATATGTACTGTTTCATCACAAAATTCCTTATTTAAAACAGTTTGCCCACTTGCATTTAATGCAAAAAGCATCATGAGTGTAGCAAACATTTTCATGCTTGCAAAAGTAGTAAAAAAACAAAGCCCCGATCAATCGACCGAGGCTTCTTCCCTGAAACTAAGCAAGCTGCGCACACTTACCCTAACAGGAGGCTGCTATCTCAAGCAGCAAGTTTCCAAATATACAAATCATTTTCCAACCGAATCAGCAAGCAATTGAAGTTCCGTGAAAATATTCTGCAACTTCGCAGCCTTTTCTTTGGATAAGTGAAAGTCCGTTGCCATCTCTTCCGAATGATTTATGTACACCTTCATTATGTCCCCTTTGGAAACACCCTTTTGTTCGGCAGCAGCCATCATGTCAACAATAGCCTGAAAGGAATCGTAGAAATTGATTGTGATTGGATTCATTAGTTGAATGTGATAACGCCTGATTGTGGTGAAGGATTGATTACAGTTGTCCCCGTTGACACACCTCCGCAGCCCGAAACAGGATCAATTGCAGTGTAGGTCAAGTTATCCGGTAAGCCATCCGCAGGATTATAAGTTCCGTCAGCAAGTACATCAGTTCCTGACCACGTTCCACCAGCAGGAGAAGGGTTGAATAAAACATCTAAGTCAACAGTTCCTTGGTTTTGGCAAATAGGCACAACGGTAAATGATGAAGTTCCATCGAGGATTTCTACCTGACAATTCAATACGGTATCGCAGCCTGCAGCATCAACTGTAAGTGTGATTGTGTAAATGCCAGGAGTTGCACCAACGGAAGCCCAAGTTAATTGGTTTGTTCCCTGACCAACAAACCCTGGAAGGGTTGAAGTCCAGTTGTAAGTGTAAGCAGCGTTGACAATCGGTACGCCCAAAGCGTCCGTGTACGTTGCCGTCAAAGTTTGGTTCACACACTTCGTTGCGCAAATCTGAGCGTCAGCGTTGAACATTGTAAATGCTGACAAGATCAGCGCGAGTAGTAATCGTTTCATTGTTTGATGATGTTTATGTGGTTTATATTGATTTTCGAGGAATCGCAGTTGGTGAACATTTCTGCGTTGAGTGATCTTGGCCCATATCTCCAGAGTTTGAATCTTCCGATCTTAAAATCTTTCGTTCGCTTTCCTTGGTAAACAACAAGGGCTGCATCAAGAGTGTATTTGTAGGAAAGGTAGGCAAAGGAATCATTCTCAGGCGTGAATACGGAAACATTCAAGCAGCTTTCCAAGGACTTTATCAACCGCCCAACTCTTATCGAATCGCCCGGACGAATTGAATCCCTCCATGCCAACTTAATATTCTGTTTCTCCTTCTCCAATTCAATCTTAAAGAAGTCAACAATCCTTTGCAGTTTCAGTTTATCCTTTGAAAGTTTCGACAAGGAATCAATGTAATCAGCCTCTCGCTCTGCAAATTGTTCCTCAGTCAATCGCAATGTCTTAGTGAATCCCTCGCCAAGTCGCCTAGAGTTGTTCATTTCCGACTCATAATTCTCGTTAGCAATGTGTGCCCTATTCTTCCATTCATTGCAGCTATCAACGCAGACAATCATTGAAAGAATAAATACGACAATGCAAGTTGTGATTATTATTCTGTAAACTGAAGTGCTCATCGTTTGTATGGGTTATTTATTACAAACCTACGAATTTCTTCCAACGTAAGCATCTCAGGTGGGCAAGCACACTTTGATAACGTGGCGGTTCGCCTTGTGTTTCGGTAGAACCCGTCACCATTTCGGCTCAATCCATTGCTTGCGTTTCCTTCCAAAGTTGTAATCGTTGTTGAGTCAGCATTGGGCTTTTCGATCATTCCAATGTGAGCATCCCTCCTTTGCTTCGGGAAGTAAATCGTAAACAAACAGCCAGTCTTTACGTAAGGCTTATATCCTGCAGGAACTTTCCACCGTCTATCGTGGACAACTACCAACGGGCTTCTGCTATTCACCCACGAAGGAACGTAAGCACTTCTTGGTACCGTGAAGCAATCCTCAGTTGTGTGGAAACCATAGAACATCGCACTCGCGCACCAAAAAGATCCTTTGGGAACATTTGTCAAC
>JBIKJV010000293.1:0-4677 GCA_044360755.1 Phycisphaerales bacterium
AAACAAAAAACCCCTATTTCTAGGGGTTAAAGCAAGAATCTATGAAAAATTGGAATGCTCAAATATACAATTAAATTGGAAACTGAGTGCTATCTACGATTGTTTTTTCGTGAAAAGGTGAATGTATCTTTAATATTCTGCCTCCTAATGGCTTTGGTGGTGCGCCTCTTTCAACGTGCCATCCGCTAAATCCGTCTTGATACTCTTCTTTGTACGTTCCTGTAAGCATTAAATGTATTCGTTTATGCTCTACAGAATGTCCGCTTTTTGAATGTGTCTGTACTTGCTCTCTAACGTCATTTCTAGCAGCGTTCTCGTGAATGTGACCCATAGTGAACACATCCATTCCCTCAAACATCTCTAAAGCTCTAGTAAGGTTCAACGCTCCTTTGGTAACTACACCACCACCACCTGAACCGTGAAAGTATTTTACCTTAGTAGATTTGCGTTGTGTAGCTGTTAAATTCTGACGAATAAAGAACCAACCACCATAACCTCCAGTGTGTACGTTAGAACCGTTCTTATAGTTTAACAAGTCAACAAATCTCTGTAGCAAGTCTGTTTCCTGAAACTTAATTATCGCAGTCTCATGGTTTCCGTAGCCTAACACGGTTAATATGTGAGCATATGGTGACCACCATTCTACTGCAGTCTCTACTATCGAATCTAAATACCTAGCATTGTTATGTTCAGGTCTTATATCAGATTTGTTTCTACGGTTGTCTCCTCTTCCTTGCATTAAACAAAAGAAGTCACCGTTAACCATTACAGGAATGTTATGCTTTACGCAGTAGTCAAGATGTTTACGGAGTAAGTCCCAGTCACAATGAGGATTGTCCCAATGTATGTCTGATAGCATAGCTACCTGTGCCTCGTTACCATCTACTACTAATTCGTGAATGTTACGAGAGTGCTTTATAACTTGCATTAGCCTCTAGCTTTCTTAATAATACGAGCTATGATATTACCTAATACTTTTGGAGCTTTCTCGTCTACTGTTACGTCTACGTCAAGTCCGTTTACTTCGTCTTTTGTTATTTCTGCGTCAATGATAGGAGTGTCTATCTCTGCTTTGAATTTACCGTCTTTTCGTGAAATCTTAATGTCAATGTTCTTAGTGTCGATATTGACGTCTAAGTCTTTTTTCTTTTTCTTAGCCATTTTTAAGCGTTTTAAAAGGTTGTTAAAATAATTCGGAATCAATATACCGAAAAATATGTAGAGTGCGTTAAAATTCATTTATGAGGCAGTAAGATACGCTCTTTTGATTCTTGCAGAGTTTAATAATTCTTTCGTAGTGTGCGTTGTTCTGAACTACTTGACATCCTTCTGACCATCCACCAATTTTAGGAGATACATTTGCTGAACCAAAGTTATAGGTAGAACCGTGAAAGTTCATGTATATATTGTTAGTATATACTTCTCCTACTACATCTGTTTTACCGTCTTTATCAAAGTCCCTTGTATATGGAATGCCTTTAACCTGACGTAGAGCTGGCATCTTGCCTTTATGAAGTCCGTATCGATATACATCGTAGTGCCACATATCAGCCATCATTACAGCAGTTCCTTTTAAACCTTTGTTTGTAGTTCCAGCAGCTACCATTAAAAAGTGCTCACCTCTGAACACATAGAACTTGTCATCGTACTTATCGGTCAAGTCTTCGTTAGACCTTACACCAAGAATCCAAACATCGTGAGGAACGTACTGAAAATTAACAAGGCTTTTAACTCTATCTAAAAGCTCTTTGTCTTTGTAGCTTCTTACCATTTAATTACGCTTTTTTACGTTTAACAGATGTTTCTTTTGGTAGTACTGCGTAGTAAGTAGAGTGGTTAGGTGTTCGTGTTTTTAAATCCGTTGAAGTTTGGTATTTGTCATAGCATCTGTACAGCTCACGTTCAACTTCGTTTAGTCTTTCGTTTGTGTAAAATAGCCAAGCTGCCAAAACACCGACAGCTCCGTGTTTTTTAATTGTGTCAAGTAAAACAGTTAGTGTCATAGTTATTCAATTGGAGGCGTTGGTTTAGGCTCATATGGAATCAAAGGAAGTTCTTTCACCCACATAAACTCAGGATTTACACATTGGTCTATTTCTTCAACTGAGATTATCCAGTTGTCGTTTAAGTCCTGAATAGGGTTGAAATAGCTATCCTCATCGTACATCTGACCTACTAATTCGTCTTTCTGTATCTCTGTTAAAAGTCCTACTTGTATCATAATATTATTTTTTACACATTTCGGCTTAAAGCCACTTGGAAATTATTTACAGCTGTGTAGAAGTTAGCTGCTTCTGTATCTGTAAGTCCCTCTCCTATTGAGGCGAAGGCAAGTTGTCTATTTGAATACAAAGAAGCATTGAAATTGGCAGAACTTAAAGCACCTAAATAAAAGTTTCTGTTTACTTTTAAACCTACGGATGTTGAATTAATTATTTTTAATACATTATTTTGAAATGCTCTAATTTGATTTGAAGCAACTCTATTGGATATAAATAAACCTAAAGAACTAATTGTATTTGAAACGCCTGAATTACTATCGTGTATTCTAGGATAAAACACATTTAAATATTTAGCAAAAATATTTGTTTCGGTTACTGGTGATGTTAGACTAACGCCTATATCACAGAATAAACCATCTGTATTTGTTCTAGAATAAAATGAAATATGTTCATTATTCAAAGTCATTACAGAATTTTCATTTAAAAATGTATCCGCATAACCATTCGTACCATTTGGCTGCGCTCCATTTACTGAATGCGTCCAACCACCGTTGAATGTCAACCTAAATGCTGCATCTAAATCTCTTGAGTCTTTAAGATTGAATTTATGCTGACTTGCTGTACCTCCAACAAACGGATACAATGCCTTCATCTTAGTCCAAACACCGTAACCTTTCAAGTCAACTACCAACTGATTCACAGCACTCTGTTGTGTAGGATTTGTAATAGCTGCTGCTGTGATGAATGCCTGAGCGTCTGTTTCCCAAGTAGGAGTAATAGTATTGCTAGTTGCTGAAGCGCTACCAGCGTCATTTATAGCTGTAACTGTACAAGTAATAGATTGAGATACATCTGCTGCTACTACTGTGTATGTATTTGCAGTAGCTGAAAGTATGTTAGAACCGTTTCTTTTCCATTGATATGTATATGAAGTAGGTTCGTTGTCCCAAGTGCCGTTAGTTGTTGTTAAAACACTACCTACAGATGCTGTACCACTAACTACAGGAGCAGATACATTAACAGGTGCAGTTAATAACACCTCTAAAAGCGTTTCACCACTCCAAGAGTTTTCGTATGCGCTACCCCATCCATTAGTAGAGTTGTCTTTTCCATCTCCGTAACCGATAGTATTGTTCTCAACAGCTTTACCCCATCCTATTGTATTGCTCATAATTAATTAACTAATAATCCGTGTTTTGTTATATGTACGTAGTTACTTTTAAGTACAAACCGTTAACATTCATTACGCCATTTGCTGGCGTTCCTGAAACTGTAGTTCTAATTCTTATTGTGTCACTATCTATATAGTCCGTTCTTATATGGTCTGTTGTAGGCAATGCGTTTAGATTAATCTCTATGTGAGTAGCTGCAGCAAGTAAGTTATCAAAACCAGCTATTTCATACTCACCAACCCCTACATAAGAGGCTACTGGAGATAAACCGTAGTTGTTAAAGTTATCCGTCAAGCTAGGAGCTGTTGCACCTGACTGGCTAATGCCACAAACAAACGTATATGCACCAATTGAACGTAAAGCAGAACTTTCTGCATACTTGCTTTCGTAGTTGCCTGAGTCCTCCTGACTGATTAATACTAAGTCAAGGTTGTTTACATTGTTCGCTTGTGGAAATTCACTTATCTTTTTTACCGCCATTTTTAATTTTGTTTAGGTAAACCATTAATTTAACTACGTTGTCTTGTTTAGGCTTGTAAATCTTTAAATGTGCCATCCTGAAAAGTAATTATTTGAACTAGGTGAAACTTCACCGTTACTGTTAGTGTTGTACTCAGGGAATTGAGCTGAGTAATTACACATGAAGTCAATAAACCTCTGAGTGTAATGCTGTGCTATGTCTCGCTCTTTTTCTACTAAGTAGTCTACTTCCGTCTTTTCAACGTTAGAAGCGTTCTCTGAGTTGTGTTTATAAACGCCTTTGTTAGCGATTGTGTACGCTGCGAATGGTAAATATTCGACCATTGCCCAATGAATAAGCATAGGCTTTACATACGTCTCTAAAAGGCTTAAATACGGGTCTGCTAGTGTGTCATCAACTATGTCATCTTTGATACGGTCTAGTAGTCTTGTACCTAGATAGTTTTGTATGTGTATGTCTTGAGCTATTTTGATAAACTGAATGAATTTATCAGTGTCTACGTTACCTCCTAACGCAGTCAATTTAACTAAGTCGTTTCTTGTTATTAGTAAAGCCTCCATTATTCTTTAGGTAAAAATCCGTTATTAGGCATGTCTTTAGGTAGTGTAGATACTTTAGGGTCATTCTTAACTACATATCCGAACTTCTCTGCCTTTCTTACTGCTATTTGTCGTGCCTTTGGTGAGTTAACATCTATTCCTGTACCTTCAAAAGCTGCGTAAACTTGCTTATTCCATCTGTGGTGACAGTTACCACCACCTTTATAGAACCAAATGTTATAAGTATCAGCACCTCTAGCACC
>JBIKJV010000265.1:0-4658 GCA_044360755.1 Phycisphaerales bacterium
GTGATCGCGCAGAACGGCGGTCTGGGGAAAGTCACGGTCACAGGCGCAGCCAGCGGTGAGAAGACCGCGAACCTTCTGAAAACGGCGCAGGCAGTTGTTGATTCGGGCCGCTACCCCAACACCATTCTCGTCGCTAACGGCGGCACCCTCAACCCGACAGACCGGGTGATCGACTACTACAGCGGCGGGGCGTTAACGTACTACGACCAACGCGTAGCGGTAGCGGACACCTTGCCCGCCGACACCTACACGGTGACGATCACCGGCACCGGCTACAAAGCTGCTGCCGCGTCAGGGTCAAGGATTTACGTTGACCGGTTCGCCTACGCCTTCGCCAACACCCTGGTCACCGATTCCGGTGTCCAACTGTTCACCACCCACGATCTGTCTTGCAGTTTCCCGTCCGCGTGGGAAATGGCAATGGACTGCAAACCTGCAACCGGATCAACGTGGACGTTCATCGGCCAGGCGGCGCACCAGTTAGAGCATCAGCAGACGATCACAACGAAGGTCGACGGCAACAACCTCACCCTCACAGACGGGCAGGTTCGGTCCTGCGGCAGCGCACAAGTAATCAGGACAACGAAGCTTTACCACCCTGACTCCGGTGCTGCTTTGGCTTCGCCGCCGCTGGGCACAGTCACCTACACCTACACGCTGACCGCAAGCCAACTCGCGGTGACGGTGGACATTGCGTTCAGCGTCGAAACGGATGTACGTACCGGGTATGTGATGTGCCCACTCGCGGGCGCTAAGTCTTCACCGACCAAGATTGATCGGGCGGTGATGGAGTCCTTCCCCCGGCTGCTGACGTTCACAGCCAGCGGGCAGGAACTGGGAACGAGCTACAGCAGCTTCTTCTACGGCTGGGACTCGACCGGCAACGCGGGCGCGGGAATGTACGTCCCCGACTTGCACGGCTTCACCAACGGGTTCGCCTCTGATGTGGCGGGCGGCTATGTGCAGGACCGGACCAGCCCACCCGCGACGAAAGGCTACTTCCCGTGGGTTGGGGTGAACCGGACCCGCCGCTACAAAGTCGGTGAACGGCAACGCTACACCGCAATCTATTTCGGAAACTACTTCGAGGACACCAGCGGTCTAGTCGATTTGATGGGCCGACTCACCGGCGCAGACGTTGGCGATATTGAGGCGACTCCTTCGCCGGCGCGGATCAATATTGAGTCGGAGGAAGCCGAGTAGTTTGAACACCGTTCCGGCCCGCCAGGAAGCCGAAAGAGTCGAAGTAAGGCCCGCCGCCTAAAACTAGTACCGGGAGAAATCCCGGCTTAGGAGGTGATGCCCGAAATGACCGAGATTGTCTTGAATATCCCTAAGCCCGAACGGATTCCCCAAGAAACCGGTTATTGGTAGCTTGGTGCGGACCAGCATCCTGCCAAACCGCGCTCCAGGTCATCGGACCTTGGGTGGAAGAACAAGAAGCCGCCTCGTTCATGGGAACGGACGAAAATGGAACTCCCCACATCGGGATGCTTTCCGATTTTTTGAACACGAAGGCCCATCACGCTGAGTTTCGGGCGCAGTTCCTCGAACAAGACCCCATGACCCCGCAGCAGAAAGACGAGTTCTGGAGCAGGCTCAAGGCCAGTCTCGACGCGGGCTTCCCATGCCCCGCGAACTGGGTCAGTCCTCCAGGGAATCCACCGATTTCGGTTGATCCCAATACCGGGGCACCGACCGGCAACAACCCCGGCTATTACGGAACGATATTTCACTATATTTGCTACACGGGTTACGCCGAGACTCCTGCTGGACGGTTCGTCCACGTCAGCGATAGCGGGTTCGCCCCTTGGCAGTATTTCGTGAAGTTCGACGGACCCGGCAGTGCTTGCAGTTTGATGCCCCCGAAGGGGTACTGCTACGCCTCTGCCGCACCGGCTGGTGTACCGACACTCCCCGGTCCCGCACCGGAGCCGCACACACAAGCAGAACTGTTGTCCTACGCAATGGACGAATCGTTGCCGTTGGAGCGGTACGAGGAACTGCTGCCCGGTGTCCTCAGTTGCCTTGAGGCTTCTCAGTGCAACAACGTCGAGCGGATCGCTCAGTGGTTCGCTCAGGTGGGCCATGAGTCCGGTGGCCTGATGTACATGGAGGAACTGGCTGACGGTTCCCAGTACAACGGGCGCGAAGACCTTGGCAACCGCCCCGGTACGAATGACGGTGTGACCTATAAGGGGAGAGGTCCACTTCAGATCACCGGGCGCACGAACTACGGTGCCGTGTCTGCGTGGGCCTACGGCGAAGGATACGTCGATTCCCCAACGTATTTCGTTGACAATCCAACACAGTTGGCTGCCGACGACTACGGATTTATGGGGACGGCTTGGTACTGGACTGTCGCTCGCGGGACTCAGATTAACGAGGCCGCTGACCGCCAGGACCACGAAACCGTATGCCGTTTGATTAACGGTGGACTCACGGGCTATGACGACCGTGTGGCCCGCTATGCCAGGGCGAAGGAAGTTGCTCCGCAGTTCCTCGCCATTCTCAACGATTCCGGCCCGCCAGAAACCGGAGATGACCTTTTGAGCGCCCTGACCCCAGAGGAACAGAAAGAAGTTCTGTTCCTCGTCAGAATCCTCGCGGACGAACGGTTCCCGTCCAGGTCACCGTTTAGGCACATTGACGAGGGTCCGGTGGACACCGTGGCCGGCATGACCCTCAACACCGACGCCTCCAGCCACATCATGTTGGTCATCCGGCTCGCGGAGCTAGGCGACGTAGGTGCGTTGGACCTGCTCAACGAGGTTGCAACCACAACCGATCCTGAGCGTGCTGGTGACGCGAAGCTCGCACAACGAGTCCTGACCGCTCTCAGGGCATCACAAACCGTCGATCAGACGCAGTACGACCCCCGGCCCGCCGCCGCCCCACCACAGGCTCCTGCGGCACCGCCCCCGGCCCCTAAGCCGGTGCGACCCGCAGGGACACGCTGGAGGCTGTAATGGCCGCCGTGCCAGCAGTCCTCCAAAACGCCTTCGGTGTAAGGACATGGGGCGACGTTAGGGCGATGATCCACTCCGGTGGACCCGCCATCTCGTCGCTGCTTGTCGGGTGGAACATCGTCGGAGACGACAAAGCAGCCCTCATTGCCGGACTGCTAGTCGCACTCGCATCACCGTTGGCTGCTTACCCTGAAGCCGAAAATAACTTCAGGAAATGGCTGTACGGCGTCGTCGCCGCCGTCCAGGCCGTTCTGATCGGTGTGGTGGGTGTTGTGGACTCACCCATCGTGGATCTCTGCGGGTCTGCTCTGGCGATCCTGGGTGGGATGGTCGCATCAGCGAACACACCGACTTCGGAGTCTCCGATACCCGCCGCGCTGACCAGCGGTGATCCACATAATAGGTCGCAGCCCAGACCCGTTAATTCGCCGGTTCCGCTGCCACCGGAACAACCCCATTCCCTGAACACAGGGTGGCGCGGGCTATGACAATGCAAGTCAAAACCGCCCTCGCAGGGATCGTCGGCCTCGTCTGGTTCGGGTCATACATCTTGAAGGGCATCAGACCGGAGATCGACCTAGGACTAGCGCCCGACGCCATGATGACCACCGTCGCCGGCTGGTGGTTCAACGAAGCCCGCAAGGACGCCAATGAAACCCAAGAATGACGTAATGACCCTGATCTTCTTGATCATCGGGTTGATCGCCGCCGCCGATTTGGTCTTCGTGCAACTCAGGCAGCAGGCCAACGAGCGGAACGCCCGCGAGAAACTCGACTGCGTAGTCCAAGTAGTCGAAGGCGCCCAAGCCACAACCGGATACAACGCCATCAGAGACCGGGCGTTACTCGAATACCTCGCGACCGGGAACTCCACCAACCTCAGGGTCATCCTCACAGCGCCACCACCGCCGCTGTCCGACTGCGAGATCGCCTGGAACAAATAAAGGGAGGTGCCGGGAGTGGACACACCACAGCTACTCCCGGCGCAACCCAACATCGTCGGACCCGTCTGGCGCAAAACCCAAGACCAATCCTGGTGGCTGCCAGAACAAACCTTGGGCTGGGGTGTCATCAACTGGCTCGCGAACTACGTTAAGTCCCCCGGCGGGGAGCATGCCGGCGAACCGTTCATGCCGACGCTGGAGCAGGCACGGTTCATTCTGTGGTGGTACGCCGTTGATGACGACGGCAGGTACGCCTACCGTGCCGGTGTGCTACGCCGCCTGAAGGGGTGGGGGAAAGATCCGTTGTCGGCCGCGTTGGCGCTCGCGGAACTTTGCGGGCCGGTTGCGTTCGACCGCTTCGACTTACGCGGCGAACCCATCGGGAAACCGAGGCACGCTGCCTGGGTCCAGATCGTCGCCGTCTCCCACGAACAAACCAAAAACACCATGTCGCTGTTCCCGGTGATGGTGTCGACGCAGTTAAAGAAAGACTTCGGGCTAGAAGTCAACAAAACCATCATCTACAGCGAGGCCGGCGGCAGGATCGAAGCCGTGACCTCGTCACCGTATGCGATGGAGGGCAACCGCCCCACGCTGGTGATTCGTAACGAGACTCAGTGGTGGGTTGAGTCGAACGACGGCCATGCGCTGGCCGGTGTGATCGAAGGTAATGTCACGAAAACCGCTGGCGCCAGGACGTTGTCGATTTGCAACGCCCACATCCCCGGGGAAGACTCCGTTGCCG
>JBIKJV010000424.1:0-4654 GCA_044360755.1 Phycisphaerales bacterium
GCCGCGGACGTACTCCAGGCCGTGGCCGTCGTTGAAGGCGTCGATGACGCTGGGCGCCTCTGGGAGCGGCCTGGGAGGCGGCGGGCTGCTGGTGATGGCCTGCTCGGCCTTGCGCTGCTGGTGGCGCGCCTGCAGCCACTGGACGGCCTTCTGCACGTCCATGGGCTGTCCGTCGTGCCGGTGGGAGCGGAAGTCGCTGACGGCCTCCGGCGTGCCGACGCGGGGCAGATACCAGGGCTGTGACCAGCGGCGGTTCTCGGGGACGTCGGTGATGTAGACGCCTCGGGCGTGCAGCTGCTCGATCAGGCAGGACACGACCGCGTCGAGCTCGGCGGGGCTGGCCATGCGGGCCGGGACGAGGATGCGGTACTTCCAGGTGTCGGTCGTCGGGTCGTAGCTGTGCGTCGTGTGCGCGAAGAAGGAGACGCCGATGTCTTCCATGGCGGCGATCGCTTCGGGGAGCGGCGGCGCGCCTGTGTGGATCTCGCCCGTCTCCGGGTCGAAGCGGGAGTCGCCGTCGATGATGGCGATATCGGCGGCGAGGAGGTGTTCGTCGGCGCGCTTGGGTTCGACGAGGTCGCCGCCGCGAACGTAGTAGCTGCCGTCCTTCGGCCCGACCTTGGGCGTCGACAGGCGCTGGCAGAAGTGTGCCCAGGTGATTTCCTTGGCCGAGAGGCTGACATCTGTGCGTCCGTTGGCGGCCAGGGCGATCTTTAGCCTAGCGGTGTCGTGCGTCGTTGTTATATCTTGGGACATCCGCGGATGGTTCCTGCGTTCGCGGTGGACTCGATGATGCGGCGCTGGTGATCCTGCACACCAGCGCCGCATTTCGTTTATCTACTAGAACTCATCGTCGACAGTGGTGGCAACGGGCGCCTTTGCGGGCGCGGCCTTCGGTGCCGGAGCGGGCTGCGGCGCGTCGTTGGTCATGTCGGCGGGCGGGGTGGTCCAGCCGGTGATGGACCACTTAGGCGCCTTAAAGCGCAGTTCGCCCTGCGGCGTCTGCACCTTGATCGTCTCCGTGCCTTCGATCGTGATGACCGGCATCTTTCCGGGGTTGGCGGCCTGCTGCTCCAGGAACTGGTCGTGCAGCTGGTCGATCGACCGCAGCAGCGTCTTGGACGTGGGCGAGAACTCGCGCAGGCCGTGGTCCTTGAAGAACACGCGCACGCGCACGGCCTGCTTGTGATCGGCGGTCGGCTTGGGCGGCATCTTCTCGCCTGCCTTGGCCATCACGGCGTTGTAGGTCGGCGTGAAGGTGAGCCAGCCGATCTCGATGCCGGCGAGGTCCATGACGACCTTGGTCGGCAGGGAGATCTCGACTTCGTTCTTCTCCCAGGTGCCGTCGCCTGCCGGCTCGCGGTTGACGGCGATCATGTCGCCAGACTTGGCGTCGAACTTGACGACCGGCAGGAACTTGCCGCCGCCGCTGCTTTCCGTGCTGAAACCCAGACCCATTGTCATTGCTCCGTTTGGTGCTGCTGAACCCCGCAGCCGGGATGTCGTTAGGCGTTGACCTTCTCAAAAAGGCTGCGCCCGATGATTTCGGTCTTGTCCACGCGCGGGCGCGAGGGACACGACCAGGATCTGCCGCTTGTCTGCCCGACGACGCGCCAGCCTGCGGCGTTGAGGGACACGCCCGACTCGTCTTGCCGGATGTACGTCCCGATCCGCGTGAAGCCAAGCGCGAAGGCCGCGCGGCTGGCGGCGCCGTAGAGGAACGAACAGGCGTTCCGCGTCCCGTCCGTGCAAAGTCGGGTCACTTCCAGCGTGAGCCCGTCGTCGCGCAGTCTTGCGACTGGCCTGCCGACGATGACGACGCCGACGACCTTGTCGCCAGCAGCCGCGCCGATTGAGAACTTGTGCCCGACCACCGGCTTGTGGTGCCGGTGGTGCTGGGCGACGAACTCGTTCGCTTCTTCAAGCGTGATCGGCACGGGGCACAGCTTCATACGCCGCACATGCCTTCGCATTCGTTGTTGAACATGTCGGCCTGTCCGATTTCGGCGTCTGTTCGCAGGTCGACTTGATCGAGGGGCTTGCAGCTGCGGTGCATGAACTGCTCGCCCTTACCCTTGACCTGCTCGCGGATGGCGCGATCGACCTCGACGGCGTCGGCCCAGGCCTGCGGGTCTTCGTCGCGTAGCTGGCGCCACTGCGCGTCCGAGTGGAACGGGCACCCGATGCAGGACGACTTCGGCGGCTTCGGCAGGTTGTTCTTCTCAAACCAGCGCAGGCAGTCGGCGCGGCTGAGGCGCGCCTCAATCAGCGGCCAGCGGTTGGTGATGTACTGCACGCGGCTGTCCTTCATGCGGATCACCTCGTCTGTCGAGATGCCGACCCAGACTTCCGCGCCGCCTTTTGGGCGCTTGCCGCCCATCATCTCCACGACCTTGCGCTGGATCGGGCGCAGCTTGTACTCGGCGGTGCATTGCCTGCGGCCCATCGCCTCCTTGCCGTTCGGCATGCGCATGAAGAAGGGAACGGAGGCGAACCGCTGCCCCGTGGAGTTGCTTTTGGCAATCAGGTGATCGCGCAGGTTGCCCGCGGTGACGTGGTAGACCGGGAAGGGAAGCTGCTGCTGCAGCCACTGCAGCCAGTTGTAGACGTTCTTCGGCTCCCAGCCGGTGTCCGCGAAGATGGCGGCGTCAGGCATCGGGCCGAGTTCGCCCCTGGCGGCCATGAGGGCCATCGTGGACGACTGCACGCCAGCGCCGAGAGAGATGACGCGGATCTTCGGCTCGCTCACTTCGTCGCCCTCCACCAGGCCATCAGCGCGGCGTCTGCGCGCCCGTCGTCTTTCTTCCGCGCAAACAGGTGGGCGTATGCGGGGAACAGCTCGGCGGCGCGCTGCCGTGCGCCGTCCTTGCCGTCGCGTGCGTTCACGGCCTTCTGCCAGGCTTGCGGCGTGACGTACTCGATCGGGATGTGCAGCGCGGCGACGATGCCCTCGACCATGCCGACGCCGCGGCCAAACTGGAACATGGACGAGGAGCCCTGCCCTGGCATCGCGCCGACCTTCTCCAGCACGGCGACGCCGGGCTTGCGGGCGTTGATCAGCGGCGCGAGCATCTGCGGCGAGATTTCGTTCTTCATTTTCGCGCCGCGCTTCACCTCGACGGTGGGCATGTCGATGATCTCGAGCGTGCCGCCGGTGGGGGAGAAGAAGGCGAGCGCGCCTGACGCGCCTGGGTCGATGGCGAGGATCACGGGCCTCATGCCGCGGCCCTCCGGCTGCGCGTCCAGATCCAGAGGGCGTAGACGAGGGATGCGTAAACCTTGGCGATGACGAGGCCGGGCGCCCAACCGACCGTGCCGAAGGCGAGGTAGGAAAAGAGCAGGCTGTCGACGACCGCCCCTGCCGCGCCCGACAACAGCACGGCCCAGGCCAGCATCCGCTTGCGGAGCCGGTCGTAGACGGCGAAGTCGAGGAGTTCCGAGAGCAGGAACGCCGTAGCCGATGCGATCGCCAGCGCGGGCGGGGAAACTGTGAGGGACAGGGCCGCGCCTGCGATAACCAGGGCGAGCACCCAGACGCGCCCCAGCGCCTCCTGCACCGCGTCGCGCAGCGCGAGGGCCGCGCCGATCAGCAGCACGCCAGAGGGGGCCATGAGCCCAGGCGCGACGGGGATCAGGCAAGGCCCCTGCGGGATGCAGGTGGTGCCGACGTTGCCGATCAGCCAGTTGGCGGCGGGGATGCAGCCCAGAAAAGCGACGGCCACAAGGTAGCGGGTCACAGCAGCGTTCCTTGTTTAGCGCGCTTGCCGGTGAAGCGCGGGTTGATGGCGTCTATGCGCGCCGCCATGCGTTCGGGGATTTGGGCGGGAGCGCCTGCGGATCCTGCGTGGTTGCGCGCGATGTTCGTGCTGTCCGCAGATGCGAAAGGGCCAAGGCCCTTGCCCAGCCTCCTTCATGGCCCGCAGCATGTGAACCCAGGGTCGCCGCCCCGTGCTCTGCAGCAGATCCCAGGCTTCGGTGATGCGCTGCGTCCAGACGGGGGATCCTGGCGTGGCGTACTGGCCCGATGACCCAAAGCAGATGCGCGGCCAGATGTCCGCCAGACGGGCGAGCCGGTCAAGGCTTTCGTGCAAATGCCACACGGGCGCGGCGAGCTCGCGCGGCAGCGGGCACTCTGCCAGCAGGCTGTCGTTCGCGTCTTCGTCCCCGTCGATCACGTCGGGGATCACGGCCCAATGCGGATGCGCTAGGTGCGGCTCGGCCCATTGGTAGAACCCGACCCAATCGACCGCAGCGCCTCGCGTCCAGGCACTAAAGGCGCCGTTGTCCAGCATCACACTGGCGCCGATATTGAGGCACGCGGGGAGCTGGCGCGCGGCGGCGTAGCTGACGCAGAAGTGGCGCCCCGCCATTTCTGCCAGCAGGTAATCGGGAGTGATGGGCGTGCCGTGGTAGTGGATCACCGCGCGGCCTCCTTGTTGATGCGCTGGCCGATCCACCGCATGACGGGGACGGCCATGGAGTTGCCCAGCGCCTTGTAGCGCGGCCCGTCTGCGGCCTTCTCGCTGATGCGGGTGTAGTCGTCTGGGAAGCCTTGGAGGCGCTCGCACTCGCGCGGCGTCAGGCGGCGCACGGCGCGGGTGGTGAGCGTTGCCATGCCGCCAACTTTTGCGACATCCAGCGTTGGGGCGACATC
>JBIKJV010000052.1:0-15075 GCA_044360755.1 Phycisphaerales bacterium
CGCGCTGCAGGCGCCGGAACGCAGGCAGGTCACCGTCCTCGGGGCCGTCGATCGCGTCCGGGCGAAGGCCGTCGACGGAGACGACGATCACGTGGTCGAACGGCGCGACGGGCCCGGGCGCTGGGGCGGCCGCCGGCAAGGCCGCGGCAAGGACTGCGAGGGATGCGGCGGCGGGCAGGCGCATGGGGCTCCATCAGCGGGCGCGCAGCACCACCTGCGGCGGGCGCAGCGGCAGCGCGACGATGCGGATCAGGACCGGCACGACGCCGCGCGCGCATGATTCGACGCGGAACTTCCGGCAGATCGCCGGGATTGTGCGCCGCATGATGAGCTTGGCCGCGGTCTCGCCGATGCAGATGTGGGGGCCGGTGCCGAACGGCATGTACGCGGCCTGGTCCATGCGCAGCGTGCTGCCCTCCAGCCACCGCTCGGGGAGGTACTCCAGCGCGCGCTCGAAGGAGCGCTCGTCGCGCTGCATGCACACCAGGAACGCCATGATCGGCCGGTGCGTGGGGATGGTGCAGCCGCGGAGCTCGATGGGCGCACCGGACACGCGCACCGCGACGGGCACGCCGGCATAGAGCCGCACGATCTCCTTGATGACGGCCTCGGTGAACGGCGGTTCCGCCGCGCCGCTCGACGCCTCGGCGGCCAGCGTGTCCGCGGCCTGTTCCGACTGGCCCAGGTGGTGCAGGAGCAGCGCGCTCATCTGCGACACCGTGTCGAGGCCCGCCAGCAGCAGGTGGATCGCGTGGTCCGTCAGCTGCGCGCTGCGCGGAAGGCCTTCGCCCTGGGGCGGAAGCAGGCGGTCGAGCTCGGCCATCATGCCCGAGGGCCCGCGCTCGACGGCTTCCGAGATCAGCGTGCGCAGCCGGAAGAAGCGGTTGACCGTGTCGTCGAAGGTGACGGGCCCTTCCTCGCCGGGGGTCGGCCACAGCTGGTTCAGGTCCGGCACCGCGTGGTGGAAGACCTCGAGCAGCGCGCACTGCGCCTTGACAAGCTCGTCCTCGTGCGCGCGCTCCTGCGGCCCCAGCACCCATTCGAAGAACACGCGCGTCAGCAGGTCCAGCATCAGGTCGCCGGCCTTGACGGGGACGTCCGTGGGCCACGCCGCGATCCCGTCTTCGAGCCGGCGCTCGAGCGCCGCCTGCAGGGGTGCCAGGCCCGCGCCGCGGAAGCAGGGGGCCATCGCCACGCGCACCTTGCGGTGCTCGGCACCCACCAGCGAGATCAGGCCGTGCGGCGCCGAGGTGCGCAGCGAGAAGTTGCGGATGAGGCTGACCTCCTCCTCCATCGATCCACGCAGGAGGAGCTGCCGGATGAGCGCCGCGTCCGTGATGATGACGCTTCCGGGGCGGCCGTTCGGGCGCAGCACCTGGGCGATGCCGCCGGTGGCGCCGACCACGCGCAGCACGGCGGTCGGCTGGTCCTCGCCAGCAAGGGGCTGCAGGTCGGCGGCCGTGACGGCAGGAAGCTCGGTGGAAATCGGCATGTGCGGCCGTCAGTGTACGGACGCGGCGCCGCCGGGCGGTCACCAGGGGCGCAGGAAGCGCAGCGCCGCGAGGAGGGGGTTCTCCCGGCGCGCGACCACGCCGTGCGAGGAAATGACCCCGGTCGCGTCCATCCGCTCCTGCACGATGGTCCCAAGGCGTTCTCGGAGGTCGGGTCGGCGAAGGAGCACGGGCGCCACGCTGGGGCGCGGCAGCCGCAGGACCGTGGCGCCGCCGGCGCCGGCCACGACGTCCGCGGTGCGCAGCTCCTGTCGCATCAGCGCGATCTCACCGAAGTGGCCGCCCGCCGCAATCTCCACGCTGCCGCCGTCCGGGAGGTGGACCGTGCATGTGCCCGCGGCCACCACGAACATCGTGTCCGAGTGGTCGCCGCGGCGGACGATCAGGTCGTTGGCCTGGAAGACCTGCTCGGCCGCGTCGCGCGCGATCTCGCGCCGTTCCGACTGGGTGAGCGCACGGTCGTCGAACAGCGGGCACGCGGCCAGCGCGCGGGCGGCACGCCCGGCGGTGTCTTCCGTGGCCTGCGCGCGTGCGCGTTCGTCGTCCATCGATGTCATGCGTACCGTGCGGATCGGGAACGGGATCTCGATGCCCGCATTCCGCAGCGCGTACCAGAGGCGCGTCCTCACCCGATCGAGCGTCTCGTCCTGGACACGGTAGTCCGCGATCCAGAACCTCATCGTGTAGGTGATGGCCGAGTCGCCGAAGTTCGTCAGCTCCACCCACGGCTCGGGGTCCGACATCACGTGCGGATCGCCCTGCAGGACGCCCAGCGCGATGTCCTTGACGATCGCGGGCGGCGCCTCGTGCGCCACGCCGAACGGCACCAGCTGCCGGAGCGCCCGCGTCGGGCGGTCGAGCACCATGAAGTCCTTCGTCAGGATGTCCTGGTTGCGGAGCACCAGCCACTGCCCGTCGCGGGTGACGATGGAGGTGGTCCGCAGGGTGCTCTCGGCCACCTGGCCGATCACGCCGCCGCGACCCAGCTGCACCATGTCGCCCTTCCGGATGATCTGCTCGGACTGCAGCTCGTAGCCGGCGAACATGTTTCCCAGCGTGGTCTGCATTGCCAGGCCGACGACGAATACCAGCGCCCCGCCCAGGCTGAGGATCGTCGTGCGGATCGGCAGGCGGTCGGCGAAGTGGAATTGGTACAGCGCGATGAGGCCCACCACGATGATCGCCACGAAGATCAGCGTGCGGTGGAACCGCAGGAAGTCGTCCTGCCCGCGGTAGGTGCGCAGCGCGCCGAGCGCCCGGACGGCGATCCCCGCGAACGCCATGATCGCACCGAGCTCCGCGATCGTCCTGAGGAGCGGGGCCTCGACCGTCTCCGCGTCGACCTTCAGCGGGATCTCGACCTCGATGCCGGACCAGCTGAGCGTCCCGAAGACCGCCAGGACGATCAGCCCGATCCCGATCGACACGCCCGTCCCGCGTGCCAGGTGCCGCACGCCCGCAAGCGCCGCGTAGGCGAACCCGGCGATCGCGGGCACGTCCATCCAGGTGAATTCGGCGAGCATCGCATGCATGGGCACGCATTATGGCGCAAACGCGCGCGGGACGGGCGCTGGGCGCGCCCGTCCCGCTGCGGCGTGCGTGCGTCGACGGCAGTCAGGCGTCCGTAGGCTGCGAGGCCTCTCCCGGCTTCGGGCGCGCAGGCGTGACCGGGGGAAGCGGGGCGGCCGACGGTGTCAGCCCACGCTTCCGCTGCGCCGCCGCGCGGCCCTCGAGGAACTTCTCCACCGAGCCGCGGACCTCATCGCCGAACGTCGCCAGCTGCGCGGCCGTCGGTGCGGCAGTGCCGCGGAAGATGACCGTGTCGGTGGCCAGGTCCTTGATCACCACGCCCTCGGTACCGTCCGTCGTGGTCCATTCGATGGTGACGTGCTCGTCGGTGTAGACCTCCTTCGAGACGCTGCGCGTGGTGGTGCGGGCGGAGGAGGGAACACCAGCGGCCGGAGCCGGCGTGCCGGCGGTGGACGAAATGGCCGCGGCAACAGCCGGCGGCACCATGCCTGCGGCGGAACCGACGTTGGCCGACGCGTCCACCGTCACGGTCATCTCGCCGTTCGGTCCGCGCATGGTCATCACCTTGGCGCCCGGCGGCAGCATGCCCGGCGCCACCATGCCAGGCATCGCCTGCATCAGCACGACGTCACCCTCGGTGTCGAACCCGGCCCCGGCGATCCGGCCGCCGGGCCCCAGCTTCGGCTGCTTCCGCGAACCCAGCGGGATGTTCGCCGTGAGTTCCTTGCCGGCGCGGTAGATCGTGACCGCCATCGCGTCGCCCGGCTTGCGGGACCGGACGAGCACGCGGAACTGGTCGGCATTGACGACGACCTGGTCGCCCACCTTCGCGATCACGTCCATCGCCTTCAGGCCCGCGCCGGCCGCCGGACCGTCGGCGACCACGTCGCTGACCAGCAGCCCCGAGCCGGCCATGATGGGCAGCTGAGCCGCCGTCTCCGGCGCCAGGTCGGAAAGCCGCAGGCCGGCGAACGCCGCATCCTCCATGGCCGAGTCGTCGAGCGGCACCCCGGCGATCGCCAGCGCGGCCGGCCGCAGTTCCGAAGCTTCCGCCTTCAGGGCGGCGATCTCGGCCTTCAGTTCGGCGATGGTTGCCGCAGGATCCGCGGCGGGCGGCGCGGCGCGCGAGGGTTCGGCCGGGCGGGCGGGGGCGAAGCAGGCGGCCGAAAGGGCCGCGACGCAGGAGAGGATGAAGCCGTGCATGGATATGCCTTTGGTTGGGGTGCGTGAGTCGTATGAAGACGTGGGGATGGCAAGCGCCGCCGCGGATCAGTCCGCGCGCGGGCGCCCGATGATGAGACGTGGCTCCGGGGTGCGGATCTCGAACGTCGCGCCGGTGGCGGGGTCGCGGAATCGCTCGATGCGGACGTACTGCGCCTCGGCCTGGCGGACCACCTGCCCGCTGCGCAGGACGCCGTCACCCAGTTCGCGCAGGCCGCCGGCCTCCCAGTGCGTGCCGATGGGCATCCAGCCCGCAGGCGCCAGCCCGCGCGCGGCCCAGCCGGCAACCAGGCCGCAGCCCAGCAGGAAGATCGCCGCCGCGGCGGCAGGCCAGCGCATGCGGTGGATCACGGCGCGTGACTCGAAGCTTGCGGTCGCGGCGATGCGCGCGTCCAGCTGGCTGCTTGGCTTTCGGAACGGCAGCGAGGCGACCAGTCGTTCGATCTCCAGGTCGGCGGCGGGCAGCAGGGCGGGCGCGGGATCGGGCGTGTTCATGCCAGTGTCTCCAGGATCTGCGACCGCAGCGCGGCGATCGCACGGTGGTAGCGGGCCGCGACGGTGCCCAGGGGTACGCCGCAGACGGACGCGATCTGCTCGAACCCCAGCCGTGCCACCGAGCGCAGCACGATGACCTCGCGCTGCTCGGGCGTCAGCGAATCGATCGCCGCGCGGAGCCGCTCCGAGGCCTCTCGGTCGATCGCGCGCAGCAGGGGGTCGGTCTGGCGCTCGTCGAAGAGCCCGCCCTCGAGCGGTGCTGCCTGCCGCACGCGCCGCCGCCGGGTCAGGTCGATCGCGGCGTTGCGGACGGCCGCGTACAGGAATGCCACGGGGTCGCCCTCAGGGGCGCGGCCCCGAGCGAGGACGCGATGGACGCCGTCGTGGACCGCGTCCTCGGCAAGTGCCGGGTCGCGCACGATCGCCAGCGCCACCGCGAACAGGCCCTGGCGCTGCTCGGCGTAGAGGATGCTGGTCGATTCGGCGTGGTGCACGGCGCACCATGATCACGCATGGCGGCGTCCCCGTTATGCGTCCGCCCGGGGAATTTCCGTCCTCAGGCGAAGATCCCGTCGTGGACGTTCCCGTAGACCTCGGTCAGCCGGAAGTCACGGCCGGCCCAGCGGTAGGTCAGTTGCTCATGGTCCATGCCCAGCAGCCGAAGGATCGTGGCGTGCCAGTCGTGGATGTCCATCTTGCCGTCCACGGCCTCGATGCCGTGGTCGTCGGTCGCGCCATAGCTGAAGCCGCCCTTGACGCCGCCGCCGGCCATCCACATGGTGAAGCCCTTGCTGTTGTGGTCCCGGCCGTCGCCGTTCTGCGCGTACGGGGTCCGGCCGAACTCGCCGCCCCAGACCACCAGCGTGTCCTTCAGCAGCCCACGCTGCTTCAGGTCGGCCAGGAGCGCCGCGATCGGCCGGTCGATCTCGGCCGCCTGCTTTGCCAGGTCGTCGCGCAGGTTGCGGTGGGTGTCCCACCCGCCGTGGTTCACCTCGATGAACCGCACGCCCTTCTCGGCGAAGCGGCGCGCCAACAGGCACTGCCGCGCGAAGTCGTCGCGCCCCGTTCCGATGCCGTAGGCCTGGAGCGTCTTCGGCTTCTCGTCGGAGAGGTCCATGAGGTCCGGCATCTCGGCCTGCATGCGGAAGGCCAGCTCATAGCTCTCGATGACGCCGTCCACCTGGTCGTCGCTGCGGTCGCGGCGCTGCCGCTCGCGGTTGAGCGCCTGCACCAGGTCGATCTGCTTGCGCTGGGCCGCGTCGGTCAGGACCGTGTTGTCCAGGTTCGGCATGCCGCCCGCGCTGCCGGCCGCGCGGCGGGCGTTGCGCTCGATGCCGACGCGCGTGCCCTGGTAGACGGCGGGCAGGAACGCCGATCCGTAGTTCTGCGCGCCGCCGTTGCCCGACGGCGGGTTCAGCGTGATGAAGCCGGGCAGGTTCTGGTTCACGGTGCCCAGGCCGTACAGCGTCCATGCGCCCATCGAGGGGCGGACGAACTGGAAGCTGCCGGTGTGCATCATCACCTGGGCCTGCGCGTGCGCCGGGACGGCGGTGTGCATGCCGCGCAGGAGGCACATCTCGTCGGCGTGCTTGGCAAGCTCGGGGAACAGGTCGCTGATCCACAGCCCGCCCTTGCCGTGCTGGCGGAACTTCCAGGGGCTGGCAAGCAGCTTGGCGCCCGCGCGCGCACCGCCCAGGCCCTTGCCGTCGTCGGCGATCAGCCCGGGCTTGTAGTCGAACGTGTCCACGTGCGACGGCCCACCCGACATGCACAGGAAGATCACGCGCTTGGCCCGCGCCGGCAGCATCGGCGGCTTCGGGGCAAGGGGGTTCGTGGCGTCGTCACCAGGCATCCACAGTCGTGGCGCGGCCCCGGCGGCGCGGTTGGCGATCCCGGCGAAGGCCAGGAACCCGAATCCGCAGGAGAGCGCCCGAAGCATGTCGCGGCGGCCCTGGGCGGTGATGCGGTTGTTGCAGAGGTCCACGGGGCTTGCTCCTGGTTTCAATCGATCATGCGGAACTCAGCCGCCTGGAAGAGCGCCTGGCAGAACGCGGCCCAGCCCTGGCGCTGGGTGGTGCGGACGTCCTTCCCGGTCTGTGCGGCCGGAAAGTCGCCGAAGAACTTCTTCACGGCGGACATCTCCGACGTGGTCGGGCGGCGCGCGTAGCACAGCTGGAAGGCGCGTTCGACGCGCTCGGTGTCGGATGCCTTCAGCGCCAGCAGCCGGTCGGCCATCGCCAGCGCGGCCTTCGTCACGCGCTCGCTGTTCATCATGTAAAGCGCCTGCGTCGGCACGCTGGTCTCGTCGCGGTCGCCGCTGACGTAGGCAGGCTCGGCGAAGTCGAAGAGATCGAGCATCTCGTCGACGTGGTCCCGCAGGACGGGGAGGTAGACGGAACGGTTGGGCGTGTCGGCGGCGATCAAGCGGCTGACGATCGGGTTGCGGTCCGATCCCTCGAGCAGCCCGACGGGCGATCCGACAGGCGGGTTCAGGTCCAGTGTTCCCGCGGCTGCCAGCATCGCGTCACGGATGGCCTCGGCATCCAGTCGACGCTTCGGCATGCGCCACCAGAGCGTGTCGTCGGGGTCGACATCCAGTGCCGCACGGTCTGCCCGGCTGGACATGCGGTAGGCGTGGCTGGTGACGATCGCGCGGATGAGCGACTTGGTGGACCAGTCGTGCTCCATCAGGTCCACCGCCAGCCAATCCAGCAATGCCTGGTTGGCGGGGCGCGCACCGCTGGCACCGAAGTTGTCCGGCGTCGGCACCAGGCCCTTGCCCATCAGGTGCAGCCAGACGCGGTTCGCCCAGACTCGCGCCGTGAGGGGGTTGCCGCGCGACGTCACCCAGTCGGCCAGCTGCAGTCGGCCACTGCCCTCGCTGACCGCCGGCGTGCCCGGTGCGGTCAGCACCTGCGGGAATCCACGCGGGATGACCGCGCCCGGCTTGTCGATCTCGCCGCGCTGCAGGAACTTGGCGTTGATCGGCTGGACGCGGTCGGTTGCGGCCATCGCCAGGCGGTTCGCCTTGGTCGCCTTTCCGGACTCGTCGTATCGGGCCAGGACATCGGAGGCCGCCTCGAGCAGTGCATCTGCGTCGCGGGCGCGCTGCAGGCGCTGCTGCTCCTGCGGCGTGAGCGCGTTTGCCCGGGTGGCGCCGGCCTTGATGGCCTCGCGGGCCTTCGCCTTGAGTTCGTCCGCGGCGGCCGAATCGGCCTTTGCGCGCTCGACCTGCTGGGCATAGAACTGGCGCAGCACCGTGGGCATGGTGGGCCCGTCCGGCAGGGAGGCGGCGCTTGGCAGGCTGGCCAGCGTCGCGGGGTGGTTGTTCTGCTGCGTGCGGTAGGTGCCGTACTCGGTCTTCGTGCTCAGGAACACGCCGGCCAGCGCGTAGTAGTCGCGCTGCGGGATCGGGTCGAACTTGTGGTCGTGGCAGCGCGCGCAGGCGATCGTCACGCCCAGGATGCCCTGGCCGATCGCGTCGATCTGCTCGTCGGCCAGGTCCATCGCGAACTGCGGGCCACCGCGCGTGTTGTGCCCCTTGGTGCCGATCGCCATGTAGCCCGTGGCCACCAGGTTCGCCGCGCGCTCGTCGGCGCTGGTGGCCTGCAGCAGGTCGCCCGCAAGCTGCCGGCGCAGGAAGCGGTCATAGGGCTCGTCGGCGTTGAACGCCGCGATCACCCAGTCGCGGTACCGCCATGCGTGCGGGTAGACGACGTTCGCTTCCTTGCCGCTGGATTCCGCGTAGCGCGCGACGTCCAGCCAGTGGCGGCCCCAGCGCTCGCCGAACCGCTGCGAGGCCAGCATTCGGTCGACCAGCTTCTCGTACGCGTCGGACGAGCGGTCGCGGACGAAGGCATCGACCTCCTCGGGAGTCGGCGGCAGGCCCAGCAGGTCGAAGGACAGGCGGCGGATGAGGGTCGGCCGGTCCGCGTCGGGTGCGGGCCGCAGGTCCTTCGCCTCCAGTCCGGCCAACAGGAACCCGTCGATCGGCGACCGCGCCCACGTGGCGTCCTTCGTGCGCGGCGGGTCAAGCTTCACGGGCGCACGGAAGGACCACCACTCACGGCCCTTCGCGATGTCGATGCCGGCCTGACGGGATGGCGCAGCGGCGTTCGGATCGGCAGGCTTCAGCGCATCCGGGTGCGGCGCCCCCATCCGCACCCACTGCTCGAGCGCGGCGATCGCGTCATCGGGCAGCTTCGCTTTCGGCGGCATCTGCAGGTCCGTGTCGGTCCAGCGGACGGCCTGGATCAGGGGGCTGTGACCAACGTCGCCGGGCACGATCGCGGGTCCACCGTCACCACCGGCCAGCAGGGCCGCGAGCGTGTCGACCTTCAGGCCGCCGCGCACCTTGTCGGCCTTCTCGGAGTGGCAGCGGTAGCAGTGGTCTGCGAGGATCGGCCGAACACGCTTCTCGAAGAACTCGATCTGGGCGGGCGTTGGGGCCACGGCAGCCTGGCCCGTCGGCGGAGCGCCCGGTGCGGCGGCAAGGATGGCGGAGGTGACCAGGAGTTCAACCATCAGGGATCCAACGGGGCCCGGGCGCACCCATTGCCTACGTATCGGCACGTGCCTCCCGGCCCTGGGAATGATGGGGTCTGGCGACGCGTGTGCAAGGTGGGCCCGGCAAGGGTGGCCCCGCGCCACGAAAGCGGGAGACGGGACTCGAACCCGCGACATTCAGCTTGGGAAGCTGACGCTCTACCAACTGAGCTACACCCGCGCAGCGCAGGAGTGTAGCCATGGTCCGGAAGGCGCCTGTCGGCTCGGCCTGGCCCCAGCGGCCGCACACTTCTCGGACTCCAACATGTGGAGTTTACTGGGTTTACGTCTCGCGTCGCTGGCCCTTCACGAATCTCGGCGCACAGTGAACGAGTCGCTGGAGTCAGGGAAAGAACGCGCTCCCGTTGTTGCGGAGCGCGCCGCAGACTTGTCTGTTCGAAAGGCTTGCGCCATGACCTCGCTCCGCATCCTTGCCCCTGCCGCCCTCGTGGCGTGCGTCGCCTCGCCTGCGCTCGCAGGCGTGATCGTCTTCGACGATCGCGCCACCTTCAGCGCCTTCGGCCTGGCCCAGCCCGGTACCGCCGTGGCCACCGAGACCTTCGATACGTTCAGCGGGTTCGCTGCGGGCGGCTTCGCGAGCAGCCCGGGCGCGGCCGCCGCATGGTTCGCCGCCGCGCAGGACGGCATGCTCGCCCAGAACGGCACGCTTCGGGCCGCCAGCGCCAACAGCACCGTGACGTTCAGTTTCCGCAGTGGCGAGGTGTACGGCATCGGCGGCGACTTCTTCTATTCGTCGGCCAATGGGAGCTTCGTGCCCGGGATGATGGTGCTCAGCCTGTCGGATGGCACGACCTTCGTCCGCAACATCGGCTCGCCCACGACCTTCGCCGGCTTCTGGTCGCTGAGTTCGACGATCAGCAGCCTCTCGATCACGCCGTTTGGTGCAGCGGGTGCCGCCAATTACGTGGCGACCGACAACTTGGCCATCGGCTTCGTGCCGGCACCCGGTTCGATCGCTTTCCTGGGCCTTGCCGGAATGGCAAGCCGCAGGCGCCGCGCCTGAATCACGGAGATCGCTTCCGCAAGCAGTCTTCCTGCGGCGCGCCCCGATTCGGGCGCGCCGCAGGCGCTTTTGCGCGGCCGCAGCGGCGCCGGGGGCGCAGTAACCTGTCAGGCCCTCACTCCGAAGGAACCATCCATGTCGCACCACGCCGAACACACCCTCGAGCAGATCTTCGCGCACCCCACCTCGCACAACATCCACTGGCGCGACGTGGTCCACATGTTCCAGGCACTCGGCGGCACCACCGACGAGACGAAGAAGGACCACCTGAAGGTCAAGCTGTCCGGACACGAGATGACCTTCAACATCCCGAAGAACGGCGGCCACACCCTCGAGGACGACCACGAGATCTCGCAGATCCGCCGCTTCCTGAAGGAATGCGGCTTCGGGCCGAAGGCCGCTCACTGAGCAGCCGTGCGGGTCACGATCCGAGACCGGAACATCGCACTGGCGACGACGGTGGCCGCGCTCGGCTACTTCGTCGACATCTTTGACCTGCTGCTGTTCGCGCTGGTGCGCGTGCGGTCGCTCAAGGACGTGCTGTACCCGCGCATCGAGGCCGCCAAGGCCGAGGCCGCTGCGAAGTTCCTGACGGCGGACGCCGAAGCCAACAAGCGCGCGCTGGATGCCGTTGAGACCCACATCCTGCGTGATGCCGGCGTGATGCTGGACAACTACCTGCAGATGACCGGGCTGGTGCTCGGCGGCATCGTGTGGGGAGTGCTCGCCGACCGGTTCGGACGGCTGCAGATGCTGTTCGGCTCGATCCTGGTCTATTCGGCGGCGAACATCCTGAACGCATTCATCCAGGACGTGCCGGCCGACTCGGCGCTCGCCTGGCTGCACACGCTGGGGCTGGGCACCGCGTACCGCCAGTACGCCGCGCTGCGGTTCATCGCCGGTTTCGGCCTGGCAGGGGAGCTCGGCGCCGGCATCACGCTGGTGTCGGAGCTGGTCTCCAAGGAACGTCGCGGGTTCGCCACCACCTTGATCGCCTCGGTCGGGATCATGGGCGCAGTCTGCGCATACTTCGTGACGCGCGCCGTCGAGGACTGGCGCAACGCGTACCTGATCGGCGGCATGCTTGGCCTGGCGCTCCTGTTCCTGCGCGTCGGCGTGGTGGAGAGCGGCATGTTCGACCGGGTGAAGCACGCGCAGGGCGTGGGCCGGGGCGCGTTCTGGATGCTGGCGTGGCCGCCCGCCCGCGGGCGGCGCTACCTGGCGCTCATCCTGTGCGCCATCCCGATCTGGTATTGCGTCGGTGTGCTGGTGAAGTACTGCGACGTGATCGGCCAGTCGCTGGGCTTGCCCATCGACGCAAAGCCGGACCCGGCGCTCGCGGTGATGATCTGCTACATCGGGCTGGCGCTCGGCGACCTGGCCAGCGGCCTGATCAGCCAGCTGATGCGCAGCCGGCGGCGCGCGCTCCTGCTCTTCCACGTGCTGACGGCGCTCTCGGTGGGCGCGTACTTCGTCCTTGGGCGCGGCAGCCTGACGGGCCTCTATGCCGCGATCGGCGCGATCGGCTTCGCGTGCGGGTACTGGGCGGTGTTCGTGACCACCGCAGCCGAGCAGTTCGGCACCAACCTGCGCGCCACGGCGGCCACCACCGCTCCCAACTTCGTGCGCTGGTCGGCGGCCGGCAGCGCGCTCCTCTGGCACGCCTTCGAGGGCATGTTCGGCGGTGCGTCGGGCAGCGCCGGCAACCCGGGCGACCCGTCCGCGCCGTGGCGCGGGGCGGCGCTGGTGGGCGCCATCCTCATCCCGATTGCGATGCTCTCGGTGCTCAGCCTCAAGGAATCGTTCGGTTCCAGCCTGGACTGGATCGACCGCAAGGACGGTTCCCGCGAGGATGGCCCCGGTGAACCCGACACGGACGCGGCCGCGTCGGCATAATGCCCGTCCCATGGAATCGACCCGCGCACTCGTCCACGCCGTGATCGACTACGCCGGGCTCTTCCCGCCGGCGTCGCTCGACATGGCCGCCACCGTCAGCCACTACGCCAAGCACCGCGCCGCGGCTGAGCGTTGGGCGCTGGCGCGGCTGGTGATCCCGGTGCCGCGGCTGGGCGAATTCGAACGCCTGGCGAAGGACGTGCTGCCGACCGGCGGCGCCGCGGGCGACGACAGCGAGGACCACTGGCCCATCACCGTCCTCAGCGCCGCCACGAACGACGCCGCGCTGGAGGACGACCTGAACGTCATCGAGCGCTTCAACAAGCGCCACGGCGAGCCCGGCGAGGGCCGTGCCCTGATCGACGCGATCGAGCTGAAGGCGAAGAACGCCAACGCCATCGAGCACGCGCTGGAACTGATGCCGGACGAGCTGTTCCCGTGGTTCGAGTTGCCGTGGGACGCCGACAACCGCGGCATGCTGGCCGCGCTCAGCGAGATGGAATCCGGCGCAAAGGTCCGCACCGGCGGCACCACGCCCGAGGCGCACCCCGGCCCGCTGGAGTTGGCGCGCTTCCTGGCGCACTGCAAGGCCGCCGACGTGCCGTTCAAGGCGACCGCCGGCCTGCACCACCCGTTCCGCCACCGGAACGAGTCGGTCGGCTGCGACCAGTTCGGCTTCGTGAACGTGTTCTTCGGCGCCGCGCTGCTCTGGCACGGCGCCATCGAGCAGGAGGAGCTGGAGATGCTCCTGGCCGACACGCACTCGCGGAACTTCGAGTTCACGCCCACGTCGATCAGCTGGAAGGGCCGCACGCTGGGCCTGGTGCAGATCCGCGAGGCGCGCGAGAAGTTCGCGCGCAGCTTCGGCAGCTGCTCGTTCGACGAACCGATCGGCGACCTGAAGTCGCTGCACCTGCTGCCCGCGGCGAAGGACTGACCGAACCATGGCGACCGTCACGCATGCCTCGTGGGTTTCCGGCGCGAACGACCCGGCCGGCGACTTCCCCCTCGCGAACCTGCCGTTCGGCGTGGCCGAGCGGCCCGACCGGCCCGGCGAGCCGCGCATCGTGGTCGCGATCGGCGACTGCGCGCTGGACCTGGCCGAGTGCGGCGGCTTCGGCCTGCTGGACGGGCTGCCCGCGCACGTGGCGGCCGCGCTGCGCACCACCACGCTGAACGCCCTCATGGCCCTGGGCCCCGCGGAATGGGCGGCCGTGCGCGCACACGTGACGTCGATGCTCCAGGACGGCCCGCGCAGCATCCGCGACCACGCCCGCCGCGACGCCGTGCTGCTGCCGCGCGCCACGCTCGCGATGCGCCTGCCCGCGGCCATCGGCGACTACACCGACTTCTACGCCAGCGAGCACCATGCCACGAACGTGGGCAGCATGTTCCGGCCCAACCAGCCGCTGATGCCCAACTGGAAGCACCTGCCGGTCGGGTACCACGG
Source organism: Phycisphaerales bacterium (assembly GCA_044360755.1). Lineage (GTDB taxonomy): Bacteria > Planctomycetota > Phycisphaerae > Phycisphaerales > SM1A02 > UBA966. The sequence goes on from JBIKJV010000052.1 coordinate 13,673, forward strand.
GCGCGCGTCCAGCTTCGTGGTGGACGGCACGCCGGTGCGCCGCCCGCACGGCCAGACCAGCGCCACCGACGACGGCCCACCGGCCTTCGGCCCCATCAAGCTGATGGACTACGAGCTGGAGGTGGGCGTCTTCCTGGGCGGGCGCGAGAACCCGCTCGGCACGCGCATCCCCGTGGCCCGCGCCGCGGAGCGGCTCTTCGGCTGCGTGATCGTGAACGACTGGAGCGCCCGCGACGTGCAGAAGTGGGAATACCAGCCGCTGGGGCCGTTCAACGCGAAGAACTTCGCCACCAGCATCAGCCCCTGGGTGGTCACGCTCGAGGCGCTGGCGCCGTACGCGGTGCCGGGTCCTGCGCGCAAGCCGACCGACCCGCCCGTGCTGCCGTACCTGCACTGGGACGGCGACTTCGTGCTGGACGTCACGCTGGAGGTGCTGGTCGCCAGCGCCGCCATGCGCGAGAAGGGGATCGCCCCCACGCGCGTCAGCCTGGGCAGCTTCACCGAGATGTACTGGTCGATGTGCCAGATGCTGGCCCACCACTCCTCGACCGGCTGCAACATGCGCCCCGGCGACCTGCTGGCCAGCGGCACCATCAGCGGACCCACCAAGGAGAGCCGCGGCTGCCTGCTGGAGCGCACGTGGCGCGGCACCGAGCCCATCACGCTGGGCGACGGCACCGAGCGCCGCTTCCTGCAGGACGGCGACGAGGTGATCATGCGCGCCTGGTGCGAACGCCCCGGCCTGCCGCGGATCGGCTTCGGCGAGTGCCGCGGCGTGGTGCTGCCTGCGGAGTGAGGCGGTCGTGCATCGACGCAGCCCTGGCTCACGCCGGGCGTGCCGTCAATCCCAGGTGTTCCCGACCTTGGACGACTTCGCCGGCTTCGCGGCCTTCGCCTTGCCCGCCTTGCCCTTCGCGCCCTTCGCCTTCTTCGGCGCGCCGGACGCATCGTGCTGGCCCAGGCTCACGGGGAAGTGCTCGCCTTCCCAGCTCTTCGGGTAGGCCAGGTCGTCGAACGCCATCGCAGCCTTGGTCGGGAACATCGGGCGGAACGTGTCGCACATCACCGCCAGCTCGCTGGTCTCCTTGGCGCCCAGCGACTTCTCGATGGTGCCCGGGTGCGGGCCGTGCGGGATGCCCTGCGGGTGCACGCTGATCGAGCACTGCTCGATGCCCTTGCGCGCCTTGTAGTTGCCCTCGACGTAGTACAGGATCTCGTCGCTGTCCAGGTTCGAGTGGTTGTAGGGCACCGGGATCGCGTCCGGGTGGAAGTCCAGCAGGCGCGGGCAGAAGCTGCAGATGACGAAGTTGTGCCCCTCGAACGTCTGGTGGATCGGCGGCGGCATGTGCAGCTTGCCGACGATGGGCGAGAAGTCGTCGATGTTGAAGCAGTACGGGTAGTAG
>JBIKJV010000053.1:0-15049 GCA_044360755.1 Phycisphaerales bacterium
TCCTGTGATGCGGGGGTGATGGGTGCGAAGGTCGACGCGGCGCGCGCGATGCCCGCCGTCGCGGCCGCGGCGGTCACGGCGGCCGATGCAGCCAGGAACTGGCGGCGGTCGGCGTCGGACGGCACGGCGGGGCGGGGGTCGTGGGGCGCGCTCATGGGCCGGGGAGTCTAGCCCCGCTGCTACGCTTGGGGGCGATGCACGCCGCCGCCCGAGCGATCGACGCCAACGCCAACCGCGCCCGCGAGGCGCTGCGCGTGATGGAGGACGCTGCCCGCTTCTGCGCGGCCGACGGCGACCTGGGCGCGCGGCTGAAGGAGATCCGACACGGCCTGCAGGGCGCGCTGGCGGTGCTTCCGCCCGGTTGGCTGGAGGCGCACCGCGACGCCGCCGGCGACCCCGGCCGCCTGGTGCAGGGCGCGCACGAGGGCACGCGTGCCTCCATGGCCGACGTGGCCGCCGCCGCGGGCAAGCGCCTGGGCGAGGCGCTCCGCAGCCTGGAGGAGTGCATGAAGACGGTCGACCCGGCCGCCGCACGCGCGATCGAGGCACTCCGCTACCGCGCCTACGACGCCGAACGCGACCTGGTCCTGCGCATGGGCAGCGCCGCGCGGCGCCAGTGGCGCGTGTGCGTGCTGCTGACCGAATCGCTCTGCAGGCGCCCGTGGGCGCAGGTGCTTGACGCGGTGCTGGAGGGCGGCGCCGACTGCATCCAGGTGCGCGAGAAGGAACTCGAAGGCCGCGCGCTGGCCGACCGCGTGCGCACGGTCGTCGCGCGCGCGCAGCCGCGCGGGTGCAGCGTGGTGGTGAACGACCGCGCCGACGTGGCCGCGGCGTGCGGCGCCGACGGCGTGCACGTGGGGCAGGGCGACCTGTCGGTGGCCGACGTCCGGCGCATCGCGGGCACGCGGCTGATCGTGGGCGTCAGCACGCACGACCTGGCCGAGGCCGAAGCAGCCGTCGCCGCCGGCGCCGACGTCTGCGGCGTGGGCGCGATGTTCGCGACCGGCGTGAAGCCCGCGATCGCGCCCAGCGGGCCCGCGTACATGCGCGCGTTCGCCGAGCGGTACCCGCACGTGCCGCACCTGGCGATCGGCGGCATCACCGCGGCGCGGCTGCCCGAGCTGCGCGCGGCCGGCTGCCGCGGCGTGGCGGTCAGCTCGGTGGTGTGCGGGGCGGACGATCCCGCGGCGGTCGTGCACGCGCTGCGCGCGGGGCTCGAAGCGTGAGCGCCGGCTCCATCCGCAACCTCCGCATCACCCTCCTCGGCACGGGCACCAGCGCCGGCGTCCCCGTGATCGCCTGCGACTGCGAAACCTGCACCAGCCCCGACCCGCGCGACCGGCGCACCCGCGCCGGCGCGATGCTGCAGTTCACCGATGCGGGCGGCCAGGACCGCGTGGTGCTGGTCGACGCGCCGCCCGACCACCGCGAGCATTCGCTGCGCCACCGCCTGAAGCGCGTGGACGCGATCGTGTTCACGCACTCGCACGTCGACCACGTCTTCGGGCTGGACGACGCGCGGCTCTACAACATCAGCATGGGCACGCCGATCCAGCTGTACGCGGAGCGCCCGGTGCTGGACGACCTGTCGCGGATGTTCGAGCACATCTTCAAGCCGCACACGAACGTCAACAAGAGCTTCGTGGCCGATGTGCGGACCACTGCGGTGCTGCCGGGCCACGCGATCGACCTCTTCGGCCTGCGCGTCACCCCGGTGCGCCTGCTGCACGGCGCGCTGCCGATCCTGGGCTGGCGGTTCGATGCCGGGGTCGACGGAAAATGGAACTACTGTGGCAGGAACAATTTCTCGGCGGCGTACTGCACCGACGTGAACGCCATCCCGCCGGAGACGTGGCCGGTGCTCGGCGGGCTGGACCTCTTGGTGCTGGACATGCTGCGCGAGCGGAAGCACCCCACGCACTTCTCGCTGGCCGAGAGCCTGGACGTGGCCGCCCGCGTCGGCGCGGCCCGCACGGTGTTCACCCACATGACCCACGACATCCGGCACGCCGAGCTCTCCGCGCGGCTGCCGGCGGGTGTCGAGCTGGGGTATGACGGGCTGGAGATCCGCGCCGCCGCCGCCCCGGCACCGGGCGCCGGAATCGGCCCTGGCGGCGCCTGAACGGCCTTTCCGGGCCCCCTGGCGGCCCGGCAGCAGCGGCCCCGGCGCGGCCCGGCGGGGGCGGTTCCGGCTACAATCTCCGCCCCTATGGCACAGCTCCGCGAAATCAAGAAGCGCATGGGCGCCGTCAAGACCATCCAGCGCATCACGAAGACGATGCAGATGATCGCGACGGCGAAGTTCACTGCGTCGCTCGCCCGCGCGAAGAACAGCCGGCCATACACCGACACCATCCGCGGCCTGGTGTCGCAGGTCGCCGCCCAGGCGGGCGAGACCCGGCACCCGCTCCTCGAGGGCCCGGCCCGCGCCACCAACCGCCACCTGGTCCTGGTCCTGACCTCGGACCGCGGCCTCTGCGGCGCCTACAACTCGAACGTCCTCCGCACCTGCAACCGCCTGATGGCCGAGCTGAAGGCCCAGGGCCAGGAAGTCGTCGTGGAGACCTCGGGCCGCAAGGCGACTGCGTTCTTCAAGTTCCAGAAGATCGACGTCGCCATCCGCCACGCGGTGGGTGACCGCCCGCAGTACGACGCCGTCGAGAAGATCGCGCAGTCGTGCATCGACCGCTACGTCGCGGGCGAGTTCGACTCGGTCAAGGTCATCTACATGCGCTTCGTCTCGACCGCGCGCCAGCGCCCCGAGGTGATGCAGCTCCTGCCGCTCAGCCTGCCCAAGGCCGAGAGCGCCCCCGGCGAGCAGAAGGCCGCCGGCCGCGCCGCGAACTACGAATTCAGCCCGGCCCCCAGCGAACTGCTGGACGAGCTGCTGCCCCGTTCGGTCAAGGTCTCGCTGTTCCAGGCGTTCCTTGACTCGGTCGTCAGCGAGAACGTCATGCGCATGGTGGCCATGAAGGCCGCCACCGACAACGCCGGCGGCATCGGCCGCACGCTGAAGCGCAGCTACAACCGCGCGCGCCAGGCCCGCATCACCACCGAGCTCAACGAGATCGTGGCCGGTGCGGAAGCGCTGAACTGAAATCGTGCCCGGGGTAGCCCCCGACCTGTTTCCACGGAGATAGGTCGGGGGCTACCCCGGACTGCTTTTTTACTTCGCGGCCGGCGCCTGCTCCGGCGCCTTCGCGTCGCCGCCGCGGCTCATCCCCGTCACCACCGAATAGCCGTCCTTCTGCCACGCCTTGAGGCCGCCGCGCAGGGTGTAGACGTTCTTGAAGCCAAGCTCCAGCAGGCGCTTGGCGCCGGCCTTGCCCATGATGTCGGCGTAGTCGGTGTCGTACACCACGTACATGTTGTGCCCGGCCAGGCGCTCGCCGGCCGCGTCGCGCATCTCTTCCATCGGCAGGTGGATCGCGCCGGGGATGTGCCCCGCCGCGTACTCCTTCGCGCTGCGCGGGTCGACGTAGCAGCCGTTGATCGCAGCCTCGAACATGCGCGCCTTCTGTTGCAGCTGCGCGTTCGCGGCCGCGGGCTCCAGGTAGACCAGGTCACGGTCGCTGGTCGCCGTGTCGCATCCCGCGGCCAGCGCCACCAGCAGCGCGGCGGCGGGAAGGATGCGCACGCAGGCCAGGGTGGCACGGGGAGCGGTGCGCGCGTTGCGGTCGGGATTCACGGCAATTTCGCAGTGGTTGGGCATGTCGGGCTCGGGGGCTGCGATACTACGCACATGCGCCTTGCCATGCCTGCCTCCATCCTTGGTTCGATCGCTGCCGGGCTCCTTGCCGCCGGGCTCCTTGCCGCCGCGCGGCCGCAGGACGGCGCGCGTGCGCCCGGCCTTGCCGAGGGCGTCGACCGCACGTCGTTCACGTGGGGCACCACCAAGAACGGCGGCTTCGTGCTGGTCGCCACGGTCCACCTGTCGTCGGGCTGGCACTCGTACTGGCAGAACCCGGGCGACGCCGGCGGCGACCCGCCGCGCTTCGAACTGACCGTCCCGCCCGGCTGGCAGGTGGGGCCCACCGTCTACCCGCGCCCCGACGTCAAGCTGATCGACGGCGCCCCGTTCTACGGCTACGAGGGCCGGGCCACCTACCTGGTGCCGGTCACCAAGACCGACAGCCTGAGCGACGACAGCTGGTCCAAGCCCAAGGGCGGCGACGGCTCCGGCCAGGCAACCGGCTGGAAGCTGGACGCCCGCTTCATGGCCTGCCGCGACCGGTGCACCATCTCCAAGGCATCCGCCCGCGGCGACTGGCCCCCGGTCACCGAGGCGGGCCAGATCGACCTGAACGGCGGCTCGGTGGCCGGCCGCTCCCTGCCGCTGACCGCCGCCAAGGCGGGGGCCTTCGCCAAGCTGGAGGTCGGCAAGGTCACGATCGACATCCCCGGCTCGCTGGGCGGCACGGCCGCGTTCATCCCTTCGGCCGTGCCTGGGCTCCAGATCCAACTGCCGGAGGGCCAGGCGGCCATCCAGGGCGCCCCGGGGCCCAACGGTGCCCGGATCACCTTCCGCCCCGACGCCCTGGGCTCCGGCCCCGGCGAACCCGCCGTCTCCGGGCTGATCCTGGTGGGAAGCGCCCCCAGCGACCCCTGCGTCTGGCTGACCATCCCGCACCCCTTGGCCGGGCCGGGCAATTCCCTGGGTGCCAATGGCGTTGGTTCCTCGCCGGATGCGCCTCCAGCGCCCTGATTCCGGCGAAGACGATCCACAGGCGCGTCTGGCGCATCCCTCCCAGACACCGTCCGGGCCCCACGGCACAGGGGCCCACCAACCCCCGGGGCGGCATGGCCGCCCGACCAACCAAGGAGCGCACATGCAACTGAAGACCATTGCCTCGCTGGGCATCGCCGCCACGCTCGCGTTCGGCGCGTTCGCCGTGGCGCAGGACAGCAAGCCCGCCGCCCCCGCGGCCACCGAGAAGGGCGAGAAGAAGGCCGACAAGAAGAGCGACGCCGGGAAGTCCGCCGCCGCCAAGGTCGGCTCGCCCGCGCCGGCGTTCACGCTGAAGGATGCGTCCGGCAAGGACGTCAGCCTGTCCGACTTCAAGGGCAAGGTCGTCGTGCTGGAGTGGATCAACCCCGGCTGCCCGGTCTGCAAGGGCAAGATGGACGACGGGTCCGTCGCCAAGATGATGAAGGACTCGAAGGACGCGAACCCCGACGTCGCGTTCCTCTTCGTCAACTCGACCGCGTCGATGGCCGACGAGCCTGAGGACAGCGCCGAGTACCTGAAGGACCACAAGATCGAGGCCCCGGCCCTGATCGACGGCGACGGCACCGTGGGCCGTGCCTACGGCGCCAAGACCACGCCGCACTGCTACGTGATCGACGCCAGCGGCACGCTGGTGTACGAGGGCGCGATCGACGACCAGAAGGACACCAACTACGTCGTCAAGACCGTCAAGAGCCTGAAGGCCGGCGAGGCCGTCTCTCCCGCCACCACCAAGCCCTACGGCTGCAGCGTCAAGTACAAGAAGGGCTGAGCCACGCGGCCAGCCGCCTGCGCCGCACGCGGCGCGGGCCCAATGAACAGGGGCCGGACCTTCGCGGGTCCGGCCCCTTGTGTTTGCGTGCGGGGTGCGGGCGCGGCGCGCGGGTCGCGCCCGTGCCACCGGCCGTCAGCCGACGTTCACCGGCATCACGACGTAGGTGAACTCCTGGCCCACCTTCAGGACGCCGGGCTTCTGCGGGCTGCGCATCTCCAGCATCACCTGCTGGCCGTCGACCACCTTCAGCGCGTCGACGATGAAGGCCGGCTGGAAGCCGATCTCGATCGCTTCGCCCTGGTAGCCGCTCATCGGGACGCGGATCTCGGCCTCGCCCATCTCCGGGGCGCGGCTGCTGACGACCAGCGTGTCGCCCTTGAAGGCGAAGCGGACGCCCTTGGATTCCTCGTTGGTCAGCAGCGCGGCGCGGCGGATCGCGGCGGCCAGGTCGGCGGCATCGAAGGTGACGCGCTTGTCCTGGTCCTTGGGGATGACGTCCTCGAACGGCGGGAACGTGCCCTCAACGAGGCTGGTGACCAGCGTGCCCACGCCCTCGACCTGGAAGACGGCCTGGCCGTCGGCCTTGCCGATCGTGACCTTGGCATCGGGATCGCCCAGCATCTTGACCAGGATGTTCAGGCTCTTGGACGGCACGATGATCGTCATGTCGCCATCGCCGCTGCACGCGCCCGCGGCCACGGCCAGGCGCTTGCCGTCCGTGCCCACCAGGCGGATGCGCTTGCCCTTGCGCTCCATCAGGACGCCGTTGATCGCGAAGCGGGCGTTCTCGACGGCGGTGGCGAAGAGCGTGCGCGCGATCAGGCGGCGCAGCTGCTCGGCCGTGACCTCGAACGCGCCGGTGGCCTGCGGGTCGCGGCCGCCCGGGTACTCCTTGGGGTCGTAGCCGAAGATCTTGAACGTGCTGCCCTCGCTCTTGACGGTGGCGGCGTTCTTCTCGACCTCCAGGGCGACGCTCGAGTCCTCGCAGGTGCGGACGATCTGGCCCAGCTTGTCGGCCGGGATCAGCGCCTCGCCCTCGGAGACGACCTCGACGGACGGGATGGAGAGCGCCAGCGAGATCTGGCCGTCGGTGGCGCGCAGGACCAGTTCGCCGTCCTTCGCCGTCAGCTTCAGGCAGGTCAGGACGGGGGTGGTGGTGCGGCTGGGCACGACGCCGGACGCCAGCGTGAGGGCGTCGACGAGTGCGGAACGGTCGCAGGAGACCTTCAGGTTCGCGGGCATGTGCGTTGCTCCCTGTGGCCCGGAGACCCCGGAATCGGGGTTTTTGGGCAGGGTGGACAGTGTACAGGCGGGCCCGGGGTGGCCGGGTGGGCTAGCCTTTGGGCATGCTGCAACGCGTCCTTGCCGCGACCCGCGCCCATTACGGCCTGACCGTGTTTTTCCTGTACGTGGGCGCGTTCGGCATCGCGTTCATCGGGACGGTCACGCTGCCGCTGCTGGCGATCGGCATGGTGCTGCTCTCGATCCTGCTGCTGGTGCCCGCGGTGCTGGTGGGCGACCTGATCGGCGCGCTCAGCCGCTGGGCGACGCGCCCGTACCTGCGCCGCGGCGTCTGCCCGCGGTGCCGCGAACAGCAGGGCCCCGCGTGGGAGCCGCCGGTCTACCGGTGCGGCTTCTGCAAGGCGGCGTACGACCACGACGGCGACCCGCACGAGGAGCGCCCGGCGTTCCTGCTGGGCGGCAACGGCCCCGACGCGGCCACGGCGCCGGGCACGGCGGGCGCGGGTGGCGGTGACGCCGGCGCCACGGGCGGCGACCCGCGCTGATCCGTACCATCCGCGCCGTGCGCACCGTCCTCTTCATCTGCACCGGCAACACCTGCCGCTCGCCCATGGCCGAGGGCATCGCGCGCGACCTGCTGGAGACGGGCCAGGTGGCGGGGCACGGGCGCGAGGTGTTCGTGGCATCGGCCGGCCTGGCCGCATGGGACGGCAGCCCGCCTTCGCGCGAGACGCTCTCCACGCTTGAGCGCCTGGGCATCGACTTCGACGGCCACGCCAAGCGGCTGACCCCCGAGATGGTCCGCAAGGCCGACCTGATCCTGGGCATGACGCGCGCGCACGTGATGGGCGCGCGCAGCCTGGTGGCGGGCGAGCCCCACGCCGACAAGGTCCAGGTGCTGGACCCGGGCGGCGACCTGGACGACCCGATCGGCCAGGGGCAGGAGGCGTACGATGCGCTGGCCGAGCGGCTGCAGCGCGTGCTGCCCGCCCGGCTGAAGGAATTGCTCTGACCATGCGCGTCGCCGTCGGATCCGACCACCGTGGCCACCAGACCGTGCAGGCGCTCGTGCAGCACCTGCAGGCGGACGGCCATGACGTGCAGGTCTTGGCCGACTGCGGCGGCGCGATGTGCGACTACCCCGACGTCGCCTACCAGGTGGCGAAGGCCGTGGCCGAGGGCCGCGCCGACCGCGGGCTGCTGATGTGCGGCACGGGGATCGGCATGTGCATCGCGGCGAACAAGGTGAAGGGCGTGCTGGCCGCGCTGGCGCAGGACGAGCTGAGCGCGCAGCTCAGCCGCACGCACAACGACGCGAACGTGCTGTGCCTGAGCGCGGACCTGACCGGCGTCACGCTGGCCAAGCGCATCCTGGACACGTTCATGAAGACCAACTTCGAGGGCGGCCGCCACGCGCGCCGCATCGAGAAGATCCGCAAGATCGAGCAGGGCGGCTGAGCGCGCGGCGCGGGGCCGGGCCTGGTCACCGCGTCTCGGACTCGATCCAGTCGGTCAGCAGGCGCACGCCCCAGCCGGTGGGGCCGGCGATGCACACGTCGTTGGCGCTGTCGATGTTGCCGACGCCCGCGATGTCGATGTGCGCCCACGGGGTCTTCTCGCCCACGAAGTAGCTGAGGAACGCCGCGCCCTGGATCGGGTGCGCGCTGCGCGCGGGGTTGCTGTTGATCAGGTCCGCGTGCTGGCCGCGCATGAAGTCGCGGTGCTCCTTCCACAGCGGCAGCTTCCACATCTTCTCGCCGCTCTGCGCCGCGGCGCCCTCGAGCGCGCGCGAGAGCCCCTCGTCGTTGCAGAACCAGCCCGCGCAGAAGTGGCCCAGCGCCACCACCACGCCGCCGGTCAGGGTGGCCAGGTCGACGATCGCCGTCGCTTCCAGGTCCTCTTCCGCGTAGGTCAGCGCGTCGGCCAGCACCAGGCGGCCCTCGGCGTCGGTGTTCGTGATCTCGACGGTCACGCCGTTGTACATGCGGATGATGTCGTCCGGCCGCATGCTGTCGCCGCTGACCATGTTCTCGGCGGCGGCCAGCAGGGCGTGCACCTCGATGGGCAGGTCCAGCTCGGCGATGGCCTTCATCGCGCCCAGCACGGCGCAGCCGCCCAGCTTGTCGTACTTCATGCCCTTCATGCCGTTGTTCACCTTCAGGCTGTAGCCGCCGGTGTCGTAGGTGAGCGTCTTGCCCACCAGCACCAGGCGCTTGCCCTTGGCCGCGCGCGTGCGCTTCTTCGGCGCGTGCGCCAGGTGGATCAGGCAGCTCTTCGAGTCGCTGCCGTGGCCCACGGTGACCAGGCCGCCCATGCCCATCTTCTTCGCCTTGGCGTGGTCGATGACCGTGCACTTCAGGCCGGTCTCCTTGGCCAGCTTCTTGGCCTGCGCGGCCACCCAGTCGGGGTTGCAGACGTTGGGCGGCGTGGCGCCGATGTCGCGCGCGTAGTTCACCGCGCTGCCCAGCAGCAGGCCGTTGCCCAGGCCGTCGCGGAAGTCGGCGTCGTTGCTGTCCACGGCCAGCGCGCCGCCGCGCTCGGGCTTGCGCGTGGCGGGGCCGTCCCAGCGGTCGACGCGCCAGTTGGCCATCATCAGGCCCTCGCCGAACGCGCGGCCCAGGGCCTCGACCTCAGCGCGCTTCTTGGGGAAGCCCGCGGCCAGGTCCACGGTGACGGCCTTGTCCTTGCGGCGGTCGAGCGCCTTCACCAGCTTGGCGGCGGCCACGCGCACCGTGGCGGGCGTCACGGCTTCGGACACGCCCAGGCCCAGCAGCACGTGCGTCGCGCCGACAGCCAGCACCTCGCCGTTCTCGCCGGCGAAGCCCGGGGTGTCCAGCGCTTCGGCCACCGCGGCCACCTTGGCGTGCGCGGCGGGGACGGTCTTGCCATCGGACGTGACGCCGACGACGGTGACGGGCGAACGGGCAGAACCAAGGCTGATGGTGGTGAACATGGGGGCGCGCAGTCTACGGCGCGCGGCGCGGCCCCGGCGGAACCGCGCACCACGCCGCCTATCCTGCGCGCGTGCACCCCTTCGACGTCATCGTCATCGGCGGCGGCCACGCGGGCGTCGAGGCCGCGTGGGCGGCCGCTTCAGCGCTGGGCCCCGGCGGCCGCGTGGCGCTGGTGACGATGGACCCCACCAAGGTGGGCGCCATGAGCTGCAACCCCGCGATCGGCGGGCTGGCCAAGGGCCAGATGGTGCGCGAGATCGACGCGCTGGGCGGCGTGATGGGCCGCGCCACCGACCACGCGGGCATCCTCTTCAAGATGCTGAACACGTCGAAGGGCGCGGCCGTCCGCGGGCCGCGCGCGCAGTGCGACAAGTACCACTACGCGGCCGAGGTGCAGCGCATCGTGGCCACGCAGCCGGCGATCGCGGTGTTCGCCGGCACGATCGACGACCTGCTGGTGGAGCAGGGCACCTGCGTGGGCGTGCGCCTGCCGGCCGGCTGGCGGCACGTGCGCGCGGACGCCGCGGCCATCGAATCGAACCTGCGCGCCGACGCGATGGCGCGGCCCGTCCTGGTGCCGGACGGCGCGCCCGGCGAGCCGTGCGAACTGCGCGCGCACGCCGTGGTGCTGACCACCGGCACGTTCATGCGCGCGCTGATGCACACCGGCGAAGCCACCACGCCCGGCGGCCGCGTGGGCGAAGGCAGCGCGGTGGGGATCAGCGCCATGCTGCGCGGCCTGGGCTTCGAACTGGGCCGCCTGAAGACAGGCACGCCGCCGCGGCTGCGGCGCAGCAGCATCGCGTGGGACACGCTGCCCGCGCAGCTGGGCGACGACCCGCCCGTGCCGTTCAGCGACCTGCCGGCCGCGCAACTGGCGCGCGGGATGTTCCCCGGCCTGCCGCAGGTGGACTGCCGGCTCACCGAGACCACCGCCGCGATCCACGCGCTGATCCGCGCCAACCTGCACCGCGCGCCCATGTACAGCGGGCAGATCGAGGCCGAGAGCGGCCCGCGCTACTGCCCCAGCCTGGAGGACAAGGTGGTGCGCTTTGCCGACCGCGAAAGCCACCACGTCTTCCTGGAGCCGGAGAGCCTGTTCACCGACGAGGTCTACTGCAACGGCATCAGCACCAGCCTGCCCGCCGAGGTGCAGGAGCACATCGTGCGCGGCATGAAGGGCTGCGAACGCGCCGAGGTGCTGCGCTGGGGCTACGCCGTGGAATACGACATGGTGTGGCCGCACCAGATCGACGCCACCGGCGAGACGAAGCCCGTGCGCGGGCTGTTCCTGGCGGGGCAGATCAACGGCACCAGCGGCTACGAGGAAGCCGCCGCGCAGGGGCTGGTGGCCGGCCTGAACGCGGCGCGCCGCGCGCGCGGGCAGGACCCCGTGCGCCTGGGGCGCGAGCAGGCGTACATCGGCGTGATGATGGACGACCTGGTGACGCGCACGCCGCGCGAGCCGTACCGCATGTTCACCAGCCGCGCCGAGCACCGCCTGCTGCTGCGCGCCGACAACGCCGACGAACGTCTGACGCCGCTGGGCCGCGACCTGCACCTGGTGGACGACGTGCGCTGGCACGCCCACGCCGCGCGCATGCAGGCACTGGGCACGATCCGCGAAGGCCTGGCCGCGCACCGCGCACCCGCGGACCTGGCGCCTGCCGGCACGCGCCTGTGGGACGCCGCGCGCCGGCCCGATGTGCCGGTGGGCGCCATCGCTGCCGCGCTGCGCGCCGCGCACGTGTCCGCGCCGGACGCGCTGGTCGACCGCGTGGTCACCGACCTCCGCTACGAGGGCTACGTGGCGCGCCAACGCGCCGAGGTCAAGCGCCACGCCGAGGGCGAACGCACGCCGATCCCCGCGGACCTGGACCCGGACGCCATCGTCGGCCTGCGCGCCGAGGCGCGCGAGACGTTGCGCAAGTTCCGCCCCGCGACGCTGGGGCAGGCCGGCCGCTTGGCGGGGATTTCCCCGGCGGACGTCAGCCTGATCGCGATCGCGATGAAGCGGGCGCGCGGCCGGCAGGGGTGAGCGCGGCCTGGGCCGGGCCTATCGTTCCCCGCCGGCATCCACGCACCCGTGGCCGGCGAACCCCCACCCATGACCACGCAGCCCGCCATCCGCGACCTTGCCGCCCTCCGCGCCTCCGGCTGGCGCAGCCGCCCTGTCAAGGAAGAGCTGCGCGCCAACTTCCAGCGCGCGCTGGCCGAGGCCGCCGCGCGCGGCGAACGCGGCGCGGCCACGCTGTTCCCCGGCATCCTGGGCTACGACGACACCGTGCTGCCCGAACTGGCCACCGCGATCATCGCGGGCCACGACATCCTGTTCCTGGGCGAGAAGGGCCAGGGCAAGAGCCGCCTGATGCGCATGCTGCCGCGCTTCCTGGATGAACGGGTGCCCTACCTGGACATCCCCGGCTGCCCGGTGCATGAGGACCCCGAACACCCGATCACCCGCGCGGGGCGCGAGATGCTGGCCGCGCTGCCGGCCGACCAGGTGCCCATCGCGTGGTGGCACCGCGACGCGCGCTACGCCGAACGCCTGGCGCCCGGCACCAAGTTCGCCGACCTGATCGGCGAGATCGACCCCGCCAAGCTGGCCGCCGGCACCGCGATGGGCGCCGAGGAAGCGCTGCACTTCGGCCTGGTGCCGCGCATGCACCGCGGCATCTTCGCGATGAACGAACTGCCCGACCTGGACGAATTGGTGCAGGTGGGCCTCTTCAACGTGCTGGAAGAGCGCGACGTCCAGATCCGCGGCTACCCGGTCAGCTTCGACTTGGACGTCATGCTGATCTTCAGCGCGAACCCCAGCACCTACAACCGCAGCGGCAAGGTGATCCCGCAGCTGAAGGACCGCATCGGCAGCACCGTCGTCACGCACTACCCGCGCGAACGCGACGCCGGCATCGCCATCACGCGGCAGGAGGCGGGCCTGGACCTGGGCGGCGATTTCCCCGTGGTCGTGCCGCCCTTCATGGACCGCGTGGTCGAGGAGATCTCGATCGCCGCGCGCAAGAGCAAGTTCGTGGACCACGCGTCGGGCGTCAGCGCGCGCTTCAGCGCCGCCAATTGGCGCACCATGGTGGCCAGCGCGCGCCGGCGCGCCATCCAGCTGGGCGAGCGCCCCGCGGTGCCGCGCATCAGCGACCTGGGGCACCTGCATTCCTCGGCGCTTGGCAAGCTGGAACTGGACCTGATGGGCAGCCACCAGATGGGCGAGCGCCAGGTGATCGACGCGATCGTGGCCGAGGCCGTCGGCGCGGTCTTCAAGGAGTACGTCGAGGAACACGGGCTGGACGCGATCGCGGACGCCTTCGCCAAGGGCGTGCGAATCGAGGTGGGCGAATTGGTGCCCAGCGCGCAGTACGCCGAGCGCCTGAAGCGCGTGCCCGAAGCGTGGGACAAGGCCTTCGAGGTGAACGCCAGCGGCGACCCGGCCGTGCGCGCCTCGTGCGCCGAATTCGTGCTGGCCGGCCTGTGGGCCACCGACCGCATCAGCCGCACCGCCAAGCACGGCCGCACCAGCTATGAGGTGAAGTGATCGTGGCCGATCAGGCCCCACAACCCCTGGGCGGCGTCTTCCACACGTACCTGGGCTACGACGCCATCAAGTTCGGCACGGCGCAGCCCGCGGACCCCGGCAGCGCCGCGCGTGGGGCGTTCGAGCACCTGCTGGCGATGGGCTCGATGCGCCGCTTCACCGACGAAGAGCTGGCCGACGCGATCCGCATCGACCCCTCGCAGATCCAGGGCCTGGGTCCCAGCATCGACGCGCTGATCGAGCTGCTGGAAGCGCGCCGCGCCAAGCTGCTGGCCACGCACGACCCCGCGCCCGCGGTCGAAGCCGCCGCGCGCGACTTCCAGCAGGCCGCCGCCGACGCCGTGGTGCCCGCCGACGCGCCCGAGGTTGCCAAGCGCATCGCGCGCGCGATCGCCGGCGAGCAGCTGCGCGACCTGGAACGGCTGTGGTACCGGCTGCAGGAAGGCTCGCCCGCGCAGCGCGCGCTGACCCACGCGCTGGAGCGGCTGCGCGAAAAGTACGAGGTCGACCAATTGACCGCGCGCTGGGCCTTCACCGGCCGCGATCCGCTGGACGTGCCGCGCGCCATCGCGCTGAAGGAAGAGCTGGAGGAGATCGAGCGCCTGCTGGAGCAGCTGCGCCAGGCGCTCAAGGAGGCCAAGCCGGCCATCATCGACCTGGACGCGCTGCAGCAATTCGCGCCGCAGGAGCAGGTGGACAGCCTGCGCGATGCGCAGCGCCGCGTGAACGACCTGCTGCAGCGCCTGGCCGAGGAAGCCGGCCTGGCCCGCACGCCGCAGGGGGGCTGGCAGGTCACGCCCAAGGCCATGCGGCTCTACCAGCGCAGCCTGCTTTCCACCATCTTCGGCGACCTGCAGGCCGCGCGCAGCGGGCGCCACGAAGGCGTGACCAGCGCCGAGGGCGCCGTCGAGCTGCCGGCCACGCGGCCGTACGAATTCGGCGACAGCCCCGCGGCGATGGACATCCCGCAGAGCATGGTGAACGCGCTGCTGCGCGAATCGGCCGACGGCCCGCGCGCGCCCGGCACGCCGGTGCGCATGCGCGGCGACGACATCGTGGTGCACCGCACGCGGCAGCAGCCCAAGTGCGCCACCGCGGTGATCATGGACATGTCGGGGTCGATGCGCCACGGCGGCCAGTACGTGCAGGCCAAGCGCATGGCCATGGCGCTGGACGGCCTGATCCGCACCGAATACCCGGGCGACTTCCTGCAGTTCATCGAGATGTACACCGTCGCGCGCCTGCGCAGCCCCGGCGAGGTGCCCACCATCATGCCCAAGCCGGTGACCATCCACGAACCCGTGGTGCGCCTGCGGGCCGACATGTCCGACCCGGAGATCACCGAGATGGACCTGCCGCTGCATTTCACCAACATCCAGCGCGCGCTGCAGCTGGCGCGCCAGTGGCTGGGCGGCCGGCCCACGCCCAACCGCCAGGTGATGCTGATCACCGACGGCCTGCCGACCGCGCACTTCGAAGGCAGCGACCTGTACATGCTGTACCCGCCCGACCCACGCACCGAACGCGCCACCATGCGCGAGGCGATGCGCTGCAAGGAGGCGGGCATCACCATCAACGTGTTCCTGCTGCCCAGCTGGAGCCAGACCGAGGACGACGTGCAGTTCGCGCACCGCATGGCCGAGGGCACCGGCGGGCGCGTGTTCTTCGTGGCGGGGAAGGAGCTGGACCGGTTCGTGGTGTGGGATTACGTGAAGCGGCGGCGGTCGATCATTGGGTGAGGTAGGTGGTGCGCGGAGGGGGCGGGATGCAGGCGCGGCGCGGTGCAGGCGCAGGGGCGGGGG
>JBIKJV010000186.1:0-4590 GCA_044360755.1 Phycisphaerales bacterium
CGCCTTCCTCAGCCCGATGTCGGACGGCAGCGCGATCGAGAAGTTCTCCGGCGGCCAGCTCGTGATCGGCGAGCCCGACGCGTCGAGCTTCCCCTCGGGCGGCATCCGCGACACCTACGAGGCCCGTGGCTACACCGCGTGGGACGCCACCAGCCCGGCCTTCCTGATGAAGAGCGCCAGCGGCATCACCACGCTCTGCATCCCGACCGCGTTCGTCAGCTGGACCGGCGAGGCGCTCGACAAGAAGACCCCCCTCCTGCGCTCCATCCAGGCCCTCAGCAAGCAGGCGATGCGCATCCTGCGGCTGTTCGGCAGCGACAAGGGCGTCACCCACGTGGTGGGCACCCTGGGCTGCGAGCAGGAGTACTTCCTGGTCGAGCGCGAGCAGGCCGAGCAGCGCCTGGACCTCATGATGGCCGGTCGCACCATGGTGGGTGCCAACGCCCCCAAGGGCCACCAGCTGGACGATCACTACTTCGGCGTCGTGCCTGACCGCGTGCTGGCCTTCATGGCCGAGGTCGAGGCGCGCCTCTTCGAGCTGGGCGTCCCGGTCAAGACCCGCCACAACGAGGTCGCCCCCAGCCAGTACGAGCTGGCGCCGACCTTCGAGAACGCGAACATCGCCGTCGACCACCAGATGATCACGATGCAGGTCCTGCGCATGGTGGCGCGCAAGCACGGCTTCGAGTGCCTGCTGCACGAGAAGCCCTTCGCGGGCGTCAACGGCAGCGGCAAGCACAACAACTGGGCCGTTGCGACGAGCACCGGCATCAACCTGCTCGATCCGCGCGAGGAAACCCACACCAACATGCAGTTCCTGGTGTTCCTGGCCGCGGTCATCCGCGCCGTCGACCTGCACGCGGACATCCTGCGCGCGTCGATCGCCAGCGCCGCGAACGACCACCGCCTGGGCGCCAACGAGGCCCCGCCGGCGATCATGAGCATCTTCCTGGGCGACATGCTTTCCGACATCCTCGACCAGGTCGAGAGCGGCACGCCCCGCAAGACCAAGACCGGCGGCGCGCTCGACCTGGGCGCGTCCAGCCTGCCCCAGATCCCGCGGCACGCCAGCGACCGCAACCGGACGTCGCCGTTCGCGTTCACGGGCAACAAGTTCGAGTTCCGCGCGGTGGGCTCGACCGCCAGCGTCGCCTGGCCGAACACCGTCCTCAACACGATGGTGGCCGAGAGCCTGGACTTCGTCGCCACCGAGCTGGAGAAGAAGGCCGGCAAGAACCCCACCGCCGCCAAGCTGGAGACCGCGGTGAAGGCCGTCCTGAAGGACGTCATCAAGAAGCACCGCCGCGTGTGCTTCGACGGCGACGGCTACAGCGAGGCCTGGCACAAGGAGGCCGCCAAGCGCGGACTGCCCAACTTCCGCAACACCGCTGAGGCGCTGGGCGCGTTCAACACCAAGACCGCCCGCGACATGTTCGCCAAGTACCAGGTGCTCTCGCCGCGCGAGCTGCAGGCCCGCTACGAGGTGCTGGTCGAGAACTACGTCACGGTCATCGAGATCGAGGCCCGCACGCTGGTGCAGATGGTGAACACGCAGATCATGGCGGCCGTCCTGCGCACGCAGGAGGAGCTGGCCACCACCGTCAGCGCCACGATGGCCGCCGACGTCGACTGCGCCGAGACGCAGAACGAGCTGCGCACCTACGTGGGCCTGGTGAACGAGCTGCGCAGCGCCACCCGCGAGCTGGAGACGCTCTCGGCCAAGCACCACAAGGACGAGGAGACCGCCATGAAGTTCCTGCGCGACAACGTCGTCCCCTCGATGGTGCGGGTCCGCGCCGCCAGCGACGCGCTGGAGCGCATCACGCCCACGGACAACTGGCCGCTCCCCACGTACGCCGAGCTGCTCCTCATGAAGTGAGCCGGCCGGGCCCGTCCCGCCCCGAGGAACCCCCGCGCGGCGCCCTTTCCCGGGCGCCGCGCGCGCTTTTCGGACAGCGGGCCGCCGCCCCCGCGGCGACCCCGTATACTCGGCCCCCTTTCCCCGGGACGGGGAAGCCGTCCCACGAACACCACGAGCACAGCCATGGCAACCGAGACCACCGTCGTCGTCGAGAAGGTCGGAGAGACCAAGAAGCGCCTCACCATCACGATCCCTGCGGACGTCGTCAGCCGCAAGATCGAGGAGGCCTACGCGGCCGTCCGCGCCGACGCGCAGATCCCGGGCTTCCGCCGCGGCTCCGCACCGATCGCCCTGATCGAGAAGCGCTTCGGCGAGGCCATCATGAACGATGCCCGCCAGCAGCTCGTCTCCGAGGCGTACGGCAAGGCGCTCCAGGACCACAAGCTCGAGCCGATCGGCGACCCCGAGCTGGCCGAAGGCTTCGAGACGATCGAGGTCACCCGCGGCAAGCCGATCAACCTGAAGATGGAGCTCGAGGTCGTGCCCGAGTTCACCATCCCGGCGCTCGAGCAGCTCGAGGTCAAGCGCCCGGTCACGGACATCGCCGAGAAGTACGTGAACGAGGAACTGCGCCGCATGGGCTACCAGATGGGCACGCCCGCGCGCATCGACGGGGACTTCACGCACCTCGACCGCATGCTCGGCAAGGCCGTGGTGCGCGTGAAGGGTGCGGCCCAGGACCCCTTCTTCGAGACCGACCAGTGCCTGGTCGTCGTGCCGGACGCCGAGGACGAGGGCAAGGGCCAGGTGCTCGGCCTGCTCATCGAGGGCCTGACGCAGAAGCTGCTGGGCAAGAAGGTCGGCGACACCTTCACGATCCAGACCAAGGGCCCCGAGGCCCACGAGCGCGAGGAACTGCGCAACGCGGACATCACCATCGAGTTCACGCCCTCGCAGGCCGAGCGCATCGCGCCGGCTGCGGCCGAGGCACTGGCCGAGATGCTGGGCCTGGGCACCGTCGAGAACCTCAAGGAGCAGGTCAAGCTGAGCCTCGAGGCGCGCCGCGACCAGGAGCAGCGCGCTGCGATGCGCGAGCAGGCCGCCGAGTGGCTGCTCGAGAAGGTCGACTTCCCCCTGCCCGAGAAGATGTCGGGCGCGCAGGTCGCGCGCAACATCGAGATGGCGCGCCTGCAGTTCCTGCAGCAGGGCCTGGCTGACGACGAGATCGAGCGCCGCCTGGCCGAGATCCGCGCGTCGAGCGAGGCCGACACCCGCCGCCGCCTGAAGCTCTTCTTCGTGCTGGCCCGCCTGGCGCAGCAGTTCCAGGTCGGCGTCACCGACGCCGAGGTGAACGGCGCCGTCGTGCAGATGGCCCGTTCGCGCAACCTGCGCCCCGATGCCGTCCGCGCCGAGCTGCAGAAGTCCGGCCGCCTGAACGAGATGGCGCTCGCCATCCGCGAGGCCAAGACCCTGGATCGGGTGCTCGACAAGGCGAAGACCGCCGACATCGACGCCGAGGAGTGGAACAAGGTCGTCACCGAGCGCCAGGCCACCGCGGCCGCGAAGGCGAAGAAGTCGAAGTAAGGACTGCACGTGGAAGCCGGGACCTCCTCGGGATCCGCGTTCTGGCTGGGCCTGCTGGGCCTCGTGATCCTCATCGTCGTCGGAAGCGGCGGCATCTTCTGGGCACGCCGGATGGCGCGTGGCCCGGCCCCCGGGCCGGCGCCCGGCTTCACGCTCGAGGACCTTCGTGCGATGCTGGACCGCGGCGAGATCACGCAGCGCGAGTTCGACACCGCGCGCGACGCGATGCTGCACAAGACTCGCCGCATGGCCACCGACGAACGCACGAGGCGCGGCGGGACCGACTGGGGCGGGCCGGAATCCAAGCGCAAGCCTGCCCGATAAGGGGACCGGGTTCCGGGCGTTCCGGCCGAAACGTGCCGTGGACGGCCGCGCCTGCAGCCGCTGTGCGAATCGACCGATAGACTCCGGGTCGACCCGAGACGTTTGCTGGCCGCACGCCAGGAGCCCCGACGCATGACGCATCCCGAACGCCACGACCACGCCCGCCACGATCCCGTCGCCGCCAACGGCAACGGCAAGCGCCCCGGGCGCGACTTCGGCGAGGGCTACGGAGGCGGCGCGTCGGGCGGCGGTCCCGGAGGCGGCACGCCGGGCGGCGGCGACGGCGGGTTCCGCGGCCGCAAGGTCACGACGTGCAGCTTCTGCGGCAAGACCAGCCGCGAGGTGGGCCCGATGGTCGAGGGCCCCAGCGACGTCTACATCTGCACCAACTGCACCGACCTCTGCCAGAACATCTTCAAGCAGGAGAAGCGCCGCGTCGCGGGCAGCCGGCCGCAGCTGGGCCAGATCCCGACGCCGCGCCAGATGAAGGAGTTCCTGGACCAGTACGTCATCGGCCAGGAACACGCCAAGCGCGCGCTGAGCGTCGCGGTGCACAACCACTACAAGCGCCTGTCGCAGCTGGAGAACGAGAACAGCCCCGTCGAGCTGGACAAGTCGAACGTGCTGATGATCGGCTCGACCGGCACGGGCAAGACGCTGCTGGCCAAGACGCTGGCGCGCATCCTGAACGTGCCCTTCGCCATCGGCGACGCCACCACGCTGACCGAGGCCGGCTACGTCGGCGAGGACGTCGAGAACCTGCTGCTCAAGCTGCTGCAGGCCGCCGACTTCGACCTCGAGAGCGCCCAGCGCGGCATCAT
>JBIKJV010000188.1:0-4575 GCA_044360755.1 Phycisphaerales bacterium
GGCCTCGGCGCCGGCAGCGGCTTCACCGCCGTGCCCGCCGCCGATCGGGTTCAGGAACCCGAAGTAGACGACGATCGCGGCCGCGATCAGGACCCACAGCGTGACCAGGAAGCGGCCCTGCTGCGCCAGGTAGCTCTTGCACGTCTCCCAGATGATGTTGGAGACGTTGCGCATCGACGGGTGGACGGGCAGCGCGGTGACCTGCAGGTACTGCAGGACGCCGAACGCGGCGCCGAGGAACGCCACCACGATGCCGGCGTACATCAGCGTCGAGCCGGCGATGGCCTTTCCGAAGACGCTGAAGACGATCTTGTCGTCGATCGGGGGGAGCTTGAGGTCGGCCTCGCTGGCGAGCGCCATGGGGGCGATCGCGAGGGAGGCAACCGCGGCGGGAACGATGAAGCGGGTCCAGTTCTGGGCCTTGGTCATGTGTTCATCCTGGTGTCGAAACCGGCCCCCACGTGGGGCCCGGGGAAGGGGGAGATTGTATCGAAAGCCCGGAAATGGGGGGTGGGGCGGGTGGCGCGTCCCCAAGTCCCCTAAAGAACCGCGATCCGGAGGCCCGCGGGGTCGATCTGGAAGTCGAACGGCCGTGCCAGCGGGTGGGGGGGCTCGCGGTGCAGGCGGCGCCGGACGTCCTGGGCGGCCCGGGCAGATCGGCAGAGCAGGATGAGGAATCCCCCGCCGCCGGCGCCGGCGAAGCTCCAGGCGTCCAGGTGCCGGTCCAGGGCATGCATCGGGGCCTCCAGGTCGGGCGTCACCGAGGCTGGGTCGACCGTCCGCTTCAGGTCGCGGTACTCGTTCAGCCGCAGCGCGAACTCGTCCAGGTCGCCGGCCCGGACGGCGTCGGCCATCAGGTGGGCGCCTGCCACCAGGCGACGGCGGGCGTCCAGGACGGCGGGCTCGCCGCGCAGGTAGCGCAGGACCACCGTTTCCAGGATGCCGCGCGCCATGCGGCGGCGGCCGCTGTAAAGAAGGATGGCGCGTTCGCCCAGCGCGTGCAGGAACGCCGGTGGCGGCGCAAGCGGCGCGACCTGCGGCACCTGGTGCGTGCCCGGCCGGGTGGTGCACAGCTTGAAGCCGCCCCACAGGCCGCCCACCTGGTCCTGCCAGCCGCCACGGGTGCGGATCATTTGCTCCAGGAGCGACGCGCCGCGCGCCACGTGCGAGGGGTCGGTGGCGTGGCCGGCCACGCGGTCCAGCGTGGCCAGCAGCGTGGCGCCCAGGATGCTGCTGGTGCCCAGGCCGCTGCCGCGCGGGACGGCGCTGAAGAGCGTGATGGCCAGGCCGCCGCCGGCGCGCACGAGGTGCGTGCGCAGGTTGGCCTTCGGGTCGCGCGGCACCAGGCCGCTCAGGACCAGCGCGGCGCGCGGCAGCGCGTCCCACTGCGAGGGGTCGTGATGGTCCAGCAGCTGGCGCACGCCCGTGTAGCGCGCGGTACGGCCGGCGTCCACGGAATGCAGCGTGATGACGGGGTCATCCGTCACGCGCACCATCGCCTGCAGCGGCAGCGTCCCGCCAAGCGTCAGCGCGGCATTGACCACCGAGCCGCCGTGCTCGATGCAGAGGGGCGGCGTGTCGCTCCACCCGCCGGCCAGGTCGATGCGCACGGGCGCGCTGGCCCAGACGGCCTGGTCGGGGCGGACGGCGAAGCGCTGCGCGACGGGCGGGAGCGGGATGTCGGTGGAGACGGCGTCGCCGATGGCGGCGAGGGCGGACGAGCGCGCGCGTGCACGTGCGGCGGCGGTGGTTGCCACGGCCTCGGACCCAGCGAAGGCCCGTGCGCGCTCGAGCGGTCCGCGTGCGCGGCGCGGCAGGTGGTGGTTCGCGTAGTCCTCGCGCGCGGATCGCTCCGCGTCCGCCCGAAGCATCAGGTCGGCGAACGACAGCTTGCGGCCGCGTTTCCAGCCGGCCGGCGCGTCCGAGCCGTCCATCATCCAGCCGACGTGGTGCCAGTGGCCGTCTGCGGCGACCGGGTGGATGCGCGCGTGCCAGAGCGTGTGCGGGTTGGGCCCCCAGATGGCGCGCGCATCCATGCCGGTACGGGCCGGGAGGTCCGCGAGCGGCCGCCCGCAGAACGTGCCGCCGTGCGCGGCATCGGTCTTGCAGTCGTCGTCGATCCCGTAGGCCGTGGTGCAGGTGCCGCCGCGCACGTGCACCGCGCTCACGCAGCAGCCGCGCGGCATGCCGGGGTCACGGGTGATGCGCGGTTCGTGCGGCTTGAGGTCCGTGCGTGCGGGCCCGAGCCGGTCGGGGAACATGCGCTCGGGCTCGCGGGACGCGAGCCGCTCGATGAGTTCGCGCGTGGACCCCAGGTGCAGGAAGCTGCCTGCCGAGAGCATCGCCACGCGCAGCGGCACGCGGTGCGCAGCGGCGAAGAACGTCCGCAGCGTGCGGGTGCGGGCGGCGTCGGCGCTGCCGAAGCGCGCGACGTATCCGGCGGGCGTGGCATCGGCCGCCATCGCGTCGGCGATCTCCTGGTAGAGGTCGAGCGCTGCGGTCCCGCGCCGGAAGCCCGGCAGCATCGCGCGTGCGCCGCGCAGCAGCGCGCTGCACGCCGCCGGCGGGAAGTGGAAGATGCCGCTGTCGATCGCGGCCAGTCCGCGCGTGTCGAGCGCGCCTGCCGCGCGCAGCTCGGCGCGTGCGGCCTTCTGCAGCGTGCGGCGGACGCGGCCGTCGCGGCCGGTGACGAAGACGCCGTGGCGCGCGGCCCGCGCGGCGTCGCCGGGGAACGCCAGCACCGTGGCGGCGCGTGCGTCGAACGCCACGCGCTCGCCGGTCAGCCGCAGCGCGGCATCGCCGCTCGCGACCAGCACGCCGCCGGATGCCGGCAGCGCAAGCGTCTCGAGCTCGGCAAGCACCAGGTCGAAGATCACGGGCACGTTCATCGGTCCCAGGCCGCGGCCCTCGCGCCCGAGCGGCACCCAGATCTTGCCGAAGGGGCTCCATGCGGGCAGCCGGCGCGAATCGCCGCCCGAATGCAGGATCAGCACGCGCTTCCCGCGCAGCAGGCCCTCGCGGCGCAGGAGCTCCATGCAGAGCAGCGTGCTGCCGCCGCTCCCGATGCGCTTGCCCGCGGGGTCGGCGACGACGAGCGTGCGGAGCCCGGCCGGCAGCGCGCCGAGTTGGCGGCGGATCTCCAGCATGCGTTCCGCGTATCGCTGCTGCACGCGGTTGGCGACCGTCAGCACAAGCACGTCGAAGCCGGGTTGCGGGGGTGCGGTGCGGGCGCGTGCCATGCGGGGGCGAGTGTACGACCCACGCGGTAGCCTGACGCGCATGCAGTGCTTCGCGCAGGCCATCGACCTCGTGGACGACCCGGAGCTGATCCGGGTCTACGAGGAGCACCACCGCGCCGTCTGGCCGCGGGTGGTGGCGGCGCTGCGGGCGGCCGGCATCGCGCGCATGCGGATCTTCCGGCAGGGCACGCGGCTCTTCATGTACTGCGAGGGGCCGGACGGCTTCGACCCGGCGCGGGACTACCAGCAGTACGCGCACGACCCCGAGTGCCGGCAGTGGGACGAGCTGATGCGGCGCTTCCAGCGCCCGTTGCCGGGCGCCCCCGACGGCGCGTGGTGGACGCCGATGGACCTCGTGTTCGACCTGGAGGCTTGCCCATGCTCGGGAACCGACTCGCGAAGCAGCTGAGGCACCTGCGCGGATGGGCCAAGGCGGGCGGCATCACCTGCTTCCGCCTGTACGAGCGCGACATTCCGGAATTCCCGGCGATCGTCGACTGGTACGACGGCGACGTCGTGGCGTGGGTCTACAACCGCACGCGCGACGACACGCCCGAGAAGGTGCGCGCCTTCGAGGACCTGTGCGAGGGCGAGATCCTGGACGGGCTGCAGGTGCCGGGCGCGCGGCTGCACATGAAGTACCGCGGGCGCATCAAGGACCGCGCCGAGCAGTACGACCGCGTCGACGACCGCGGGCTGAGCCGCGTGGTCGAGGAGCAGGGGCTGAAGTTCGAGGTCAACCTGAGCGACTACCTGGACACAGGGCTCTTCCTGGACCACCGCAAGACGCGGTCGATCATCCGGCACTATGCGCAGGGCAAGCGCGTGCTGAACCTGTTCGCGTACACGGGCAGCTTCACGGTGTACGCGCGCGCCGGCGGGGCGGTGGCGACCACGACGGTGGACATGTCGAAGACCTACCAGGACTGGACGCGGCGCAACCTGGCGCTGAACGGGTTCGAGGTCGACGGCACGGCGCACCGCCTGGTGCACGCGGACTGCCTGCAGTTCCTGGCCGCGGGTCCCGCGCCGGGCGAGGCGTACGACTACATCGTTCTGGACCCGCCGACGTTCTCGAACAGCAAGCGCATGGAGGCGGACAGCTTTGCGGTGGACCGCGACTGGCCGCGGCTGCTGCAGATGGCCACGCAGTGGCTGGCGCCCGGCGGCTACCTGTACTTCAGCACCAACAGCCGGCAGATCAAGTGGGACGACGCGTTGGTGCCAGCGGGCTTCACGGCGCGCGAGATCAGCGAGCGGACGGTGCCGGACGATTTCCGCAATCGGAAGATCCACCGGTGCTGGACGGTAACGGGCAACCCGGTTCACCCGGGTT
>JBIKJV010000055.1:0-14813 GCA_044360755.1 Phycisphaerales bacterium
GCGCTCCATCCCGGGGCCAATCCTTCCCTTCGCCGAAAGCGGGGCTAGATTCGAACGTCGGTCAAGGAGAAAGGAAGTGCGACGCTCCGCGTCCACCCCCCACATCCTTGGTCGAAAGCGGGACTTCGGAGATCTGCTTGGCTCCCGAGCCATGACGCACTCCCCTCCCGCGCGTGCCGTGAAGGCACGTCTCACCCTGCCCTTTTCCCTCCCTCCGCCCCCAGGTCCTAACCGACTTGGGGGTAATTCTTTTTCCCGTGCGTTCGCTATCCTCCTCCCCCTTCCCCCCTCGAGAGGAGCCTCGCGTGAAGTCGACGGACCTGCGCCCGAACATGGGCATCAAGATGGACAGCAAGCTGTACCTGATCACGAAGTGCGAGCACCGGACCCCCGGAAACCTGCGCGCCTTCATCCAGGTCACGATCCGCGACCTGAACAACGGCACGATCATCGAGAAGCGCCTGCGCTCGGGTGAGGAAGTCGAGCAGGTCGACCTGGACCGCCGGCCCATGGAGTTCCTCTTCGAGCAGGGCGGCAAGTACACGTTCATGGACATGGAGTCCTACGAGCAGGTCGAGCTCTCGAAGGAGTTCGTCGGCGACCTGCCGCTCTACGTCCTGCCGAACAACCAGATCGTGGTGCTGTGGTGCGACGGCAAGCCGATCTCGGTGGAAATGCCGCTGACGGTCGTCCTGACCATCACCGACACCACGCCAGGGATCAAGGGCGCCACGGCGACCAACCAGCTGAAGGAAGCGACCTGCGAGACCGGCCTGAAGACGCGCGTGCCGCCCTTCATCACGACGGGCGAGAAGGTCGTCATCAGCACGGAAGACGGCTCGTACCGCGAGCGCGCCTGACGCACGGCGGCCCCGGCCGCCAGGAGATGCCATGCAACTGGGCTTGATCGGGCTCGGTCGGATGGGCGCCAACATGGCGCTGCGCCTGGTGCGCGCCGGCCATGAGGTCGTGGTGTTCGACCGCAACGCGGCCGCAGTGGCGGACCTGGCCAAGCAGGGCGCGGTGGCGTCGCACTCGATGGCCGACCTGGCCGCCAAGCTGCGCGGGCCGCGCCACGTGTGGCTCATGATCCCGGCCGGCGTCGTGGACGCGACGATCGACGAGCTGGCCCCCCTGCTGGCGGGCGGCGACACCGTCATCGACGGCGGCAACAGCTGGTACAAGGACGACATCCGCCGCAGCAAGGCGCTGGCGGCGAAGGGCCTGACCTACGTCGACTGTGGCACGTCGGGCGGCGTCTGGGGCCTGGAGCGCGGCTACTGCCTGATGATCGGCGGCGACACGGTCGCGGTGCAGAGGCTGGATCCCGTCTTCAAGGCGCTGGCCCCCGGCCGCGCCGCCGCGAAGCAGACGCCCGGCCGCGAAGGCCGCCCCGGCACCGCCGAGGATGGCTACCTGCACTGCGGCCCCGCCGGCGCGGGCCACTTCGTGAAGATGATCCACAACGGCATCGAGTACGGCATGATGGCCGCGTTCGCCGAGGGCCTGAACATCCTGGAGAAGGCCGACGCAGGCAACCACGCGCGTGAGGCCGATGCCGAGACGACGCCGCTGCGAAACCCCGACGACTTCCGCTACGACTTCGACCTTGCCGAGATCACGGAGCTCTGGCGGCGCGGCAGCGTGGTGACCAGCTGGCTGCTGGACCTGACCGCGCAGGCGCTGGCGCAGGACCCCGCGCTGGAGCGCTTCTCGGGCCGCGTCAGCGATTCGGGCGAGGGGCGCTGGACGGTCGAGGCCGCGATCGAGGTGGGCGCCCCGGCGCACGTCCTCAGTGCGGCGCTCTTCGACCGCTTCGAGAGCCGAGACGCGGCACAGTTCGCCAACAAGGTCCAGAGCGCGATGCGCTTCGGCTTCGGCGGGCACCTGGAGAAGAAGCACTGAGACCGCCCGGCGCCGCACGGGGCGGCGAGGTCACTGCAGCCCGGCCGCGCGCAGCGCGCGGTTGCCGATGTGCTGCATCACGGCCAGCACGCCGACCAGCAGCAGCACGCCCACGACGAGCGCGGTGACTCCCTGCTTCTCCATCAGTTCGCGGAGGTCGGTCGCGCCGGTGGCGGCGCCCTGCGC
The DNA here is from genome assembly GCA_044360755.1 of Phycisphaerales bacterium. Lineage (GTDB taxonomy): Bacteria > Planctomycetota > Phycisphaerae > Phycisphaerales > SM1A02 > UBA966. The sequence goes on from JBIKJV010000055.1 coordinate 2,092, forward strand.
ACCGATCCACACCGCCACCGCGGTGCGCGGAAGCATGCCCGCGATGCTCCCGGCCATCATCGGCCAGAATCGCACGCCCGTGGCGGCCAGCACCAGGTTGGTGAACGCGAACGGAGAGTTGGGCGGAAACCGCAGAAGCGCGACCAGGCCCGCGGTGCGCAGCGCCGACGCATCCACCAGCGCGGCGCGGACCACGGACCACCTGGGGTGGCCATCGATGCGGGCGCGGATGGCATCGCCCGCGACGGCGCGCGAGAGCGCCCAGCCGAGCAGCGCGCCGCCCACGTAGCCGACGACCGAGACCGGCAGGCCCGCCGCGAACCCGAAGATCCACCCCGCGAACACGGCCTGCGCATAGGTGGGCAGCAGCCCGATGCCCGCGCAGGCCGCGAAGGCGGCCGTCGCGATCGCGATGCCGGCGCTGCCCTGGCCGCGGAACCACTCGGTGACCTGGCCCAGGTACGCGAAGAGGACGATGCTGAACCCGAGCGGCAGCGTGAACCACGCCAGCGCAAGCGCGGCCGTGGCGACGAGGCGCGGATCGCGGGAAGGACGCTCGGTCACGGCGCCGCCAGGCCGCCCTCGGCAGGCTTCTCGGGGACGTGGCCGGGGGCGCGCGGGTCGCGCTTGCCCGTCGCGGCGGCGCCGCCGATCGGGTCGCCCGGGGGCGGCGTGACGGGGCCCATCTCGGCCAGTCGCAGGCGCACCTGCGCGAAGTACTGGTCGGCGATCGCCCAGAAGTGCGCGGGCACAGCCCAGTCCGGTGACGAGAGGCGCACCGTCGGCGGCTCGGCTGATTCCAGCTCCGCGGTCAGGCGCCACTTCTCCTCCTCGCGGTGCGGCGCGAGGCCAGGCTCGACCACGTCGCGCTTCAGGTCGCGCGAGATGACGATCCGGCGACCGGACTCGTCGACAAGCACGTCATTGCCGATCACGATCCAGTCGGCGTAGCGGGGCTGCGCGGCAGCCTGCTTCATCGCCTGCCAGACGTCGCCGGCGGGGCGGTCGTCGTAGACGTGCGAGGCATCGTGGGCGCAGCCTGCAAGCGCGGTGGCCACGCAGGCGGCGATGGACAGCCGGGCGGCAAGGCACTCACGCATCGGGGATCTCCGCATTGATGTGGACCTTCTGCACGTCGTCGTGCTCTTCGAGCGCGTTCACCAGCTTGGCGACCTTCGCGGCGGTCTCGGAATCCACCTCCACGGTGCTGGTGGGGATGTAGGTGACCTCGGCGCTGTCGAAGGCGATCCCGGCGGCTTCCAGGGCGTCACGCACGCGGCCAAGCTCGGTGGCGGGCGTCGTGACCTGCCAGCCTTCCTCGCCGCCCTCGATGTCCTCGGCACCCGCGCCCAGCGCGATGTCGAAGAGCCGTTCCTCGGCGGTGGCGCCGGCGGGCACCAGGACCACGCCGCGCTGGTTGAAGCTGAACGACACGCTGCCCGGCACGCCCATGTTGCCGCCGTTCTTGTCGAAGATGGTGCGGATCTCCGGCGCGGTCTTGTTGACGTTGGCCACCAGGCACTCGGCGATCAGCGCGACGCCGCCCGCGGCGTAGCCCTCGTAGCGCACCGACTCGAAGTTGTCGGCGTCGTCACCGCCGGCACCCTTCTTGATCGCCTTCTCGATGGTGTCGCGCGGCATGTTCGCCGCCTTGGCCGCGTCCACGGCGATGCGGAGGACGGCGTTGAACTTCGGGTCCGGCCCGCCCTGCTTCGCAGCGACGATGATCGCGCGCGAGCACTTGGACCAGATCTTGCCGCGCTTCGCGTCAACCGCTGCCTTGCGGTGCTTGATGTTCTTCCAGGCGCTGTGTCCTGCCATCGTGGGGAACCTTCGCTCACTTCGGGGGAACCGCCGGCGCGGGAGCGCCGACCGGGGGAGCCTTGCCGTTGGCCAGCGCGTCAAGCCTGGCGCGCGCACGGGCGGAAAGGGCACCCTCGTGCTCGTCGTGATACCTGCCCGCGTCGATCCCCGCCAGCCCCAGCTGCTTGCGGAAGACCTGCCGGAGGACCGCCAGGTGCTCCTCGCGCTTCATGCCGGACTCGGAGAGCCGCAGCGACTCGCGCCAGGCGGCCTCGGCGCCGGCATGGTCCCCCGCGGCCCAGAGCGCGTCGCCCAGGTGTTCCTGCTGGACCGCCGAGGCGCCCCGTCCCGCCCGTTCGACGGCGCGGCGCAGCAGCGTGACCGCCCCGGGGCCCCATGGGCCGTCCGCCGGGCGACCCTGCAGGAAACGCAGCCAGCCCATCGAGTCCAGCGTGCCGGCGTCGTCCGGGCGCAGGTCGAGCGAACGGCGCAGGAGCGCCTCGGTCTCGGCATCCGCGGCACCACGCTCGAGGCGAGCCCATGCAAGGTTGTTCAGGATCGCCGCGTCGTCGGGGTCGATCGCGCGGCCGGCCGCCAGGATGCGCTCGGTGCCCTCGCGGTCGCCGGCCACCGAGAAGATCCCGGCCAGCGTGTCGTAGGTGGAGGCCGCTCGGCTGCCCAAGCCGAGTGGCCGGAGCCCCTGCGCTTCCAGGCGGCTCACCAGCGCCATGGCGTCCTCGGCACGGCCGCCGGCCAGGGCGTCGCAGGCGACCGCGGCGCGCGCGAGCACGGCGAGCTCGTCGTCGTCCAGGCCCGAGAGGTCGTCCAGGCGTGCGCGAAGGAACTCGGCACCCGCGCGAGGCTGGCCCTGCGCGACCAGGAAGTCGGCCGAGGCGCGCCACTGCTCCGCGTCCAGGCGCAGGTCGTCGCGCGCGGCGGCCTCGGCGCCGATCATCGCGGCGGCAGCGGCACGCTCGTCGACCGAGAGCTCCGGGTCGGTCACGGCCGACAGCGCTTCGAAGGCGTAGAACTCGAGCGGTGCGCGCGGGTCGGACAGGATGCCGTCGCGTGCGATGCGGCGCATCACGGGCGCGCGGCCCTCGGCCGATGCGGGGACGCGCCGACACAGGTCGAGCGCGACCGCGCGCAGCGAGGTCGGGGGCGGGTAGGCGGCATCGCAGAAGGCGCGCAGCCCATCCAGCGCACGGTCCGGGGCGCCCCACTGCAGCTCGAGCGCGGCCTGCTCAAGCGCGCGTCGCGGCCCCGGGGGCAGCGAGGCGGTGCGCGCACGGCCTGCGGCCAGCGCTTCGGCGTTGCGACCGGCGGCACGCAGCGCGGCTTCGCGCACGCCCAGGACCAGCGTGTCGTCGGGGTCGGCGGCAAGCCGCGCGTCCAGCCGGGCCAGCGCCTCGGGGGCGCGCCCCGAGCCGATCGCCTGGAGCACGAACGCTTCCCACGCCATCGGGTCGTTCGGGGAGGCGTCGAGCTCGCCGATGCACCATTCCCACGCGGCACGTGCGCCTTCGGTACGCGGCATCACGCGCATCAGCATCCCGATGGCCGCCGCATCGTCACGGTCGACCGTGCGCGCGAGCAGCAGCTCCGACGTGGCGGTCCCATCGTCGCCGCGAGGCAGCGCCTCCTCGGCTCGTGCACGCGGCGAGCCCTCGGGCGCACGGCCGTCGATGGCGGCACGCGCATCGGCCAGCGAACGGGCGCCGGCCCGGTCGTCGGCGCCGTCGCACGCGCGCGCGCGCTCCAGCTCGCGCTCGGCGGCACGCGCGGCGCCGGTCTCGGCGAAGGCTCGGGCGAGCGCGACGTGCCACGCCAGGTCCGCGTCGACGTCCGCGTCGGCCAGGGCCGCGGTGCGCTCGACGAGTGCGGCATCGCCCGCCGCGACGGCCGCCATCAGCAGCGCCTCGAGCGGGGCGCGCGCGTCGGGGTCGCGTTCGTTGGCGGCGGAGGCCCGGAGCCACGCCGCTCCGGGATCGCGCATTGCCGCCAGCAGCGCCGCGGCCAGCGGCTCACGCTCGGCGGGCGCGGCGACCGCCTCGACGGCCGCCCGGGTCGCACGCAGGTCACGTGCCGCGCGCAGGAGCGCGCGTGCGGCGCGCGGCAATGCCGACGGGTCCAGGCGCACGGCCTGCGCCGCCAGCGCCGGCGCTTCGCGGTCGCCCACCGCTGCGAAGGCGGCCTCGAGCGCGGCGGCATCCGCAGCACCCGACGCGATCGCACCGCGCATCCACTCGGCGGCGCTTGCGGGCGCGGCCGCGGCCAGCAGGCGCGCCAGGCGGCCCTCGACCGCGGTCGAGCCGGACTCACGCGCCTCGTCGCGCGCCTGCAGCAGTTCGGCCACGGTTGCGCCATCGGCCCCGGCGGCGCGGATCTGCCAGCATGCGAGCACCGTGGCGACGGGGTCCTGCCACGGGCGGGCGGACACCGCACGGGCGACGGATTCCTGGGCGCCCGCGCGATCGGCCGCACGCAGCGCGGCGAACGTGCGAAGGGCCTCGGCACGCGGATCCGGGACCAGCGCGACCGAGCACGCCAGCAGTGCGCTCGCCTGCGCGGGACGTCCCGCGCGCAGCGCCGCCTCGGCTGCGTCGCGCGCAAGCGAGGCCTGACCACGTGCGGCGGCATCCGCCCCGTCGCCCCGCTGCGCGCCGATCGACTCGGGGGACGCGGCCAGCGCCACCTCGGCGACTTCGATGGCCGCCTCGTCGAAACCCAGCCTCAGCAGCGCGCGTGCCAGCGCACCACCGACCGTCGCGCGCCCGGCGTCGCTCAGCGCCTCGAACCGGCCCTCGCGGAACCGTTGCCAGGCACGGCCCAGCAGCACCGCCGCACGCTGCGACTGGTCGCCATCCGACGCGCCCACGCCGACGGCAACCAGCGCCTGCAGGTCGTCGGGGGAAAGCAGGAGCGTCGCCTCCCACTCGGCGATCGCGCGACGCAGGTCCCCCGACTGCGCGGCGCTCTCGGCACGCGCGGCATGGAGCGTCGCGGCGCCCGGGTCCAGCCGCAGCGCTGCGTCGAAGTCATCGGACGCCCGAACCGGCTGGAGGTCGCGCAGCCGGAGCCGGCCGCGCACGTACCGGCGCAGGGCCTCGGATTCGCTGGCGCTCCCCGGGGAGGGTGAAGGCTGGACGTTCGGCCGGACCGATGGCGGACCCGACAGCTGGCGCAAGGCCCCGTCCAGGTCCACGGCCGGGCGCTCGATCCCCGCGACGCGCGAGGGCGCGACACCGGGAGGCGGGACGGGCCGCGGGGCCGGCGCCGCGGCCTGCAGGAGCAGCCAGCATGCGACCAGTGGGCCCGCGACCGGCATCGCCGCGTTACTTCTTCGCCTTCTTCTCGACCTTGGCGACCTTGGTGCCCGGGCGCACGGACGGCTTGGCCGTCTTCTTCAGCACCTTCGCGGCGCTGCCGGCGGCGGTCTTGCCGGCGCTGCGGGCGGCCTCGCGGGCCTCCTTCGCCTTCAGCGCGGCCTTCTCGCGGCGCGCCTCCTCGCGGCGGGCGGCACGCTCGGCCTGCTGTGCCTCGCGCTCGGCGGCCAGCTGTGCCTCGACCAGGGCCTTCGCCGCGGCAGTGGCCTCCTCGACGGACTTCGGCGGGGCAAGCTCGGACGGCTTGGTCGAGGGCTTCGGCAGCTTGGGCGGGTTCGTCTCCCACATGTGGTCGACGGCGGCCACCAGCGACCAGTGCGCGGCGAGCGCCTCCTCGGCCTTGACGTGGCGCGTCACCCAGCCCGACGCCTCGGCCAGCGACGTGCCGGCAGGCAGCGCACCCGCCTGCTGCAGCAGCTGCAGGCCGAACTCCTCCAGCGGCACGCCGTGGAAGTCGATGCCCACCAGCAGCACGCGGTTCGCCACGAACGGCACCATGCCGCGCAGCGTCTCCATGTAGCTGACGGCGTCCTTCTTGATCAGCGGGCGCAGGCGCTCAAGCGAGACCTTGTGCTCGCGGCGGTATACGTCGTTCAGCGCGTCGCGCATGCGCGACATGCGGTCCCACGCGCGCCAGTAGCGGCCGCCGATGACGTCCACCAGGTCGCTCACCAGGCTGACGCGCATGTCGTTCCAGTCGATGAACGACGACTTCAGGCGGCCCAGCGCGGCCGTGGCGTCCTTCGAGGGCGCCTGCCACAGCAGGTACGAGTGCACGAAGAGCTCGACGAGGTCCGTCGTCGCCGGCGCGCAGGCGGCCTTGGCGGCCTGGCCCGCGGCATGGTGCTTCTTCAGGAACGAGGCGAGCTTGGTCGGGTTGGTTGCTTCGGTCTTCACTGGTCTGTCTCTTCGGGATGTTCGATGTCGGCCCCGTGGTCACCGGCCGCCTCGCGGATCGCCGCGTCGACCGCGGCGGCACGCTTCAGCGACTCGTCGAGCACGAAGCGCAGGCGCGGCGCGTGGCGGACGCGCGACTGCTTGAGCACGGCACGCCGCATGTGCGCGGCCGCGTGGTTGAGCGCCTGGACGCTGAGCGGGCCGAACTCGCCCGGCAGCACCGAGACGCGCACGGTGGCCTCCTCGAGGTCCGCGGAGGGCTCGACGCCCAGCACGGTGACCATGCCGCGCATGCGCGGGTCGGCCAGGCCGGACTGGATCTCGCCCTGCACGATCCGCTGCACGAGGCTGGCCAGCTGCGCCGAGCGCACGCCGCCATGCGACCGCCCCGCGCCGCGCCCTTCGGGGCCCGGGCCTGGAAGGCCGTGGTCTTCGCCGTGCCGAGGCATCGTCGGCCTCACTCCTTGCGGCCGCCGGCCGCGGTGGCCAGGCCACGCTGCACCTTGACCGTCTTGTAGCACTCGAGGACGTCGCCGACCTTGATGTCGTCGTAGCCGTCGATCTTCATGCCGCACTCGTTGCCCGAGCGCACTTCCTTCGCGTCGTCCTTGAAGCGCTTGAGCTGCTCCAGGCGACGGTCCTTCTCGATGACGATGCCACCGCGGGTGACGCGGATCTGCGCGTTGCGCTCCACCACGCCGTCGGTGACGTAGCAGCCCGCGATCGCGCCGACCTTCGAGATCTTGAAGACCTCGCGCACCTCGGCGTGTCCCAGGACCTCGAGCTTGAGCTCGGGCTCCAGCAGGCCGGCGGCGGCCTTCTTCACGTCGTCGGTGAGGTCGTAGATGACCTCGTAGAGGCGGAGCTCGATGCCCTTCGCCTCGGCCAGCGCGCGCGCCTTGGAGTTCGAAGTGACGTTGAAGCCGACGATGATCGCCTTCGTTGCCTCGGCGAGCGCGACGTCGCTCTCGTTGATGCCGCCGACGGCGGCGTGCTTGACGCTGACCGCGACCTCGTCGGTCTTGATCTTGCCCAGCACCACCTTGAGCGTCTCGACCGAGCCCTGCACGTCGCCCTTGACGACGAGCGGCAGTTCCTTGACGCCGGCCTTGCCCATGTGCTCGAAGATGTTGTCGAGCGTGATCTTGGGGGCGGCCAGCTCGCGCTCGCGCTCGATGCGACGGCGCTCGAGGGCGGCGTTCTCGGCCTCCTTCAGGCTCTTGACGCAGTAGAACTTGTCGCCTGCGTCGGGCAGGATGTCCGGGCCCGAGATCGCCACCGGCGTCGACGGGCCGGCGTGGTCCACGCGCTGCCCGCGGTCGTTGACGATGTCGCGCACGCGGCCGAAGGCACGGCCGACGACGATGAAGTCGCCCTTCTTGAGCTGGCCTTCCTGGACGATGATGCGCGCGACGGTGCCGCGGCCCTCCTCCATCTGCGCCTCCAGGCAGGTGCCCTGGGCCAGGCCCTTGGCGTCGGCCTTGAGGTCGCGCAGGTCGGCGATGTAGTCCAGCATCTCCAGGAGCTCCTGGATGCCGGTGCCCTTCACCGCGCTGACCTTCATGACTTCCGTGTCGCCGCCCCATTCCACCGGGTTCAGGCCGTGCTCGGCCAGCTGGCCGAAGATGCGCTGGATGTTGTTGGCGGTGGCCTCGGGCTTGTCGATCTTGTTCAGCGCGACGACGATCGGCACGCCGGCCGCCTTCGCGTGGTTGATGCTCTCGATCGTCTGCGGCATGACGCCGTCATCCGCCGCGACCACCAGGACCGCGATGTCGGTGACGCGTGCACCGCGGGCGCGCATCGAGGTGAAGGCCTCGTGGCCGGGGGTGTCGATGAACGTGACCACGCGCTCCTTGTCGCCGGCCTTGACCGGGACCTGGAACGCGCTGGTGGCCTGCGTGATGCCGCCCGCCTCGCCTGCCGCGACGTTGGTGTTGCGGATGCGGTCGAGCAGGCTCGTCTTGCCGTGGTCGACGTGGCCGAGGATCGTGACCACGGGCGGACGCGCGCGCTCGTCCAGGCGCTCGCGCTTCTCGAACTGGCTCTCGATGATCTCGGCGGCGCTCTTGGGCTGCTCGACCTCCAGGTCGATGCCGTACTCCATCATGATCTCGATGGCGCGCTCGGTCTCGATCGTGCTGTTGATGGTGGCCAGCTGGCCGGCCAGCATGAGCTTCTTGAGGATCTCGCCGGCCTTCACGCCGCTGGCCTCGGACAGCTCCTTGATCGAGATCGGCTCGGTGACGTGCACCACCGAGTCGCCCGGCTCGCCGGCGCCGCCGCGCGCCTGCCCGCCTCCGGGCATGCCGTCGCGGGTCTGGTGCTTCTGGCGACGCGACTTGAAGAAGCCGGAGGAATGCGCAAGCGCGTTCTCGCGGTCGGTGCGGTCCTGGCCGCTCTTGTAGTCGCGTCCGCCGCTGCCGAAGTCGCGTCCGCGGCCGTCACCGGCGCGTCCGCTGCGGCTGGAGGGCGTGGTGCGGCTGCTGGGGCGGCCGGCACCCGCGCCGGCGCCGCCGAAGCGACCCGCCGGGCCGCCGGGGCCGGTCCCGAACGCGGGACGGGGACGCGGGGCGGGCAGCACCTCGGGCTGCTCGACGCGGATGACCTTCGGGCCGCTCAGCGCGGTCTTCACCGGCGCGACCATCTGGCCGATCGGCTTGACCACGTCGGGGCGGCGCGGGACGTTCATCGTCGGCGGCGCCGTCGCGGGCTGGATGGTGTGGCGGACGGGCGGCTTCACCGGTGCGGGGGCGGCCGCCGCGGGGACCTCGACGGGCTTCGCGGAGCGGTGCGCCTTGCCGATCACCGTCGGGCTGACCGGGGCATCGACCACCGTGTGCGGGGCCGAGCTCTCGGGCGAGACGACGACCGAGACGTCCTCGGTCGGCAGGTGCGTGGGGACGTCGAGCACGGCGTCCACGGCGGCTGCAGCGGCCGCAGCCGCGGCAGGCATCGCGGGCGGGACGTGCACCGCCGTCGGCTCGGCAACCACGGGCGCGGGCGCCGGCTCGGTCGCGGCGGGCGCGGCCTCGGCGGCGTCCGGAGCGGCCTCGGCGGCGTCGGCGCCCTTCTTCGTGCGGCGCACGGCCGGCTTCTTCGCCGTCGCATCGTCGCCCTCGGCCATGGCCTCGGTGGCATCGGCCGCCTTCTTGCGCTTGGGCTCGACCTTCGGTGCGGTCTCGACGGCGGTCGTCGCGCCGCCGCCGCCGCCGTCGCGGAACCACTCACGGATCGTCTCGGCCAGGCCGATCGACACGGTCGACGAGGCGGTCTTCGCCTGGTCGTCGATGCCCTCGCTCTCGCACTTGGCCTTGATGTCCTTCCAATCGACACCGAGGTCCTTCGCAAGCTGAGAGACGCGGATCTTGGTTGCAGCCTTGGACAAATGCTTCTCCTGAGAGTGGTTCCGGCCCGAATCCGATCAGTTCACTGCCCGCCGCCGAGGATCGAGTCGGCCGCGCCCTCGGCGTCGGCATCGGTCTCGACCGCGGTGTCGCGGATGCTGCCGCCGCCCAGCAGGGCGTCGGCGGCCGCGCCCTCGGCAGCCTTGCGGGCGGCCTCGGCCTCGGCGGCGATGCGCTGTTCCTCGGCGACGATGACGGCCTTCGCGGCGCATGCCTCGACGACCTCGTTCGCCAGCTCGTCCGACATGCCGATCTCCTGCGTGAGGATCGGGCTGCCGACGTCCTGGATGTCGAACACGCTGATGAGGCCCAGCGCGCCCATCTTGTCGAGCATCTCGTCGGTGACGCCGGCGATCGGGCGGACGGTCTCCTCGAGCGCGCCCAGGCCCTTCTCGAACTCGGCGGGCGTGAGGATGTCGATGTCCCAGCCGGTCAGACGCGCCGCCAGGCGCACGTTCTGGCCACGGCGGCCGATGGCCAGCGAGAGCTGGTCCTCGCGCACGATGATCGTGGCGCGGCCCAGCTCGAAGCACAGGCTCACTTCCTCGACCTCGGCGGGCTTCAGCGCGTTGGCGATCAGCACCTGGCTGGACTCGTTCCAGCGCACGATGTCGATCTTCTCGCCGCCCAGCTCGTCGACGATGTTGCGGATGCGGCTGCCGCGGACGCCGACGCATGCGCCGACGGGGTCGACCTTGGTGTCGACGCTGGCGACCGCCAGCTTGGTGCGGAAGCCGGGCTCGCGGCTCATCGCCTTGATCTCGATGACGTGCTCGGCGACCTCGGGGACCTCGGCCTCGAACAGCTTGCGGATGAAGTCCGGGTGGCTGCGGCTCAGCACGATCTTGACCTGGTTCGTCGCGTCGCGGACGTCCAGGATCAGGCAGCGGACGCGGTCGCCGGGCTGGAACTGCTCGCCGGGGATCTGCTCGCTGCGCGGCATGAAGCCCTCGGCGCGGTCGACCTGCACGATGAGCGCGCCGCCCTCGTAGCGCTGGCCGACGCCGGTGACCAGCTCGCCCTGACGCTTGCCGAACTCCTCGAGCAGCGAGTTGCGCTCGTCCTCGCGGAACTTCTGGATCATCACCTGCTTGGCCGTCTGCGCCGGGATGCGGCCCAGCTTGGCCAGCGGGATCTCCTCGCGGCCGCCCTCCGGCGTGTTGCGCCACAGCGTGATCTTGCCCGAGAGGCGGTCCACCTCGCAGCCGAACTCCTCGGCGTCCAGCGAGTTGAAGTGCTTGCGCGCGGCGCTGACCATGGCGGCCTCGAGGTCCATGAGCAGGAGCTCACGGTCGATGTTGCGGTCGCGGGCGATCGAGTCGAGGATGCGGAGCGTTTCGGGGTTCATGTGGGGCCTGCCTGGTTGTGGAGTGCGAGGTTGTCTGGATGTCGACGCGTGCGGGACCTGAAAACGACTGCGGGCCACGCGCCGTTCGGCGCATGGCCCGTCTCGGGGTGCGGGGCGGGGCCCCTGCCGGACGCCGAGGTCAACCCATGCGGGCAACCTCCGGGCGGACCAGTGTTCCGCGGGACGCGCTTCCGGGGCACGCGCCAGGGGCGCGGCCGACGGACGTACGGGCCATGACGCGTGCGGGCGTCATGGCGCGGTACGGGAAGAGCCGGGACGGACGATCGACGGGGCGATGGTCACGGGCAACTCGTGCGCAAGCGGAACGCCGGATCCGGGACGTCCGGAACCGAGACGGACTCCCCCGAGCAACGAACTTCGAGGGACTGAGAAGTGTAGCAGGAGCCGCCGCGGCCGGAGCACGTCCGGGGCGTGTTACCCTCCCCCCGAACGCCATGAAGAACGCCCCTGCCACCGCCGGATCGGGCCTGCGCCGCGTCCCCGCCGCCCTGATCGCCGCCCTGCTGGCCGCGGTCGCCCTGCTGACCCCGCGCGCCGGGGCGCAGGCCTCCAGCGAGGACAGCGTGAAGGTGCGCGTGGTTCCCGCCCTGCAGAAGGCAATGCCGGGCGACACCTTCGCCATCGCGGTGGAGTTCGCGATCAAGCCCGGCTGGCACATGTGGACCAGCGAGGCGCAGACCAAGTCGCTGCCCCCGGGCATGGTCACGTTCGACAGCGCGGTGTTCACGTCGGTCGGGGTCGAGGCGACGCCGCCCGCCGCCGTGACGGTGGCGGTGCCGAACATCCAGTGGCCCGCGCCACACGGCGTGAAGGCCGACGTGGGCGACGGACCGCAGACCTACGCGGTCTTCGAGGGGCGCGCCGTGGCGTTCGTCCCGGTGAGCGTCAACGCCGGCGCCGCCGGCCAAGTGACGTTCAAGGTCTCGGCGGGCTTCCAGTCGTGCAACGAGAACACCTGCCTGGCGCCCGCGACGGTCGAGCGCACGGTGACCGTCACCGTGGGTGCCGAGAAAGCCGCCGGCCTGTCCGACGCGGACGTCGCGCTGTTCAAGGACTTCGACCAGTCGGTCTTCGGGAAGATCAAGGACAACCCCGGCATGGCCGCGGCGCCGATGCCAGGCAGGGCCGCGAAGCCGATCGAGTTCGGCCTCTTCGGCTGGGACTTCACGCTGGACCCGGGCGCGGCCGGCTTCTTCCCGATCCTGCTGGCGCTGGCGTTCCTGGGCGGGATCATCCTGAACTTCACGCCGTGCGTGCTGCCGGTGATCCCGATCAAGATCATCGGGCTCTCCTCGGCCGCGGCGGGCGACCGCCGGCGCACGCTTCTCCTGGGCGCCGCAATGACGGCGGGCGTGGTGGGGTTCTGGCTGGCGCTGGGAATCCTGCTCAGCACGGTCACGGGCTTCAAGCAGTCGAACCAGCTGTTCCAGATGCCGGCCTTCACGATCGGCGTGGGCATCTTCATCGCGCTGATGGCGGTGGGCATGGCGGGCTTCTATTCCGTGGGCCTGCCGCAGTGGGTCTACGCGATCGAGCCGAAGCACGAGACGTACCTGGGCAGCGTGATCTTCGGCGTGATGACCGCGGTGCTGAGCACGCCGTGCACCGCGCCGCTGATGGGTGCGGCCGCGGGGTGGGCCGTGACCACCGACGACTGGCGCACGATCGTGACGGTGTTCGGCACCATCGGCGTGGGCATGGGCTCGCCGTACCTGGTGCTGAGCGCGTTCCCGCAGATGGCCAAGCGCGTGCCGAAGAGCGGTCCCGCGAGCGACGTGCTGAAGCAGGTGATGGGCCTGCTGCTGCTGGCGGCCGCGTTCTACTTCATCGGCGCGGGCATCAACGGCCTGCGCGAGGAGC
>JBIKJV010000004.1:0-40585 GCA_044360755.1 Phycisphaerales bacterium
CTCGGACTCGAGTGATGGCCAAAGAGCTCGTGAAGGTGCTTGTAAGTCCGATGACTCAGGAAGAGATTGACAAGACTCCGTTCGCGAACGAGAAGGTCCTTGAGGCTCCGGGATCCGAACCTTCGGATATCGAGAGTGCCGAAGAGGGTGACTAACAGTAGTTCTGGGATCTCTGTTCGAACCAGCTATGGGCTGAGCTCGCCGAAGGGGTGTTGCTTGGCGCGGAATTGTCGCTTCGCCTTCCAATGCTGCCCCTGATGATTGCCGCTTAGTGCGCGTCGCGCGTCCGCAGGTAGTGCTTGGCTGCGGCCGGCGTGCTGTGGCCGACCCACTGAGCCAGCCACCTCACGGACAGGGCGTCGGCACAGTGGGTCGCGCAGCCGTCGCGCGTGTTGCCGGAGGGGCACGGCGCTGGCTGGCAGCCGTTGCGAGCGTGGCTGGGGAGATCGCCCGATGTTGCAACCAGATCAGGCGGCCCCTGAGGTGCTGAACATCAAGTCGCCAGCTCGGGCCAGTTGGCGGCGTTTGGGGCTGAAGCAGCTATGGCTTGCTTGCAAGTGGGGCCAGCTGCCTAGAAACCAGGGTGGCTTCTCGAGTTGATTCTTTGCGCCTACCCTAGTTACCCGGTAGTCTCTACGAGAATTCGGGGCCGGGTGCTCCGGGAGGCATGTACGACATGAGAACATTCGTCCCTGTGTCTGTGATCGCATTGTGCGCAGTCATGCTCTCGAAAGTGGTGCAGGCCTCTGACTTGATGGTGCCATCTCAGTACGCAGACCTCCAGTCCGCACATGATGCCGCGTTGCCAGGCGACCGCATCGTCATCGCTCCTGGGACTTATGGCGGTCAGGTTGCTGTCTCGAAATCGGTCACATTTAGCGGGCCATCGGATGGTGCCACTTCATGTTCGATCGGGCGAGTGACGATCGCTAACGCGGGCGCGCAGGTGGTGATAGAGAACCTTCGCTTTGAGGGCAATTCTGCGCCACTCTCCAATGCGAATGGCGGTGCGGTGCGTATCCAAGGCGGAACCGTCGCGATTCGATCATGCACGTTTGTGGGGAATTCCGCTTACGAGTTTGGCGGTGCAGTCTTCCAGTGGTCTGGCAGCTCAGAGATATTCAACTGTTTGTTCGAGCGAAATCAGACGGGTGCTCCGTCGTTTACCTACAACTTCGGTGGTGGTGCCATTGCCGCTGGTGGAGGACAGCTGAATATTCATCACTGCGTATTCAGGGACAACAGTGCCGGGGGGGGCAACGGCGGGGCAATCAACGGCGGTGGCTATGGTGGAAGTTTCGGGGTGTTCAGAATTTGGGCTTGTGTGTTTTGTGGCGGGACGTCTGAGCGCGGTGCAGCAGCCATCCACGGTGCGAACGCCGGCGATGGCGTTGTGTTCCGTCGTTGCACTGGGGGGCAGTTTGCTGTCACTGGTTCGGCCAACTCTCGTTGCGTCGCCATCGACTGCGCAGTTCCAGGCGCTATCCCGTGCAACACGGGCATTGCTGGCGGCACATGTGACACGGCGGCTCCTATGGCTTGCACCTCATTGCTTGATTGCGATCTGAACGGCGTCATTGACGTTTATGAAGTCGCCGGCGGGGCAGCGGCCGACTGTAACTCCAATGGCACGATTGACGGCTGCGAAATCGTTGCTGGCACCGTTGCTGACTGCAATCACAACGGTGCCCCGGATTCATGCGATATCGCGGCAGGTCTCGTCTCTGACCTGAACGGCAACGGGATACCTGACGCCTGCGAAGCCCCAACCTGCCAGGATGCGGACCTGTTTAGAAATGGAGTTGTGAATGGTGCAGATCTGGGAATTCTGCTTTCAGAGTGGGGGCCGGCATCCGTTGGAACGGCGAGCGACATCAACCGTGACGGCCGTGTCGACGGCGCAGATCTAGGGTTCCTCCTTTCTGTCTGGGGCCCCTGCGCTTGATCGCGGAGCTCTCGGGCGACTTCTGAAGATCGCCCGATCATTGGACGCTCGTGGCCCTCCCGCCTGGCGCCGTACCAATCCGGAATCTGGTGTTCGGCGCCTTCTCCTTCTTGATGCCCCTCGCGCTTCAGCCGCCGCGCCGCAGCAACTGCTCCATCCGCTGCCGGGTCTCTTCATCCTCAAACCATACGAATGTCCCCTTCATGGCCCTGCTGAGGAGGATCCGGTAGCCGCGCAGCAGGCGATGAATGATCTCCTTGCGACAGCTCGGATCGCCATTGCGGGCTCGTGAGAGGGTCAGCCTCCATGCGGACTCGTGGATCTGATCGAGATTCGCTTCCCATCGATTCCCGCGCCAGACCAAGTCGCTGAACCACAGCAGGCCAACGTAGTCGAAGTCAAATCCGCGAACGACGTAGGGGCAACCCACCTCGCATAGCGGATCCTCTCGCATGGCCGAGCCTTCCGGTGCCTGGATGTAAAGCGAGTAGTCCTGTTCAGGTGCGTAGTTCCACACTCGCGACCACGTAACAGGTTGGCCATCGCGTGATGTTGGGATGATAAAGTCCCTTGCCGAATCAGGAACGTCGTGCGGGTTCCTTGCGTCTTTCGTGCGCCATGCTCTGGCATAGGAAGCAAGCAGTCGGCATGATCGACCTTCAGCCGCTCGCTCACGCAGCGCCGTCTCGAGTTCGATTGGCGTGTTGGCTACTTCAAACGTCAACGGTCCGCCCGCGTGGTCGCGCCATCGGATCGAATGCGAGTGAGTCACGGCGGTTGTCGACGCCGTCGGTGCCAGAGCGACTGTGTCAAGCCAGTGCAGGTACTCCGTCGATCCGCCGCACCGGAACTGGCAATCGGACAGGCTGACAGACGTGAAGTCGGCGCCGAATTCGTCCGCGAACTCGCGAATCTTGGCGATGGTCGTGGTCTCGTTGTCTCGGTAGCTCTGCTCTGGATCGAGCAGGAAGATGCTCACGCGTGACGTGCGGATCACATGCCAAGCCTGGGGGCCGGCGTGCAGGATCCATCCAGAAGCCGACATCCCATTTCGTCCAGGAAACGTCGGGTCGATCAGGGAGTGGGCCTCATCGACGATGGACACCGCGATCGAATTGTCGCCGCTTCGGGTCCGCTGCGCAGTTTGGTTGAAGCGATCCACATTCGATCGCCATGACTCCACGGTCACGTCACGGCCGGCAGCGCGTTCGGCGGCAATCCACTTCTGGTTCAGCCCAGGGTTGTACTGATTGGCTGGCAGCACGACATGCCGTGCTGCCGAGCCGAGGCCTGTTGCCTGGAACAGCGCCTGCCAATTCGATCGCTGCGATCCCGAAGTTGTCGTGAGCACCACGTTGCCGTCGATCCGCTCGTCCGCCCCGATTGAAGCCCAGAGGTGAGCGGCAATCACAGACTTTCCGGAACCGGGCGGACCTTGGATGACGATGACGCTCTTGTCCGTATGCGGTCGAGCCCTGGCTTGCGCCGGGCGCAAGTGGCGCTTCACCGCCTCCATGCACACCTCGAATCCGAGCCGCTGTTGATCGAGCAGGACGAATGGGCTCTTGGACCTGTCCTTGATGGCGGCTGAGATCTGGCGGACGAAGCCGCGATCCTGCCGATATGCGCCCGCGTCGAACTCCTCGGCAAAGCGGCGGTCCGGCTTCGTCAAGCGTTGCGCAAGGAATCTCGGGAAAGAGGTTTCGACGTCTTCCGCATTGCGCGCGAACACCGGGAATCGATCCGTGAGGGTTCGATAGCGGACATCGACGTAGATGCTGGGAGCAGAAGCGAACGTGAAGTAGACGCATCCGTGAACGGCAGCGCCGTGATCCTGCACGGCGCTGTGGAATCTCGTGCAGTAGTCGACGTATCCCTCGACCTGCGCCGAGGGATGAAGGCAGCGGCCGAACGGCCGCTCTACGACCGCTTCGGATCCTGTGGCGGTATCGCCTCCGATGTCCCAGTCCTTCAATTCAACGACGACCGCCGCCGGGCCAGAGGGACCGGCGCCAAGCAGGATCGCATCCGCCCAGCACGGTGAAGCCGGAAGCCGATACTCGACCTCCATGCCTCCTTTGGTACCAAGATGCAGGTGGAAGCCGTCGAGTGCATTGCTCTCGAGAACCCTGGCGAGCGCGGGAAGTGAGTTTCGCCACGCCCTGGACTCTTCTGTGGTCGAGCGTCCGGTGTGACTGCGAAGGTCTTCGACCAGTGAATCGAGTTCGTATTCGGCACGCTTCCGGAAAGTGGCGACGTCAAGAAGCATGGCTTATGCAGGCCTGTCTTGGCCGCCCTGGTTCGTGCCGAGTCGATCGTGCTTTTTCGCGTTCCCGCGCGCAAGGTGAACGGGATATCGCTCGGCATTCCTTTGCAGCTTCATTTCGACCGCTTCGGCCAGATCGATTCCGCTGACATGAGCGAACTCGAGCAGGAGGATCAGCACATCCGCAACCTCTTCCTGCACACCTGCGCGGCTGGTGGGGTCCTCGAGCACCGATTTGGCTTGATCGTTGGCAATCCAGCGGAAGTGATCCATCAATTCACCTGCCTCCACGGCAACCGCCATGGCCAGATTTTTTGGATCGTGGTACTTGGCCCAATCGCGAGCGTTTGAGAAATCAAGGACCAGTCGCTGAAGGCGCCGGAGGTCGTGAGAATCTGCCATCATTGGGCTCCCCATCGCCGCATGCTAGCGACGGGTAATGAGCAGGCAGGTGATTCAGCCAGGCGTGTCGATCAAACAGGCGCCTTCGGCTCCCCGCGTTTCCCCCTCACGCCGCCTCCACCCCCAACGCCCCACGCCAACCCGCGTCCAGTGGCGCCAGCTTCCCCGGCGCGTCCCACACGCTCAGGCCGTCCCGCTCCGCGATCGCGTATAGCCAGCCCGCCACCGCGCGTGCGGTGTGCCAGCCGCCATCGGCTGGCCCCGTGCGTGGCGCGTCCTCAGGCCACCCCGCACCGCCCCCTCGCATCTCCGCATTCCGCCGCGCCCATGCTGCAAGGTGGCGCGCGCTGGCGATGCAGTCGCTCTTGTTGCCGTTGACGGACTTCGCGGCCAGCACCAGGTTGGCGGGCTCGTCCAGCGCGTAGCGGGCGCGAGGCAGGAAGTGGTCGACGGCGGCATCCGCGGGGCTGCGCAGCCGCGTGCCGGTGTAGAAGCAGCGGCCGTCCTGCAGTTCGTGCAGCCACGCCGCGTGGTGGGCCAGGGGGATCCGGCTGGTGCCGAAGAGGAAGGACTCCAGGTTTCGGTCGGGGCCCAGCTGGTCGTTGTGCTCGCGCATCCACTGCGCCCAGCGCGCCTGCACCATCGCCACGATCACCTGCCGCAGCGATCGCAGGCAGGCGGCGACGCCGGGGCGGAGCGTGATGTGTTCCAGCGCGGCGCATCCTGCCGCGTCGGGTGGATGGCGGTAGAGGAACTGCACGGTGTCCTCGGCGCCGGCCTGGGCGGGGCCGAGCGCCTGCAGCCGGTAGAGCACGTCGCGGGTGATCGTGCGGCGCACGGTCGCCACCAGTTTGGACTCGGTTGGCCGATGCTCGATCCGGTGCGCGTGGCTGGCACGCGCCGCGCCTGCGTGAGGCGCGATGGCGCTGATCACGGCGGCGGTGCCTGCCGTGTGCGTCCCGAACCGCAGCAGCGCCCCGCCCAGCCCGGGGTAGGGCCGTGCCATCGACCAGTGCAGGTCGATGAACTCGCGCGCGAGTTCGTCCAGAGGCACGTCCAGCGTCGCATCGTCGTCATGGCCGGTGCGCACGGCGATGTTCGTCAGCGCGATCAGCAGCGCGAACTTGTACGTGGTGGTGAAGCGCCCCTCATCCAGGATCCTGCCGATGCGCTGCAGGAAGCGGAGTTGCGCCTCGGCGGTGGGCCCGGTGGACGTTGTGCGATTCATCCGGGGGCAGGGTATGCGGAGGGGTGGGCGGATCGCCACGGCGCCCCGCGTTACCCGGCGATGGCTCCACGCGGCTTTCCTCGCCCAACAGGCAATCTGTGGCTTCCTGCCTCCCCGCGTGAATCCACCAAGCCGTCGCGGTGCGAAACCGGGTTCGCGGGGCGTCCCGCATTCTGGTCTGTTTGGAAACCCGATGGCCTGCGCCCGTCCGTTGGACGGCACGGCTGTCGCTCACTCACCGTTGGAACTTCAGAGGAAACACATGCTGATCTCGCTTGCTGCCTCGATCCTTCTCGCCACCTCGTCGCTTGCCGCCCAGAACGCGCCTGCGAAGGCCCCCGCCAGCGCCGCTCCCGCCGCGCAGGCGACGATCGTCGACACCGCGGTCGCTGCCGGCAACTTCAAGACCCTCGTCGCGGCCGTGCAGGCGGCGGGCCTGGTCGAGACGCTCAACGGCAAGGGACCGTTCACCGTGTTCGCGCCGACCGACGCGGCGTTCGCCAAGCTCCCGGCCGGGACGCTTGAGATGCTGCTCAAGCCTGAGAACAAGGCGAAGCTTGCGGCGATCCTGACCTACCACGTGGTGCCGGGCTCCGTGAAGGCCGCCGATGTCGTCAAGCTGAAGTACGCGGGCACCGTGAACGGCCAGCGCGTCGACATCAAGGTCGACGGCGCGAAGGTCACCGTCGACGGCGCCGCCGTGACCGCCACCGACATCGCGTGCTCGAACGGCGTCATCCACGTGATCGACACCGTCATGCTGCCGGTCGACGGCACGGTGGTGGACGTGGCCGCGAAGAACGGCTCGTTCAACACGCTCGTGGCCGCGATCAAGGCCGCTGGCCTGGTCGAGACGCTCTCGGGCAAGGGCCCGTTCACGATCCTGGCCCCGACCGATGAGGCCTTCGCGAAGCTCCCGGCGGGCACGCTCGAGATGCTCCTCAAGCCGGAGAACAAGAAGCAGCTCGTCGACATTCTGACGTACCACGTCGTTCCGGGCGTGGCCGCGTACAGCGATGCGGTGGTGAAGATGACCGAGGTCCCGACCGTGCTCGGCAGCCCCGTCGCCGTGAAGGTCGTGGACGGCAAGGTCATGCTGAACGGCGCCAAGGTCGTCGCCGTCGATGTCGAGGCGAGCAACGGCGTCATCCACGTGATCGATACCGTGCTCCTGCCCGCCCCGGGCGCCACGAAGCGCTGAGCGACTGCTGAGGACGTCAGGTGGAACTGACGCCACGCTCTGATGAAACGGCGCGGCCCTGTCGGACCTCCGACGGGGCCGCGCCGCCTTTGAAGGCATTCGGCATGGGCACCCAACCGACCGCCCTCGTCTGGCACCGCACCGACCTGCGCCTTGCAGACAACGCTGCGGTGACGGGCGCCGCCATCGCAGCGGCAGGGTCCGTGGCCGGCGTGGTGGTCCTTCCCGCCGCAACCGACGCGCCGGCCTTGCTTTCCCGGCGCGGCGGCAGCACGGGTGCCACACGGAGCGCGGACCGCGCGGTGCAGCTGGGGGCGCCCCCGGGGGTCGTTCGCGCAAGCCCGCGCCGCATGGGGCACCTGCTGCAGGCGATCGACGAACTTCGCGATTCGTGGCGGTCGCAGGGTTCGGCGCTGTTCGTGATGCGCGGTGATCCGTGGGAATGCGTGCCCGCGCTCGCCGCCCGGCTTGGCGTACGGCAGGTGCACACCGCTCCGTGCCCGGCGTTCGACGAGCGGCGAGAGAACGACGCCACCGAGCAGGCACTGGCCGCCGCGGGCGCGAAGCTGCTGGTGCACGACGAGACCACCATGATCGCCGCGGAAGACCTGCCGTTCGCGATCGACCAGCTGCCGGAGGTCTTCTCGAACTTCAGGCGCCTGGTCGAGAAGTCCTGCCGCGTGCGCCCGCCGCTTGCCGTGCCGGCCCTGGCCCCGCTCGCCGAGGGCGTGCGTGCCGATGCGGAGACCTTGACGAACGCGACCATGGCGTCAGCCGACCTGATCGGTGCCCGCGAGGCCGCCGCCTTGACGGATCCGCGTGCCTCGTTCGCCGTGCATGGGGGACGATCACACGGTGTGGCGCGCATGCAGCGCTGGTTCTGGGAGACCGACTGCGTCGCGCGGTACAAGGAGACCCGCGACGGACTGGTGGGGGCCGACTTCTCGTCGCGGCTCTCGCCGTGGCTTGCGCTCGGCACGCTCTCGCCCCGCGAGGTGGCGGCCGAGATCCGCCGCTACGAGGCCGAACGGGTGGCCAACGAATCGACCTACTGGCTGTTCTTCGAGCTGCTGTGGCGCGACTACTTCCATTTCTGGGTGCGCCGGTGGCAGGGGCGGGCCTTCAAGGCATCGGGCGTGCTTGGCCGCACGCCGTGCGGGGTGCAGGATCGCGAGACGTTCCGCCGCTGGTGCGAGGGCTGCACCGGAGAGCCATTCATCGACGCAAGCATGCGCGAGCTGGCGGCGACCGGGCAGATGTCCAATCGCGCGCGCCAGGTCGTGGCCAGCTGGCTCTCGCGCAGCCAGGGCATCGACTGGCGATGGGGCGCTGCGTGGTTCGAGAGCCAGCTGATCGACTTCGATGTTGGCCCGAACTGGGGCAACTGGCAGTACGTCGCGGGTGTCGGCAACGATCCGCGCAACCGCGTCTTCGACGTGCGGGCGCAGGCTTCGCGATACGACGAAGACGGGGCATTCCGCGCTCGCTGGGGCGCATCGACCGGTGCGTGACCCGGTCGTCCGCTTCAGCGCTCGCGCTGCCTGGCTGACGCGGGGGACGGGTCAGGCCCGCGTCTGCGGCAGGCATCCGAGCAGTAGCGCACATGCTCCCAGTCGCGCTCCCACTTCTTGCGCCACTCGAACGGTCGGGCGCAGCAGGCGCACTTCTTCGGGGGCGGAACTGGGCGTCGGATGATGGGGGGCATCGCAGGCGTCTCGGCTCAAGGCAACGGACGGAAACAATAGGCCGCCTGGCGCCCTGGCGATGGATGTGCGCCCAACCGCCGGGGTCATCCGCCGCCAGCTGGCTGCGGCCGAGCGACTCGGCGACCACCTTCTCGGGTCGATGACGCTTCCTTCCCGAACGCGGCCGGCGAAGGTCACCGAAACGCGGCGCTCAGTCGCACAGCCACCGCATGCAGCGCTCGAGTCCCCAGGCCTGCCTCGACCCAAGCCTCATGAGCACGACTGCGCACAGCGCGAGGAACGCGGCGGCCAGCGTCAGCGACAGCCATGTCGGCATCGCCACGCGCCAGTACGCGGTTGGCTCTTCGCCCTGCGCGACGGCGGCGATCCACAGCGGCCAGAGATGCACGATGTGGTGCAGGACGTAGATCGAGAGGGAATGGCGGCTGAAGGCCTGAGCGAGTCGAAGCATGCCCGGCGGAACGGGAGGATGCGCGGCCAGGTCGACCGACCTGTGCAGGATCGCGAGCAGTCCAATCGCCATGCCGAGCATGCCGAGCACGTACTCCGTCGTGGGCGGGAACATCGTCCAGCCGCCGAGCATGCCGAACGCGATGGGTGCGGGAAGCAGGGGGCGCGCGACGAGCAGCCCGACCGATGCCGCGACGAGGACGACCGCGATCCGTCCGGGGCTCCAGGGGGATGCCGCCGGGTCGGCGCCGGCGGTCGTGCGCGGGAACATCCGCGCGGCCGTCTCGTAGCCCACGAGCGAGAGCGCGATCCACGGGAAGATCGGGAAGTACCCGGTCGCGAGGTACCCGACCAGCCCCTCGGAGAGCGTCAGGTCGCATTCGAAGTACCCCGCCTGCCAGTACGCGGGGTAGTCCGCCATGCCGCGGAGGATGGGTGCGACGAGCGCGGCCATGACCGCCATGAGCAGCCGGATCGGCGCGGGCATCCGGCGCGCGAGCCCGAGCACGACAAGGGCCGATCCGATGAAGGTCAGGACGTCCCAGTTGAAGAGGTCCTCGGGCAGCCAGACGACGAGGTTGAACGCGAAACCGGCGCCGAAGACGAACAGGCCGCGCCGGACGGACACTTTCGTCACCTCCGTCTCGGTCGCGCCGCGCGCCAGTCGCGCGTCGGACCAGAGGAAGTAGCTCGCGCCCGAGAGGAACACGAAGAGCGGGGCGCCGAAGCCCGCGAACGGGGGCGTGTAGTCCGCGAGGTTCTCGCCGAAGTGGGTGAGGACCATGACGACGATCGCGACCGTGCGCAGGATGTCGATCGACGCGAGCCGCATCGTCAGCCCCCCGTCGCGTCGGTGAGGTATTCGAAGCACCAGAGGAAGAGCTGCGCGGCGAGGAGGATGATGATCACCCACTCGAGGCGGTGCCCGGTCCGCGCGAGCATGTACTCGCTCGCACGCTGCCCGCACATGTCGTAGGCGTCGCGGAAGACCTCGAGCTGCGTCGCGGCGGCCTCGTGGCGGGTCGGCATGCGCAGCCGTTCCCGCAGGCGCTCGCCCACCTGGCTGGCAAGCGTCGGCGGATGCGCGAGCGGCGCGAGGAGGTAGGGCGCGATGCGCGCAAGCCGCGCACGGAGGACGAGCGTGCGGTGCAGGCGCTCGCGCAGCTCGCGGCGCCGGCCGACCGCGGCCTCCTCGAACTCGAACGCGAGGTCGGCGTCCGAATCGAGCGCGGGCCACGCCGATGCCATCGCCTCCTCGACGGACCGCAGCGCGCGTTCGTGCGCGGTCGCCTCCAGGATCGCCGCGCGCACCCCCGCGATCCGGTCGAGGGGTGCGGCGATCGCGCAGCGGCCCGTCGACCAGTGCACGTGCGTGCCCTGGAAGGACATCCACACCGGGGGCGCACCGCGCGCTTCGGGATCGGACTCGACCCATCCGCGGAGGCCGTCGATCGGCTCGCCCGCGGTCGCGGGCACGCAGGCGAGGGCCATCGTCGCGCCGCCGGGGAGCGGGGCCTTGGCCTCGTAGGTCGATCCCGCGGGAAGCGCCGGGGGCATCGAGGGTGCCGTCGGCGTCGTCGCGGGCGCGCGGTCGGGGTGCGATGAAGCGTCGTTCGTCATGTCTCGGTTCTCAGTGTGTCGGGGCATCCGCGATCCGCGCGGCGATCCACGCCGCGACGTACTCGGCGGAGTCGAGCACGCCGTTCAGCGTCGAGTCATACAGGTAGTCGCCGACGAAGTAGAGGTCGGGGTGCCCGTCGGGTTCGGGGCAGTGCCGTCGGTCGAGGGGCAGGGCGGAACGCCCGCCTGGCAGCGCGCTCACGGCCCCGGTCCAGCGGTGGACGCGCGCCTCGCGCAGCGGAGCGGCGCTTCGCGCGAATTCGGGAGGCAGCGCCGCGAGCGCCTCCGCCACGATGGTCGCGTCTGCAGACTCGGCAAGCGCTCGCGCCGCCTCGCCGGCGAGCAGCCATCCGAGCACGCCATGCTCGGCGGCCGGATCGCGCGACGACTCGTCGTAGAGGCAGCAGCCGCCGAACCGGTCGAGCATCCAGAACGAGTCGCTGCAGGCGCTGCGCCAGAAGGGCCGGTCGAAGAGCATCGTGACGCGGAGGTAGTGGGCGGGGTGGTCGTGGTGCGCCCGATGCGCGGCGACGGCGGGCGCAAGTCGATCGCCAAGGAACGCGACCGACCCGAGCCGGTCATGCGGCAGGGCGACGACGACGGCGTCGAACACGCCGGCCGACCTGGCGCCGTCGGCCGTCCATCGGACGATCATCGGACCGTCGGGTGCGCGCTCCACCGAGTCGACCCGGCATCCCAGCCGGATCTCGGCGTCGATCCGCGAGGCGAGCGACTCGACCAGTCGCTCGTTCCCGCCCTCGATCCCGTAGAGGCGCATGTAGGCCGGATCGTTCATGAGGTAGTTCTGCAGGCCGTACTCCTCGCTCGTCCGGTGCGGCTCGGTCGCGAGATCGCTGTGGATCATCTGCTCCACGAAGCGGCGCGCACGTTCGTCGGCGATCCCGGCGATCGATCGGTCGAAGGGGCCGCGCGCGGCGGACGCGTCCGCGCAGCCCGGATCGCCCGAGGCGTAGAACTCGCGCGGCGTCATGCAGTCGCGCGCAGTCGCGTCGAAGGCAAGCAGGGAGTCCGCTGCCTGCGCGCCGAGCCGGTCGCGCAGGTCGTCGAGGTTGGCGACCAGGGCGCCATCGACGAGGACGGACGGACCGCCCATCGGCCGGATCGGCAGCCCGAGTTCGCGCACGAGGTCCTTCAGTGGGTCGTGCCCAAGTTGCTCGTAGTCGTAGAACTCGGCGGCGCCCGCCTCGTACCGCGTCCCCGACCGCTCGAACGTCGGCGTCGAGAGCTTGCCGCCGAGGCGGCTGGACGCCTCGAGCACCGTCATCGCGATGGGGCGGTCGGCGAGCCGCTGCAGTTCGTGTGCCGTGAACAACCCGCCGGGGCCTCCGCCCACGATCGCGATTCGGGGAATTCCTCGCGTTGGGGGCATCGACGTTCGAACGGCCCTTGGCCGCGGCGATTGCAGCGCGGGCGACAATTCGGAACGCGCCGGGGGCCGTCGCCCCGAGGGGGCGCGCCAATCCCCGGCGTCTGCACTGGATTGGGGCGGCACCCGTCGCACACTGTTTCCGGACAACCCGAAGCGTGTCCTGGGGTGTGGTTCGGGATCAGGGCTGCGGGCCTGACGGAGCCGCGCTTCCCGCACCCATCGCCGCCTGCATCGCCTCGGGCGACATCCGCTCGTGCAGCAGCGAGCCGCGGCGGTTCTCCATCAGGTCGACGAACATCTGGTCCCAGCACGTGCGCAGCGCCTGGTGGATGGGGTAGGCGCCGGCGGTGGCCACCTCCATCGCGATCGCACAGCTTGCCGTGGAGGCCCACTCGACGGCGCCGCGCTCGGCGTCCCACACCTGCATCGACGTGTAGACCGAGACCCAGACGGTGACGGCCACCGTGATCTCGAACGGTGCAAGCTGCGGGTCGACGTTGGTGACGATGTAGCCGAGCATGGGCATGACCAGGTACTTCACGCCGAGGGCCTTGCCGATCTTCGCCAGCCGTTCGCGGTCCATCACGCCGCTGGTGGCGTAGTCGCGCGCAAGCGCCTGCCACTCGGCACCCAGGCCCGCGGCGTTCATGCGCGCGGTGGATTCGACGGCCGAGAGCACCGTCCCGCCGGGCGCGATCTGCCGCAGCGAGAGCAGGAACGTCATGTCGACCAGTGGCGCCAGGCCACCGTACGTGGTCGGCGTGAGGGGCGGCAGCGTCGCGCAGCTGGGCGGGTTGGCGCGCAGGATCAGCGCGGGGTCGACGTGGTCGTGGTACGCGACCGACTGCGTATGCGCGGAGACCTCGAACCCCTCCGACGCGCACGCGGCCAGCAGCAGCGGCGCAAGGCAGGCGACCAGGGTGCGGACAAAGGGCATGCGCGGAACATACTGGGGCGGGTGCGGTCGGCACTTACGCGATGGCGCTGGACATTGGCTACGCCCACGCCGGCGCCCCCGTCGGGGATATCGGGACGGTCGAATGGTCCCGAAATCCCCGCGCACCGACTGGACTCCGCCCGAATCCCGGTCACACTCTGGCGCACCAGGCGGAGCGCCTGGCCCCGGAGGGCTTCCACAGGATCAGGGCTGACGCCGACGGACCTCGGCGGCGGTGAACCATTTGGGCGGGTTTCGCCCTTGCACCCTTCGCTCCGGAGTTTCGCAGATGTCGACGTTCATCGCACCTGTCACGCGTCGCCTTGCCCTCGCCTCGTTCGCACTCGCGCTCGCGGGTGCCGGCGCAGCCGAGGCGGGCTTCTACCGCACCACCTACGTGCTGACGACCCCGTACACGGGCACCGGCGCACAGATCACGCAGGTGGTCGCGGACTGGTCCACCAGCAGGACGTCCGGCGCGGTGCAGGAGGGCGATCTCGCCGATTGGAGGATCAGCCTGATCAACGGCGCGGACAGCACGGCCTACTACGTCGATTCCGCCATCGTGTCGGGTGGCGTGCAGTCGATCGGTGGCGTCGGGCGGACGTTGTCCGACCTGATGTTCCGGTTCAACCTCGACACGATGTCCGCCGGGGAGTTCGACAACATGCTGACCGGGTCGGCGCTCACTGCCGCGACCGGCCAGGCATTCAACATCTACAGCTACCTGAACGGCTTCCCGCCGCCGTACTCGCCCCTGGGCATGTGGTCCAACGGAAACGAGTCGACGCGCCAGTTGCCGGGCTACCTGTCGGTGACCACCGTCGCGGTGCCTGCACCGGGCGCAGTGGCGCTGCTCGGGCTTGCCGGCCTGGCCGGGCGCGGGCGTCGGCGGCGCTGAGCACCGCTGCCGGCGCAGCACGGGGCAGGGCCGTGGCTCCGGGCCGCGGCTCGCGGCGGCCGCTCAACCCTCGGGCTTCGTCGTCTCGCGCATCTGGTCCAGCGCGCGGTCCATCGCGCGGCGGTAGATCCACGCCCGCTCGGCCGTGTCCTGGTGTTCCGATCCGCGTCCCAGCGCCTCGGTGAGATCGGCCTTGGCGCCCGGGCCGATGGCATCGGCGCCGAGCATGACCACCGACGCCACCGCCAGTTCGTAGAGCGCGGCGCAGGACGCGACGTCGCCCGCGTTGAAGCGCGGCACGCCGCGTTCGATCGCAAGCTCCAGGATGGCGGCTGCCTGCCGTGTCCGCTGCTGCGGCAGGGCGGCCGCCGTCGCGGGTGCCGCTTGCTGGGCGGGAAGCACGCGGTCGATGACGTGGATGATCCCGTTCGCAGCCTCGATGTCCGCGACCTCGATGCGTGCGCCGGCGACCGTGATGGCGCCGGACGCAAGCGCGAAGGCCACGGAGCCGTCGCCCATGAGCGTGCGGGCCGAGCCCTGCGAGAGCATCTGCTCGCGCCGGATGGCCGTCGGCAGGACATGCGCGGCAAGCACCGCCGTGAGCGCGGGCCGGTCACCCAGCAGCGCCTTGAGCGCATCGCTCGGCAGGGCGCCGAACGCCTCGTTGGAGGGTGCCAGCAGCGTCCACGGCCCGGGGTTCTGCTTCCCGAGCTGTGGCCCAAGGCCCGCGGCTTCGATGGCCGCGCGCAGCGTGGCGAAGCGCGCGTCCTCGGCGACGATCTCCTCGATGCTCCGGAGTTCGGGCAGCATCACGGCGTCGATCACGTGCACCAGCCCGCCGTCGAAGGCCACGTCGGCGGCCACCAGGCGCGCGCCATCGACCGTCAGCGCGGCGGGATCGACCTCGAGCGACTGCCCGGACAGCGCCTGCACGCGCCGGCGATCGAGCAGGGCGGCGCTCTCGAGCGGCTGCGCGACCACGTGGTGCTTCAGGATCAGCTGGAGCGTCGACTTGCCCTTCGCGCTCGTCAGGAACTCGACCTGCGCCTTCGGAAGCGTGGCGAACGCCGCGTTGGTGGGCGCGAAGACCGTGAGCTTCGCTCCCTTCGGGAACTCGATCTCCGCGGCCTTGACCAGCTCGAGCAGCGTCGTGAGGTTCGCCTTCGTGGCAACCGATGCCAGGCTGCCTGCGGACGGCTTCGTGGTCGCCGACGTGCCGATCGGGCGGATCCAGTCGACTTCGATCGCGAACGGTCCCTCCTTCTTGTCGGCGAGGGTGATGCCCAGCGACTCGATGGAGGCCGGGTCGAGCGCGGGTGCGTTCCGGATGCGCTGGCCGAAGCTGTTCGCGATGCACTGGTCGAAGGGAACCTCGACCTCGACCCACTCGCCGGCCTTCGTCCGGAAGGTGCTCTGGTAGCCGCCCGCCATGAGCCGCAGGCGCGACGAGCGGATGTCGCACTGGTAGGTGCGCCCGTCGCCCTTCACGCGGAGCAGGAGCCCGGTCGCGCCTGCGAAGGTCCCTTCGGGCACCGACGTGCGGATCTGCGAGAAGCCGCCGTTGTTCTCCAGCGAGAGCTCGCCCGAGAAGCGCAGCGTGCCGCCTTCGCCCTCCGCGATCCGCCCGGTGGACAGCCCGCCCATCACGCCGTCCAGGACGGTCTGCCAGCCCTTGGTGCCGTTGTCGAACTCCAGGTTCGAATCGGCGGCGGCGGTGCAGGGGGTGCACGCAAGCAGGGCAAGGAGGACGGACCAGCGGGTCAGGGCAAGCAGCGTCATGGTCCCGCGGATTCGCCGGATCCGGGTGGCCGGATGCCGAATCCGGGGACGAGGGCCTGGCCACGGGCGTGGCGCCCGCGCGATGGGCCCTGCCGCGTTACGGGCACGCGCCCCACGCGGACAGGAGCGGCCCAAGGTCGCCCCCATCCACGACGCCGTTGCCGTCCAGGTCCGCGACGCAGCCCGGGCAGGCACCCCATGCCGAGAGGAGCATGCCGAGGTCCGTGCCATCGACAGTGCCGCTGCCGTCCAGGTCGCCGGTGCAGCCCGCGACCGGGTCGAGCGACGTGACCGTCACGGACGCGTAGTCATGGAACGTCTCGTCGGCGGCGCGCTGCGCGTACACGAGGAATCGCACCGTGCCGTCGGAGGCCACGTAGTTGGCGATGTTCGATCGGATCGACGCGACCATGGTCTCGTCGCGGTTGCCGGCCCAGCTGTCCGCGTAGCGGTTCTGGCCGACGAGCGCCGCGCCGTTGCCCCACTGCGAGAGCGCGACGTTCCAGACGTAGAGCTCCGCCTGCGTGCAGCGGTCGGCGTAGCCCTCCCAGGCGATCCGCAGCTCGTCGATCGACGCCGGGCTCTCCGCGATCCGCACGCGGAACACGTGCGTCGCCTCGCTGCCGGTCGCGACCGTCGGCGTGACGTAGCGGTTGGCGTCGGTGTTCCCGCCGGTGGCGTTGGAGGTGGCGAGCGCCGCGTACTGCGTGGCCGTCAGCGCGGTGGACACGGGCAGCGCGTTCGCCTGCACCGACGCCCACGACGTGGTCTGCGTCCCCGTCACGAAGCGGTCGACGCCCGCGCCGGTCGAGAAGTCGTAGACGGCCCGCGTCCCGGTGCTGACGCGGAAGGGATTCCCCACCGCGATCACGCTGTCGCCGTCGGTCGCGCGCGCGGTCACCCGCACGCGCGCGGTCTCGGAGCGCAGCGTGGCGGGCACCGCCCAGAAGTACGAGCCGACATCGGGAATGCCCGTGGCGATGTTCGTCCAGGTGTCCCCGTCGGCCGAATAGGCCAGGTCGACGCTCGCGAGCGCCGCGTTGCCGGTGTCCGTGGCGTTCCAGCGGATCTCCTGCGGCGCGCCGGCCAGCACCACTTCGCCCTGCGCGGGCATCGAGACGTGGGCCGAGGGAAGCGCGTTCGCGTAGCGCGGCACCTGCTTCACGATGCAGTGGATGGCGCCGGACGCGGAGATGATGTTCGCGCACTGGATGGGCACCAGGGTCACGCCTGGGCCGGCCGCCGCCGTCCACTTCGCGATCGCGTCGGTGTCGCGGGCGTTGTACGCGGCGTTGCCGCCCGGCACCACGCCGGTGCCGTAGACGGGGATGAAGATGCGGTTGTTCACGCGGAACGCGTTCGAGTACGTGAAGTGCACGCCCGCGGCATCGTTCCAGGCCGGCGGCCGGAACACCTCGAAGCCAAGCGCCTGCATGTAGGGCACCGCGTTGTTGGTCACGCTGATGGCGGTGGCGTTCGAGCCGGCGATGAACTCCGAGATGATCACGGTGTTCTCGTCGACCAGGTACATCCACATGTCGACGTGGCCCGTGCCGTCCACCGAGGTCGGCAGCTGCGGCAGGACGTGCAGCGTGTCGATGCCCTGGAAGGAGCGGTGCAGCTCGCGGATCAGGTTCTCGGAGAAACCCTGCGAAGCCGGGTTGTCCACGTTGACCAGCGCGGTGCAGAAGCCCGACCGGTTGGGGCCGGGCTGGAAGTTGCCGCCCGAGTAGTAGAGGCCCTGGTCGTAGGTGGGCACGCCGAAGGTGCCGTCGCCCGCAAGCGTCGGGATGAAGTTGTCCTGCGGCCGGGTGGGGTAGTAGTGGCTGTCCACCACTGCCAGCGTCCCGTTCTCCCAGATGAAGTGCGGCCCGTAGTCGCGCAGCCAGATCGAGTTGTTCGGCTGGACGATGAAGACGACCTTCGACAGGTTGGCGCCGGCAGCCGCGAACGCGCTGGCCGCCGAGTTCGCGGTGGTCTGGTTCGCGACGACCACCCACGCGATCTCGTCGTACGCGTTGCTGCCCGTGAGCGCGCTGACGCACGCGGTCACCACCGAGTTCCAGCTGTTGCCGTACTGGAACATGACGCCGCGCGTCGGCGCGTACTCGGGCGGGCTGGCGACGAGGCTGGGGTCCGGCGCGGTGAACGCAGCCCCGCCCGCGGGTCCAGGAAGGCCGATGGCGTAGGGCGTGAGCCGCTGGTTCGGGTCGTACGGTGTGCCGCCCTCGCGGACGCGCGTCAGCGTGGATCGGTGCTCCTGCTCCTTCTGGGGCGCACCGAAGGCGGGGACCGCGATCGCGGCTGCAAGGAGGGCGTGCACGGCGAGGGGCTTCGTGGTCATGGCGATTCCTCGGAGGGCGGGATCCGAATCCAGTCTTGGTCGTTTGGTTCGGGGACAGGCGATCCTAGACTCTTGGTCGTGGAATCCCTAGGTCTGATAGCCGGAATTGTCGCTCCCGCACTGGCCTGGTGCGTGGCCGGCGCCGCCACCGCCGGCGGCGGGACCACGACGGTCGTCGTGCACGGCTTCTCGCCGGACTCGAAGGGTGCGTGGGTCCAGGCGCTGGCAACCGCCGTGCTGGCGCGTGCCGGCGGCGAGGGCGCGGTGTATCGCTACACGGGCTCGTCGGGCACGTGGACGCGCGTGGCCGGCGACGGCGGCAACGGCGCCGCGCAGAACGTGGTTCTGATCTTCAACTGGGAGGCCGATTCCGGCAGCGTTGCGGAGGGGCCGAACTGGCGCTACGTGCAGGCGGCCGGCGACGTGCTGCACGCGGTGCTGCGTGCACCGACCTACGCCGCGGGTTCCGCGGGGCCGGCCGACCTGCTCGCAGGCCGCCGCGTTCACCTGATCGGGCACAGCCGCGGTGCGAGCGTGGCGAGCGAGGCGATCCGTCGGATGGCGATCGCGGGCATCCCGGTCGACCAGATGACCACGCTGGACCCGCACCCCGTCAACGGCACGCTGGATGCGCCCTACAACTACGACTGGGGCGATCCGGTGCCCGAGCGATGGGCGAACGTCGCATGGGCCGACAACTACTGGCGTGCGGACGGCGGCGGGCTGATCAACGGCCTGGACTTCGACGGCATGCCCCTGGCCAACGTGCTGAACGTCCAGCTGAGCGAAAGCGCGCTGAACTGCTGCGGGTACGCGTTCGCGCACTCCGACACGCACCTCTGGTACCACGGAACCGTCGATCTTGGCACGGGTGCGGACGACGGCGACCAGGCGATCACGGCGCAGATGCGTTCGTCGTGGTGGCCGCAGGGGGCCGCGCAGGTGGGGTTCTTCCGCTCGGCGATCGCGGGCGGCGCGCGGCCCGCGATCCCGCCCGGGATCGTGCCGCCGGCATCGTCCGCGCCGATCCTGGAGAACGGGTCGTTCGATGCGGGAACGCGCGCGGGCTGGGCGGAGCACGGCGGCAGCGGCGCCACGCTGGCCAGCGCATCGGGCAACTGGTACGCGCGGCTCAGCGCGGCGCGTCCGCAGCTGGTGCACAACCGCGCGTACCTGCCCCCGCGGCCCACGCCGGGGCGCGCGCTCACGCTGTCGCTTGCGGTGCGGCGCAGCGGAACGGCTTCGGGCGGCGACGTGCTGCGCGCGGCGATCCAGCGGCCGGGCGACCCGGCGCCGGTTGCGATCGAGGGCGCCGCGTGGCCCGTGGCGGGGATGACCAATGCGTTCGCGCCGGTCCAGGTGCAGGTGCCGGCGGAGCTGGCCGGTGGCATCGCGATGCTGCACCTCTCCGTGGATGGCGGCGCGGACGGCGTCGGTTCCACGGTTGAGCTGGACGACGTGGCGCTTGCGATCGCCGCACCGGCCGCCGACCTGACCGGCGACGGCCGCGTCGATGGGCAGGACCTGGGCACGCTGCTCTCGTCGTGGGGGGCGTGCGGCACGTGCGCGGCCGACCTGGACCGCAACGGCGCCGTGGACGGCGCGGACCTGGCGCGGCTGCTGGCGGATTGGGGTTGAGCGTGGGCTGAGTGCCCAGCGGTGCGTGCGCTTCCACGACGCAACGCGCCCCGGCGGCCCACACGGGCCCGCCGGGGCGCGAACGGAATCAGGAGCGATGGCTGCTGCGGTCAACTCACTGACCGCAGTTGCCCCACTTCGACAGCAGGTTGCCGAGGTCTGCACCGTCGGTGACGCCGTCGCCGTTGAGGTCAGCGCGGCCGCCCTGGCCCCACGCCGCCAGCAGCTGGGCAAGGTCATCGCCGTTGACGATGCCGTCGCACTGCGCGCTCAGGTCCTCGGCGCAGCTGCCGACGGCCGCGGGCGCGAAGAACGCGTAGAGCTGGCCGCCCTCGACGAGCGGGTTGGCCAGGGAGTAGTGGGCCTGCAGGTTGCCGATGAACCAGCCGCAACCGAGCTCGGCCGAGGCATCGAAGATGCCGGACACTTCCTCATCCTGGTTGAACGGAGCCGTCGCGGGCACGCCGGGGGCGCCGAAGCGGGCCGAGTCCGACGTAAGGATCACTTCGAGGGTGTCGGTATCGACCGTGTACAGCAGGTGCTTGGCGCTGTGGGGGTGGTTGCCCGGATCCTCCTGCAGGATGACGCGGGTGCGGCCCTGCAGGTCGTTGTACACGCACAGATTGTCGCCCATCTCCATGACGTCGGTGCCGTCGAGGACCGCCTCGATCGTGCCGCCGGCCAGGACGTTGTTGGCGTCGTTGAAGCGCAGGCGGTAGAGGCGGCTGCCGTGCGTCTGGGGCGCGCCGGCCGAAGTGGTGCTCATGCGGTCGGTGTTCACGAAGTAGAAGTCACGCGGGTTGGCCGGATCCCACGCGCCGTCCTCGGGGCGCAGGAACGACGTGCCAGCAGCGGTGCCGCCGGTCGCCAGGACAAACGTGCCGGTGTAGATCGGGCCGGTCGCCGCGGTGCCGAAGGCGTTGACCCGGTCCTCGGCGGTCACGTTGGCGCCGTTCACCTGCACCTGGATGCCGTAGGAGGTGCCGTTCATCAGGCCGGCACGCTCGGCGGAACTGCCCGAGTCGGTCTTGGTGCCGACATAGACGAAGACGCGGTTGGCGCCACCGTCGGACGTGCCGATCACCACGGTGGTGTCGCTCGCCATCGGACGGGCCAGGCCGTTCTCCCACGAGCCGGCCGACGCGTCGAACGCGGGCATCTGGTAGGCGACGCCGGTGTTCAGGTCGGCGGCGATCATGCGGCCGGGCGTGCCCGACTCCTCGCCGCAGATGAAGAAGCGGTTCGTGGTGCCCTTGCCCGTGGCGGCGTTGAACAGCGCAGCGGTCGCCGGGACGTCGCCGGAGCAGAAGCGGGCGAAGTTGTAGAGCGAGCCGCCCGTGCCGTTCGTGGTCGTGGCGGTCGACAGGATCGCATCGCCGGCCGAGGTGACGCGCAGGAAGTCCGCGCCCGCAGCGGTGTTGATGGTCCAGCGGCTGATGAACGCGCCGCCGACCGTCGGGTGGCTGGCCGGCTGGTGCGAGTGGCGGCGGCCCGAGGCCGTCGCGGTCAGCTCGTGGTCGATGAAGAGGTCCATCATGCCGTTGCCGTTGGCGAATCCGCCCATGCCGTCGGGAATGCCCAGGAACGTGTAGCCGCCGATCGAGTCGCCGACGGTGAGGATCGAGACGACCTCACGGACGGGGCCGCCGGAAATCGGCAGCACGTAGGGCGATGCGGAGGACGAGGGGCCCGTGCGGACGACCTGGGCGCCAGCGGTGGCGGCCGCCACGAGCGAGGCCGAGCAGCCGAGCGCGATGTGGAAACGGTTCATGGTCTGAGTGCTCCTTGAGCGTTCGTTGAGTTTCTGCCGCGGAGACGTCCCGCGACGTGGGGGAATGATGCCTAGCGCATGCTCACTTCCCCTTTGCGGGATTCTTGTATGTGGTGAGACCTGCGTGTCGAATGCGTGTGAGGAACGTTGCCGTTTCGTGGCCGTCTTCTTCACGAACCACTGCGAGGCGCGGCACATCCCACGGTGCCTCAGCGGTTTGCTTCCGGCGGGCGTCGCTCGATCGTGGTCGTGACGGTGACCTCGGCGCCGGCCCGGGACAGCTTGACGGGGACCGTGGTCCCGCTGAAGTAGTAGAGGGCCTGCTGGAAGTCGACCACCGCCGCGATCGGGCGTCCGTTGATCTCGACCACCCAGTCGCCGCGACGGATGCCGGCCCGGCTGGCAGGGCTCGGGTCGTACAGGTCGTCGACGTACAGCCCGCGCGCCGGCTTCGGGAGCGCGGCGAACGCCGCATCGTCGTGCATGCGAGCCTTCAGCTCGGCGGCGGAAAGCACCGAGAATCCAAGCCATGGCGAGTCGTTCGAGCGCTTCTGCTTCAGTGCTTCGGCCACTCCCAGCGCGGTGTCGAACTGCATGGCGTAGGTGACCTCCGGCAGCGGCGCCGGCCGCGCCAGCGGATCGAGCGAAGGCGGCGGCACGATGACCCCGATCACCTCGCCGGCCGGGTTCACGAGCGCGCCGCCGACCGAGCCGGCGCTGACCGCCATGCTTCCGTGGATCAGGCTTCCCGTCAGGTCCGCCTGGTAGCAGGCCGCCGTCGGCATGGCCATGACCACCCCGGGCGCGAAGGTGCGCGATGAACCGAAGGGATCGGCGACGGCGAACACCGTGTCGCCGGTGGCCAGCCGGTCGAGCCTCCCGATGCGTGCCGGCACCAGCGAGCCGCTGCCGGAACCGGGCTTGATCCGTAGGACCCCGAGGTTGATGGTGGGTTCGCTGGCGATGAGCTCGGCCTCGAACCGCTCGCCCTGGGCGGTTTCGACATCGAACTTCTCGGCGAATACGCCGCCTTCGAGGGTGAGCGGCTTCCGGCAGCAGATCACCGTTCCGTCGGCGTTGGCGTAGATGCCGCTGGACACGTGCTCCCTGGCGTAGCCGGGGAACGGCGACTCGTCCGCCACCTGCCAGCGCCCCTCGTACGCAACCCCTTCCGGCACCTTGATGTACGCGGTGACGGTCACGATCGAGCGCGCAACGTCTTCGTGCAGCCGGCGGCGCGCGGCATCGAGCGCGGTGAACGCAGCGACGTCGTCGCCGGGGCGCGGTGCAAGGGGCGCGTGGTGAGCGGTCGTGACGACGGCCAAGGAAAGGAGGGCGATGTTCATGGCCCGGAAGGTTCCTTGCACGCCGTGAGCGATGCGCAAGGCGGGCCTTCAGATTGCGTTCGTTCGCGCCCGCCGCGGCCGTGCGGGCCTGGGAAGGTTCGTACCGTGGGATCGTGCTCTCCGTCTTCGTCGCCGCCCTGATC
This sequence comes from Phycisphaerales bacterium, assembly GCA_044360755.1. Classification (GTDB taxonomy): domain Bacteria; phylum Planctomycetota; class Phycisphaerae; order Phycisphaerales; family SM1A02; genus UBA966. The sequence goes on from JBIKJV010000004.1 coordinate 23,068, forward strand.
GCGATCCTGGGTTCGGTCCTTCGGGCGCCGCCGCCCCCGGCCGCCCCCGATGCGGTCGACCGCACCTGCATCGCCGCGCATGCGGCGCGTGCGGAGCGCGCGTATGCCGCGTCGCTTGCCTCGGCGCTTGCCCTTCGCGCGGAGGTGCGCGCCTTCTGCGCGTCGCCTTCGGAGGCGGGGCTTGCGAAGGCCCGGGCGGCGTGGAAGGCCGCGCGCGTCGATTACGGGCGGACCGAGGCCCTGCGATTCGGCAACGGCCCGATCGATGCCCGTCGCGGCGGGCGCGAGACGTGGATCAACGCGTGGCCGGTCGACGAGTCGTACATCGAGCCCGCCGACCGGTCCAAGCTGCGCGGGCTCATCGGCGACTCGGCGACCTACCCCTCCCTGGCCCGGCCGATCCTCCGGTTGCTGAACCAGCGCGGGGGCGAGACCAACGTGTGTACCGGCTGGCACGCCATCGAGTTCATGCTCTGGGGCGAGGACCGTTCCGATGACGGGCCCGGTGCGCGTCCGGCCGCCGACTTCATGGACGGTTCCGACCCGCGGGCGTCGCGGCGACGCGAGTACCTGCTGGAGCTCTGCGAGCTGCTGTGCGAGGATCTTGATTCGGTGGCTCGCGAGTGGCGTGCCGATGGCGGCGCGTACCGCGCGCGGTTCGTCGCGGACCCGGGTGCGATGCGCGCGATCCTGACCGGCCCGGCGCTCCTGGCCGGCTTCGAGATGTCCGGCGAACGGATCGCCGTCGCCCTCGAGACACACGACCAGGAAGAGGAGCACAGCTGCTTCAGCGACACGACTCAGCAGGATTTCGTCGCAGACATCGAGGGCATCCGTGACGTGCTCGCGGGCAGCGGGCAGGACGGTGCGATCGCCGCCATCCGGGCGCGCGATGCGGCCGCGGCCGCGTCCGTCGAAGAGTGCCTGGAGCGTGCGGTCCGCGCCGTCAAGGCGATCCCCGCGCCGTTCGACCGGGCCATCCGCACCGCCGACGGTTCGGACGAGCGGAAGCGGATCGCCGAAGCGATGGAGTCGCTTGAATCGCTCGCCGAGGCGATCGGCAAGGGGGCACGTGCGATGGGCCTGTCCCTGCCGACGGAGCCCCAGGGATGAACCGCGGGCTGGCTGCGGGCGCCGTCGCGGTGGTCGCGGGTGCCATGGCCGCGGCCGGGGCCGCCACCGACCCGCGCAGCCGCCTCGGGGGCCCGGCCACCATCGAGGTTGAAGGCCCCAACGCGTTCTCGCTGCCCGTACCGGGGATTTCACGCGAGGATCGGCGAGCCTTCAGCGTGGGCAACGCGCTGTTCCGTGACAACTGGGTCGTCGCGCCGGGCTCGGCCGAGGGTCGTGACGGGCTGGGGCCGTTCTTTGCCGCCAACTCGTGCAGTGCCTGCCATGCCGAGGATGGCCGCGGCACGCCACCGGTCGGCGGGGCGGCCTCCGCGGCGGGGTGGATCGTGCTTGTCAGCCCACGCGCGCACGATGGCGCGGCGCACCCGGTCTACGGTCGCCAGGTCCAGGATCGAGCGGTGCCAGGCGTGCGCCCCGAGGCGACGATCCGCGTGGAGCCCGTGCGCGAGCAGGGGGCCTATGCCGATGGGACGGCCTACGAGACGGAGCATTGGCGCGTGCTTCTGGATGACCCGGGGTATGGGCCGACCGGCGACGTCAGGCTTTCGCTGCGCGTCGGGCCGCAGCTCGTCGGCGTCGGCCTGCTGGAAGCCGTGGACGACGCGGCGATCAGCGCGCGCGAAGACCCTCAGGACCGCGACGGTGACGGAATCTCCGGACGTGCACACCGGTTGGCCGGCAGTGGGCGGGTCGGACGGCTCGGCTGGAAGGCATCGCAGGCGACGCTGGACGACCAGGTGCAGGCCGCATTCTCGGAGGACATGGGCATCACCAGTCCACGGTTCCCCACCGAGGTCGTGACGCCCGTGCAGGCCGAGCGGGTGAGTGAACCCTCGGGAGGGTCTCCTGAGGTCGATGCGTCGAAGGTCGCCCGGGTGGCCCACTACTGCCGTGTGCTTGCGGTGCCGGCGCAGCGGACGCCCGAGGACCCGCGCGTCGTGGCCGGGCGCGCGGCATTCATGCGCGCCGGCTGCGCGTCCTGCCACGTGCCCGAACTGCGCACCGGCGACTCATCGCCCGTCGAGGCATTGCGCGGTGCCACCTTCCGCCCGTACAGCGACCTGCTGCTGCACGACATGGGCGACGGCCTTGCCGACGATCGCCGGGATGGCGATGCGTCCGGCCGCGAGTGGCGAACCCCGCCCTTGTGGGGGATCGGGCTGGTGCCGACCGTGAACGGGCACAGCCGGTACCTGCATGACGGGCGAGCGCGCTCCCTGGAGGAAGCGGTGCTGTGGCACGGTGGCGAAGCCCAGCGGGCACGCGACGCGTTCGTGGGGATGCCGGCCGAGGACCGCCGGGCGCTCCTGGCGTTCCTCTCGTCACTCTGAGCGGCGGCGGCTGCGTCGGCCCACTGCGGCGAACAGCCAGGCTGCCGAGGGCCCGGGGATGGCAATCACCTCGAGCCCGAAGCGGTAGCGGTACGCCTCGGACGGGTCCAGTTCCATGATCCAGAGCGTGTACGTGCCTGCCCCGAGCGGCGGTGCGAACCCCACCGACCCGGGCGAGATCGCCATCGTCGGAAGCAGGTCCGATCCGATGGAGGCGGTCCCGAAGTGGGACCAGCCGAGGAGCGGCGACTCGATCGACGCCCAATCCCACGGGATGGTGACCGCAGGCCCCGCCTGCATGCCGACGAACGAGAAGGCCCCGCCGACGTAGGCGTCCTGCACCACGAAGCGCGTGAGCGCGTGGCCCTCGGGCACCGTGAAGGACACGTAGTCCAGGTCCAGCTGGTCCACGACCGGCGAGATGCCGAACCACCCGTTGATCGTGTTCATGCCGGCGGCAAGCAGGGTGGACGTCGGCGCCAGGCGGTCGTTGGAGAAGTCTCCGCTGGTGGCCTCGTCGAGCACCACGCCAGCCTGTGCGGCGATGCCCGGAGTGGCGGTCGTGACGGCGAGCGCCAGCGTGGCGACGGAAGTGGTACGCATCCTGTCAGTCTGAGCGCGAATTCCTCAAACGACGCAAGCGCCGCGTCAGATCCCGGTTATGTCGACGCAAAGATGCGCCTGCGCGGCACTCGCCGGCTGCCCAGTGCGACTTGCGATCGTGATCGACGCATCACCGCTTCAACGACGCCATGTCGATCACGAAGCGGTAGCGCACGTCGCTCTTCAGCATGCGCTCGTAGGCCTCGTTGATCTGGTCCATGCGGATCAGCTCGATGTCGCAGGCGATCTCGTGCCTGCCGCAGAAATCGAGCATCTCCTGCGTCTCTTGGATGCCGCCGATCAGCGAGCCGGCCAGGTGGCGGCGGGGCATGATCAGGCTGAAGGCGTGGATCTGCTGCGGGTTGGGGGGCACGCCCACCATCACCAGCGAGCCGTCGAGCGCCAGCAGCTGCATGTACTGGTCCAGCGAGTGGTCCGCGCTGACGGTGTCGACGATCAGGTCGAAGCTGCCCGCGTGCTTGGCCAGCGCGGCGGCGTCCTTGGAGATGACCACCTCGTGCGCGCCCAGGCGCAGGCCGTCCTGCACCTTGCCGGCGCTGGTGGTGAAGAGCACCGTGTGCGCGCCCATCGCGCGCGCGAACTTCACGCCCATGTGGCCCAGGCCGCCCAGGCCCACGATGCCCACCTTCTTGCCGGGGCCCGCACGCCAGTGGCGCAGCGGCGACCACGTGGTGATGCCGGCGCACAGGAGCGGCGCGGCGCTTGCGGGGTCCAGGTTCGTGGGCACCTTCAGCGTGAAGGCCTCGTCCACGACGACCTTCTCGGAGTAGCCGCCGAAGGTCATGCCGCCCAGGTGCTTGTCGGGCGCGTTGTAGGTGAAGGTGGCGCCGGACTTGCAGAACTGCTGCAGCCCGCGCGTGCAGTGGTCGCACGTGCGGCAGCTGTCGACCATGCAGCCCACCGAGGCCAGGTCGCCGACCTTGAACTTGGTGACCTTGGCGCCCACGCGCGTCACACGGCCCAGGATCTCGTGTCCCGGGACGATCGGGTAGACGCTGCCGCCCCATTCGTTGCGCGCGAAGTGCAGGTCGCTGTGGCAGACGCCGCAGAAGAGGATGTCGATCTCGACGTCCGTGGCGAGCGGCTGGCGGCGCTCGATGGAGTGCGGCGCGAGCGGGCTGGTGGCGGACTGGGCGGCGTAGGCCTTGGTGGGCATGGTCCGCCAAGGATACGGCGGCAATCGTGGCGTGGCGTGTGCTTGCTACCGTGTGCGCGTGCACCCCGAACCCGCGCTCCCGCCCGACTACGAAGTCCGCCCGATGCAGCCGTCCGACCAGGACCAGGTGTCGGCGATCTGCGCCGCCGTCTACCCGACCGAGCGGCCCTACACGCCGGAGGAACTGGCCGCGCACCGCGAGCGCTTCCCGGAGGGGCAGCTGGTGGTGATCCACCGCCCGACGGGGCAGGTCGCCGGCGCGCACTTCGGGCTGGTGGTCACGATGGCGCACTTCCACGTCGACGATTCGTGGGACACGATGACCGCGCAGGGCACCTTCGCCGACCACGACCCGGCCGGCCACACGCTGTACGGCGCGGACCTGATGGTGCACCCCGCGCACCAGCACCACGGGCTGGGCCGCGGGCTCACCGTCGCGATGCGCGAGGTCACGCGCACGCTTGGCCTGTGGCGCATGCTCGGCGGCAGCCGCATGCCGGGCTACGGCAAGGTGCAGGAGCGCCTGCCCGCGCAGGAGTACATCCGCCTGGTGCGCGAACGCCACATGGTGGACCCGGTGCTGACCGCGCACCTGCACGACGGGTGGCACGCAGTGACCGCGATCCGCGACTACCTGCCGCACGACGCCGAGAGCGCCGGCTGGGCCGCGGTGATCCAGTGGATCAACCCCGCCTGCCCGCCGCCGCCCGGGTTGCGGGTGGACCAGCTTCCGCGGCGCGAGGGGCAGTGACGCCCGGCGCGGTCAGGGGCAGGTGCCCCAGTTCGCCAGCAGGAAGCCCAGGTCGTTGCCGTCGACGACGTCGTCCTGGTTGAAGTCGCCCAGGCCGTCGTGGCCCCAGTTGGCCAGGATGACCGAGAGATCCGCACCGTCCACCTTGCCGTCCAAGTTCAGGTCGGCGTCGCAGGACGGTGCGGTGACGGGCACGTCGGTGGGCAGCTTCGCAAGGATGAGCGAATTGACGGGGTCGGTCGAGCCGACGTCGGTGCGATCGCGCGAGAGGTCGAACTGCGGGCCCGTCGGCACGTTCCAGAGCCGCGACGCCGTGTCCGTGGACCATGTGCCTGCCGTGGCCGATTTCGCGAGCACGCGCAGCGCCGTGCCGCTTGAGAAGACCAGCCGGCCGTCGCCCAGCGTGCGAAGCGACTTCGGCACCTGCACCGCGGAGTTCGAGAGCACCTCGACCGACGCGACCGACGCGCCGCTGCCGGGCGTCAGGCCGAAGAGCTTGCCGTTGGTCGCCGAACCCGCGATCCAGACCGTGCCGTTGATGGGATTGACCGACATGCTGATCTCGCCTGCCGCGGTGACGGCCGACGGTGCCACCTGCGAGACGATGGTCCCACCCTCGAGCCGGGGGATGGTCAGCAGCGTGCGCGTCGCGGCCACGTACCCGTAGAGCTGGTCCTTCGCGTCGTCGTAGCAGATCGCGTCCGGCACGGCCGGCAGCGTGCGGGTGTACGTCGTGCCGGTCCCGGCCGTCGGCACGCGCAGCAGCGCGCCGCTGGTGGCCAGCACGAAGACCTCGCCGAAGCGGCCGGTGGCCAGGCGCTTGGGGATCGCCCCGGAGGTCGGCACGGCGGTCGCCGGGCTGCTGGTGCCGTCCAGCCACACGCACTGTGCGTTCGTGGCGCTGCCCGTCACCATGTACACGCGCTGCGAGACGAAGTCGAAGCCGATGTCGGCGGCCGCCAGCGACAGCGCGGCCCCGAACGCGTGCGACGCCGCCGGCGCGTCGAATTCGAAGCGGAGCGGGCGGGTCAGGTACGGCACGCTGCCCGTGAAGTCGGTGGTGTAGACCGTCAGCGGGTACACGACCGTCAGCGCCGACAGCACGCCCTGCGTGTTGCCGGACGCGAATCCCGGCATGCGCCCCCCGGTGATGCTGCCGCCGGCCGCCAGCTGGAACGTGGCGTCCTGCGGGGCGTAGATGGCGGTGGTGAACGTCGACTGCGCGCTGGTCGGCTCGGCTGGGTTGATCCGGTTGCTGTCGGCTGGATCCCGGATGTCCAGCTCGGCCACGCCCGTCACCTTGTTCCAGATCGCTTCGTTGATGGCGAAGCAGTGTCCGCCTGCGATGCTCCAGAAGCTCGTGCCGCCGACGGTCTGCATCCAGAAGACGCACGCCTGCCCGAGCGGCTGCTCGACCAGTGCGGAGGTCAGCGACCGCACCACCGTCTGCGTGGTCAGGCCGTTGTTGCTTCCCGCACTGCGCCCGAACCGCAGGACGGTGAATTGGTCGGCGGGCAGGTAGAAGCGGAGTCCGAGCCAGAGGTTCTGGTACGGCGTGCCGTTCTGGCTGATGTTCGTGCCCATCACTACCCCGACGGTGTCGATCAGGCCGTTGGCGGCTGCGTACTCCTGCGCGTCGTAATCGGCCCAGGTCTCGACCGGCACGCCGCCGATCCCGCCGACGACGTGCGCCGAGAGGTAGGCCAGCAGGTCGGACGTGGCGGTCGGTGCGCAATGGAAGTTCCCATTGAGGCCCAGGCCGGGGATGTCGCCGGTCGCCGTCCGCAGCTGGTCGAAGTCCGGCAGCTGCGAGACGCGGTAGCGCTCGGTGGTGGCGTCGCTGCGGCGGATGATGTCGGCCCCGGCGGGTGCCGCGACCGCGGCCAGCAGGCAGAGTGCGGTGATCGGGCGGGACGTCGGTCGATTGCGCGGCATCTGGGTCGAATGTAGCCCGCAAGGCGCAGTTTCAAAGCGGCGATTCGCAATCCGGACGCGTGGTGGGCATTTGTCGGTGCGCGGGGCGCCCGCCGGCACAGGGATCCTGGGCGGTTTGGCGGGGCGGCGGCGGGTTCCCGGCCCCATGGGCGTGGAATCGGTCCCCAGTCCTTGCCGCCCCGGCGCCGCCGCGGCGGTGGTCCACGCGCGCCACGCGCCGCGCGCGGGGCCGTGCCTAGGCTTGGGGGCCATGCTCGACCCGACGTTCCAGCTGCTCGAGCTGCCTGCGCCCATCGAGGACGCGGGCTACGCGTACGGGCGGTCGTGCACGCATCTCCTGGAGCGCGCGCGGCTGGACCGCTACCTGCAGTCGATGGCTGCGCTGAAGCGCACCGACACGGCCGCCATGGCGCGGCACGCCGCGGCGTGGGCGGCGCGCCTGCCCGTGCACTTCCGTCAGCAGATGCAGGCGATGGCCGACGGCGCGGGCGCGGCGATCGCGGACCTGGAGTGCCTGCTCTACGCCGACATCGCGCCGCCCGCAAGCGCGGCCGGCGATGGGCCGCTCACGCTGGTGGCGGGCGACGGCCCGATGTGCTCCGGCGTCGTGGTCGAGCACGCGGGCCGTCCGTGGGTGGCGCGCAACTGCGACTGGTACGAGGCCACGCTGCAGCGCGGCACCGCGGCCGTCTTCCACCGCGTGCCGGGGCGCATCCCGTGCGTGGCGGTGGGGCTGCTGGGCGACATCGACGCCGACACGGGCATGAACGCCGAGGGCCTGTGGCTGCACATGCACACGCTGCAGGCGGCCGACGACCTGCGCCCGGGCGTCAGCTGCATCAGCTGGCTGTTCTGGATGCGCGAGGCGCTTGAGACCTGCGCCACGCTGGACGACGTGCAGCGCTTCATCGAGCGCACCGACCGCGACCGCGGCGTGATGCTCTTCGCGGCGGACGGGCGCCGCAACGAGTCGGCGATCTTCGAGTGCAGCCGCTCGGGGTACCGGCGCATCGACCCCTGGCAGGTTGGCCCGCACCGCGCGCTGCTGGCGACGAACCACCCGCACCACAAGCACCCCACGCCGGCCGAGGCGCTGGTCCGCGGCAGCCGCCGCGAGTCCGCCAGCAATGGCACCGTCAGCCGCTACTGCCGCCTGCACGCGCTGCTGGCCGACGAGCCCGCCGACCACCTGCCAGACGATCTGGTCGAGGTGCTGGCCGACGAACGCGTCGAGCTGCGTCCGGGGCGCGGCAGTTCGCACCTGCGCACGATCTACTCGGCCGTCGCGGACCCCGGCGGGCGCGGGCTGTGGTTCGCATCGGGCGCGTGCCCGGCGGCCAGCCAAGGCGAGTGGCGCCGGATCGACGTGCCGTGGTGAGCGGCGGGCGCTGTCACTTCGTGGCGCGCGCTGGCTTCGGGGGCATCTCCTGGCGCGTCGCGATCGGCACGAATCCGATCTCGAGGCCCTTCGGGGGCTTCACCAGCTGCGCGGGGTCCAGCTGCGCCAGCGTGCCCACCGTGTTGGGCGGCAGGTAGTCGCGGTCCGGCGGCCAGTTGCGGTGCAGCAGCTCCACCTTGCGCTGCATCGCCTCGCGCTCGTCGCGCGTCATGTTGGCGTGCTGCAGCGCGGGCTGGTCGGCGAAGCGGTACCAGCAGTACGTGACCACGCTGCCGTCGCCCAGCGTCACCTGGAACGGGCCGGCGGCGGGGCCCGGCGTGCCCCACGCGCTGTCCTTCTCCGACGGCGTGTCGTAGGCCGGCTGCGCCTTCTCGCTGGGGCGTTCGAAGCGCGCGGCGGCAAGGCCCGTGGAGGCAGGCACGTCCTTCGCGGCCACGACGGTCCAGCGCGCCTTCGGGCCGGGGTCCAGGCGGAACCACTCAGGGATGCGCACGCGCGCGCCGCCGGCGGACCCGGTGACGCGCTTCACCAGCCGCGGGTCCCACTCGTAGCCGTAGGTGGTGGGGTCCGGCACCCAGGGCTTGGCGAAGGACGCCCAGTCGATCGCGGTGCGCTCTTCCTTGGGCGCGCCGTCGGGGTAGAGCTTCCATGTGGACCCGCCGCCCTGCTTGAAGGCCTGCAGGCTGGCGCCGGCCGGGTCGATCGCGCCGCTGGCGGGCGCGCCGCCGTTGAACCAGCGCTCCACCGCGTCGAAGAGCGCCGAGCGCCGGTAGCTGGTGATGCGGTGCAGCACGACGGTGCGGCCGTCGGCGTTCGCGGGGAACGACATCGGCGCGACGCGCGCGAACATCGGCGCGTCCTCGCCGCCCGCGCCGGGTGCCTGCAGCAGGGCGGGCACGTACTGCGTCTCCATTTGGAACGCCTTGTTGGGGTCGGACGCGCGCGTATCCAGCAGCAGGCCGGCCAGCTCGGGCTTGTCCTTCGCCGACCGCGCCCAGAACCACGGCGTGAAGAAGCACACCGGTCCCTTGAAGTTGGCGGTGTTCAGGAAGAGCGTCCAGCAGTTGGCGCCCATTGCGGGCGTGCCGTCGGCGCCGGCGGCGCGCGGCGTGGCCAGCGGCAGCGGCAGGTAGCCGTAGCCGAACAGCTCGCCGCAGGTGCCCTGGCGCAGGTTCATGCCGTCGATCGGGAACAGGAGCCGCGGCGAGAGCTGCGCCACGCCGTACAGCCCGCGCGGATCCTTCCAGTCGCCGGCGCCGTGGGCGGGGCCGTTGGCGATCTCGCCGAAGTTGACCGCGACGCCGCCCATGATGAACTTCGGCGTCTCGGTGGGGAAGCGCGTGTCACGCCACCAGCCCAGGCCGCCCTCGATGTCGGAGTAGAGGTCCTTCGGCGGCTTGCCCTCGTACTGCGCGTGCATCCAGGTGCCGAAGAGGCCGGTCTGGAAGCGGTGCCCCGGGTAGCGGTCGAGCACCGGCCACGCCGCGGCGTACAGCGAGAATCCCGCGTTGAATTCGTCAGGCACCTTCTCGGTGGGCACCAGCATGTAGCCGGCCATCTCGGCCTTCGCCGGCTTGCCGGCGGGCTTCGTGGCGGTCGCCTTCGGCAGCGTCGGCACGAACGCCGGCGAGCCCGGCACGGCCAGCGAGCGCATCGCGCGGCCCAGTGCGTCGCCCACCAGGAGGTACGTCTCGGCATTGCCGAATTCGTGGTGCCCGTGGCCCGGGTTCGGCGATTGCTCGGGGTCGCGCACGTACGCCGCCGTGGGCACGAACACCACGTTCCCGCGGAATTCCGGGCGCGCGGCAGCCGCGGCCTGCGCCTTGCGCAGCGCGTCCCATTCGCCGGGCGCCTTCACCCACGGCCCGGTCAGCTCGCCCACGACGACGGGCAGCTTCGGTGCGCCCAGGTCGCGGCGCACGTCGTTGATCAGGTTCACCAGGTTCTGCTCGTACTCGGGCACGGCGCGCTTCGGGTCGCAGCCGTCGTTCCAGCCCTGGTACCAGATCAGGCCGGCCAGCTCGGTGCGGCGTCCCTTCAGCGCGGGGAAGTCGTCGCCCACGTGCGCGATCGCGTCCTGCACGTCGCTGATCATGCGCCGGTAGTAGGGGCCGGCAGTGCCGCCCGACGACGGCGGGCGGAAGTCGACGTACAGGCTCTTGCCGCCCCACGCCGTCTTCACCAGCAGCACCGGCGCGTCGATCGCATTGCCGAGCACCTGGCCGATCTCCAGCTCGGGCCCGAAGTGGTGCGCGTCCAGGTACGGCGTGAAGCCCAGGCCCAGCGCGCCAGTGCGCGGCTGCTTGCCCTCGGGGGTGTAGCGCGCCCAGACGTCGTCACGCACCGTCCACTGGCCGTCCTTCGCGCGCAGGTGCGCCCACGCGGCGCCGGTGGCGGGGTCCGCCAGCACCGCCTGCAGCGTGCCCTTGCCGCCGTTGTAGTCGGTGCCGCCCAGGTCGACGACGGCCTGGCCTTCCATGTTCGACTGCCCGGCCAGCACGAACACCTTGACCGGCGTGGCGTCGTCCGGTGCCTTCGCGGCGCCAGCGTGCGAGCAGGCCAGGACCACCGATGCGGCGAGCAGCGCGATCATGGCGCGCGATGATAGGAGCGCGCCGCCCGTGCGCCCCGGTCACTTCCCGGCGACGGTCTTGCCCTCGACCTCGGCCAGGTACTTGCGCGTCGCGTTGGGCAGCAGCGTCCACATGCGGATCGCGAAGATCAGGCCGATGATCGTGAACGGGAACAGGAACATCGGCCAGTAGGTCCAGCTCTTGGTGGCCAGGATGCCCACCGCGAAGGCCTGGATCGCGCTGCCCAGCTTGCTGAACGCGTCGGCGATGCCGGTGGCAGTGGCCGCGGCCTTCTTGCCGCCGAAGTCCGCCGTGGCGGTGCCCGACATGATGCTGTGCACGCCGATCACGGCCATCATCGTGCCGACGGCGCAGATGCCGATGACGAGGGGCCGCGCGGCCAGGAACCAGTCGGCGAACGAGCCGGGCGCCGCGCCGATCGACTCGGCCGTGGCGTCGAACGGCGCCCACGCCAGGCTCAGCAGCATCAGGCCGGTGGTGGCGAACATGACGATCTGCATGAACGCCGCGCTGGGCGCGCGCCGCGACTGGAACAGCCGGTCGCTGACCCAGCCGGCCGTGAAGCCGCCCGCGATGCCGGTGACGCAGCCCCAGAAGCCCCAGTTGTCCACGATGTGCGTGACGCCCAGCTTGGTCTCCTTGGAGAACAGCAGGTACCAGTTCAGGATGCCGTCGCGCAGGACGCCCGAGGTCAGCTCGACCACGCCGATCATCAGGATGATCGGGTTGCTGAGCACCTTCCAGATCATCTGGAAGTAGCCGACCTTCTGGCCCGGGGTCTCGTCGGCGGACGCATCGGCGGTGTCAAGCGGGTCGAAGCCGGCCTGGTCGGGCGTGTCCTTCAGCAGGATCACGTCGATCAGCGCCCAGATGACCATGATGCCGGCGGGGATGGCGAAGATCAGCCACAGCGCGGGGATGGTGCGGCCGTCCAGCGCGAAGAGGTTGTTCAGGATCGTGCGCGCGACGGTCGGTTCCGCGGGCTGCTCCAGCTGCACGGCGTTGGCGATCGCGCGGCCCCAGTCGAACGCGAAGTAGACGCCCAGCGAGATCAGCGTGCCGAAGATGGCGCCGAAGGTGCCGCGCTCGCGCACGTGGAACCAGTAGCTCTTGACCTTGATGGTGCTGACCGCGCCGAAGCTCTGGCACAGCATGTTCAGGCTGTAGAGCACGGCCAGCGCGACGCCCATGCTGACGTCCAGCGTGCCGTTCAGCTTCATGAAGATCACGCCGGCCATCGCGAAGTTCATGACGGCCGACCCGAGCGCGCCGATCAGCATGCCGCGCTTGCCGCCCAGCTTGTCGACCAGCGGGCCCACGAACAGCAGGCCCAGCGAATACGTGGTCGCGCCCGCGCTGGCGATGAAGCCGAACTCCTTCTTGGTCATCAGCGCGCCCAGCGCCACCGCCGCCACCGTCAGGTTGTATCGCCCCATGTACAGGAACGAGTACGTCATCCCCAGCGGGAACCAGTTCATGAACCGCCGCCACATGAACTTCCGTGAGTGCCCCAGCGGGTTCGTCAGGAAGTACAGCGTGATGATGTAGGCGAGGGCCGCGCTGACCAGGAGGAGGGTCATGCGGGGAAGGTAGCGAAACGCGGCCCGTGGCGGCGCACGGGGCCGCGGTCAGCGGCGGCCGGCGGGCTTCACGACCTTCACGCTGGCCGCGGCGGCGCGCGCGGTGCGGCGTGCCTCGGCCACGGTCCGCCCGGTGGCCAGCGCCACGCCCATGCGTCGGTAGGGGCGCGCGGACGGCTTGCCGAAGATGCGCACCTCGACGCCCGGGGTGCGCAGCGCGTCGGCGATGCCGGTGTACGCGGGCGCGCGGTCGGAATCGAAGTCCGCCAGGATCACCGCGCTGGCCGAGGGGCCGCGATAGGTGATCCGCGGGATCGGCAGCCCCAGCACCGCGCGCAGGTGCAGCTCGAACTCGCTCAGGTCCTGGCTGATCATCGTGACCATGCCGGTGTCGTGCGGCCGCGGCGAGAGCTCGCTGAAGATCACGTCGTTCCCGCGCACGAAGAACTCGACGCCGAAGAGCCCGGCGCCCTCGGGGCCCGCGATGCGGTCGGTGACGGCCTTGGCCATCCGCTGCGCCTTGCGCACGAGCGCCGGCTTCATGGGGCAGGGCATCCACGATTCCTGGTAGTCGCCGCGCTCCTGGCGGTGCCCCAGCGGCTGCACGAAGACGGTGCCGCCGCCCGCGGACTGCCGCAGCTTCACGGTGAGCAGCGTGATCTCGTAGTCGAAGTCGATGAACTGCTCGACGATTACCGTGCGCGTGTCGCCGCGCATGCCGGCGATGGCGTAGTTCCACGACTTGGCGATGTCCGCGCGCGTGCGCGCCACCGACTGGCCCTTGCCGCTGGAGCTCATCACGGGCTTGATGACGCACGGCAGGCCGATGCCGGGCTTCCTGCGCGTGCCCAGCACCGCGGCCTGCAGCTCTTCGGCGCTGGATGCATACGCGTACCGCGCGGTGGGCAGGCCAAGTTCCTCGGCCGCCAGCGAGCGGATCGCGTCGCGGTTCATGGTCAGGTGCGCGGCCGTCGCGGACGGGATCACCGTGGTGCCGGCTTTCTCGATCGCCAGCAGCGCGGTGGTGCGGATCGCCTCGATCTCGGGCACCACGAAGTCCGGGCGGTGCTTCCGCACCACGCGGCGCACGGCCGCGCCGTCCAGCATGTCGATCACCTCGCGTGCGTCGGCCACCTGCATCGCGGGCGCCTCGTCGTAGCGGTCGACGGCCACCACGCGGCACCCCAGGCGCTTGGCGCAGATCACGAATTCCTTGCCCAGCTCGCCGGAGCCGAGCATCATCAGCGTGGGTTGCGTGCGGGGGGCGGCTGCGGCGGCGGCGCGTCGGCGGGGTGGCATGGTGCGCACCCTAGCGCACGGGCGGCGGCGGGTCCATGCCGCGTTCGGCGGCGCGCACCAATCCGTGCAGCATCGACCGGAAGACGATCCCGTGCAGCGGCAGCACCGCGTACCAGTAGGCGATGCCCGCCAGCCCGCGCGGCCCGAAGCGTGCGGTCATCGTGATGTGCGACCCCGTGCCGTGCGCCGCCGATGGGCCGACGTCGAACGTCAGCGTGGCGGTGCCCGGCAGCTTCATCTCGGCGCGCAGCTCCAGGTGCCGCGGTGGGTCGATCGCGGTCACGCGCCAGAAGTCCAGCGCATCGCCCAGCCGGAGGTCCGCCGCCGCGCGCCGGCCGCGCCGCAGGCCCGGGCCGCCGCACAGACGGTCCATGATGCCGCGCAGCCGCCAGAGCCAGTCGGCACCGTAGTAGCCGCGCCCGCCGCCCAGCGAGCAGACCGCGCGCCATGCGGCGTCCGGCGATGCCGCGGTGTCGATCTCGCGGCGGTCGGTGAAGACCGTCCCGCCTGCCCACGACGGATCGCCGGGCATGATCCCGGCGTCGGACCACGACGTCTCGACGGCGCCGGCGTGGATCTTGGCCAGCGCCGCGTCCATCGCCGCGCGGATCCCCAGGCACGTGTGCGGCATCAGGCGGTGGGCGTCGTCGTTGCGGCAGACGACCCGGTTGCGCAGGCCCTCGGCCAGCGGGCGCGCGATGCCCGAGTGCAACGGCGTGATCAGGTGGATCCACAGCGAACTGAGCCGCGGCGTCAGCACCGGCACCGGGATGATCCAGCGCCGCGGCAGCCCCAGCGCGGAGGCCATCTCGCGCATGATCGCCAGGTACGAACGCACTTCGGGGCCGCCGATGTCGATCGCGCGGCCCGCGGTGGCCGGCGTCTCCAGGCTGGCGATCAGGTAGTGCAGGACGTCGCGCACGGCGATCGGCTGGCATTCGGTGCTGACCCAGCGCGGGGTGATCATCACCGGCAGGCGTTCGACCAGGTAGCGCAGGATCTCGAACGACGCGGAGCCGGAGCCGATGATCATCGCTGCACGCAGCGCGGTGACGGGCACGCCCGCGGCGCCGAGCGCCGTCTCCACCTCGCGGCGCGATGCCAGGTGCTCGCTCAGGCCGCTGCCGACCTCGCCAAGCCCGCCCAGGTAGACGATCCGCGGCACGCCCGCCTGCGCCGCCGCCGCGCCGAAGGCCTGGGCAAGCGCGCGGTCGCGGCCGCGGTAGCCGGGCCCCGCGGCGTCCATCGAATGCACCAGGTAGTACGCGCCGACGCATCCGCGCATGGCGGCGGCCAGCCGTTCCTGGTCGGCCACGTCCGCCTCGACGACCTCGACGCCTTCGTGCGTGGCCCACGGACGGGCCCGCAGCTTGGCGGCGCTGCGCACCAGGCAGCGGACGCGGTAGCCGCGCTCCAGCAGGCGCGGCGCCAGGCGTCCGCCGATGTACCCCGTGGCGCCGGTCAGGAAGACGGTCGCGTTCGGGGTTGCCTGCATCGGGGCGATGCTAGCCACCGTGGCACAGGTTTCCGGCCGTTGTTCGTAACTTCACGGGAGATCGCGCCCGAACCCGCTTTGGCGGCACCGTATCGAATCCCATAGTGGAGATACCCTTCCTGCTCCCCATGCTGAAGACCCGCCTTGCCATGCTTGTGGCCGTGCTCGCGTTGGCTGCCGCCGTCCCCGGCGCGCACGCGGGGTTCGTCGGTTGGCAGGCGGCCATCCGAAGCGCGGGGGCTGGACGGTGCTACGTGGACGTCTTCGCGGGCTTCGGGGCGTCCAGCGACCGGCTCCTGAACGTCTACAACCTGAACATCCAGCTGGGCGGTGGGGCGTCGTTCGTGCAGGGCGGTGGGGCGTCCTCGAGGTGGAAGGCGCAGGACGACGTCTCGGCCGAGAATTCCGACGACAGCTTCGTCACGCTGGGCGGCTTCGACGGCGGCGACGGCCACCTGTACACCTCGTACGGGACGTCCGCCGATCCCAACTTCAGCAACTACACGACCGCCGGCGCGGTGACGATCCCGACGAGCGCCGGTTGGTACAACGCCGACCCCACCTCTCCCGACATCCGTGCCGGCGACCTGCTCTCGACGTACGAGTCCTGGAGCGGCGCGATCGTGCAGGGCGCGGCGGCGTCGCACCAGGTCTGGGTCGGGCACTTCGTGATCGACCGCGACATCCGCGACGTCTGGACGCTTTCGATCGGCGGTTCCGCGGCGTTCAATTCGGGCACGAACGCGTCCGACACGCAGACCTTCGTCGGCTCCGTGGCGGCGCCCACCAACGTGCAGGCATCCGACGGCGCCAGTGCCGCGGCCGTGACGGTGACGTGGACCGCCTCGCCCGGCGCCACGGGGTACCGCATCTTCCGCGATGGCCGCGCCGCGGGCAGCGTTGGCGCGGTGACCAGCTTCGGCGACGCGGGCGCCACGCCCGGCACGCTGCACTCGTACACGGTGCGGGCCACGCTTCATGCGGGCATGTCGGATCCCAGCGACGCCGATTCCGGCTGGCGCGCGCTCTCGGCTCCCGCCACGCTGGCTGCCTCGGACGGCCTGTTCACCGACCGGGTCGTCGTCTCGTGGGCGGCATCCGCCGGTGCCGCGGGCTACGAGGTCTATCGCGCCGTCGGCAGCGGCAGCGCGGACCTGCTGGCGGCCGTTGGCGCCGTCACGCAGTACGCCGACGCCGACGCGTTGCCCGGCGTCACGTACGCGTACCGGGTCCGGGCGATCGGCGCGCTGGGCGGCTCGCCCGTTTCGGCGCCGAACACCGGCTTCCGCAACCTGCTTCCCCCGACCGGCGTCACGGCCACCGACGGGACCAATGCGGCGGGCGTCACGATCACCTGGACCGCGCCCGAGGGGGCCACGGGCTACCTCATCCTGCGCAGCGGTTCGGCGTCGCCGATCGCGACCGTGGGCGGCGTGACCAGCTACCTGGACGCCACCGCGGTGGCGGGCACCACCTACACCTACTCCGTGCGCGCCACGGGCGCCGCGACGGGCAGCCAGAGCGTGCCCAGCGCCGCTGATCCTGGATTCCGCGCCTACGCCGGCCCGGCCACCGTCGTGGCCAGCGATGGCGCGTTCACCGACAAGGTGGTCGTCTCGTGGGCGCCGGCGGGCGGCGCCACCAGCTACCGCGTGTTCCGCGACGGCTCCGAGACCGCGCTGCTTTCCGGGATCGTCAGCACGTCGTGCAACGACAGCACGGCCCTGCCTGGCGTGCAGCACACGTACATGGTTCGCGCCGTCTACGCAGGGGGCGTCTCGCTTCCCGGTGCGTCGGATGCCGGGTACCGCAACGTGGCCGCGCCGACTGGCCTCGTGGCCAGCGACGGCACCGCGACCGACCGCGTGACCGTGACCTGGGCCGCCGTGACCGGCGCGGTTTCCTACCGCGTCTTCCGCGGTGCCACCGAGGTCGGCACGGCCGGCGGCACGTCCTTTGCCGACACTGGGGCATCGCCCGGCGTGTCGTACCCGTATGTCGTGCGCGCGTGTGGGCAGGTGGGCATCGGCGCGCCCAGCGTCGCGAACGCCGGCTTCCGTGCGCTGTCCGCGCCGACGGGCGTCACGGCCACCGACGGCACCAGCATCGCGAAGGTGGACGTCACGTGGGGCGCGGTCGAAGGTGCCACCGGCTACAAGATCTACCGCGACGGTTCCGTCACGGCGCTGGCCACCGTGGGCGCGGTGCTGACCTACGCCGATG
>JBIKJV010000263.1:0-4555 GCA_044360755.1 Phycisphaerales bacterium
ATGGAAGTGGTGTAACTCAGCCAGTTTCTGGCACGTTTTGGCAAGCGACTCAACCTGTCAGCATCGCATCGTCTGTTCCTGTTACAGGTCCGTTGACCGACGTGCAGCTTCGCGCGTCAACTGTTCCGATTTCTGGAACGGTAACAGCTAACACCGGGTTGAGCCAACCACTGACAGACGCTCAGCTTCGTGCTTCTGCTGTTCCAATAAGTGGAACCGTTACCGCCAACACCGGGCTTACTCAGCCTCTTACCGACACGCAACTCCGTGCAGCGGCTGTTCCGGTTAGTGGCACGTTCTTCCAAGCAACGCAGCCGGTAAGCGGAACTGTGACGGCAAACACTGGGTTGAGTCAGCCTCTCACCGATGCTGAACTTCGCGCAAGCGCTGTCCCTGTTTCAGTCGGTTCCATTGCGCTTCCGACAGGTGCTTCTACGTCAGCACTTCAAACGACTGGAAATTCCTCGCTTTCAAGTATTGACGGCAAAATAAATTCGCTTGGCCAAAAGACAATGGCCAACTCAATGCCTGTCACTATTGCATCTGATCAATCAGCTATTCCAATTACGGGCTCAATCACGGCGAGTAATCCTTCGGTTTATACTAATGGTGCAAATGTACTTTCGCCTACTGGCAATGTTACGTTTGTCGGCGGTTGGGATGGCACAAATCTTCGAGGTTTATCTACTAATGGTAGCGGAGCCTTGAATGTTCTTGGGCCGATGTCTCTTGCGGATTTTCAGTCGACGTTTGTTTCTAGTCGTCTACCTGTCGATGGCTCTGGCGTTACTCAGCCGGTCAGTGGAACATTCTGGCAGGCCACCCAACCAGTCAGCATTGCATCATCAGTACCCGTTACCGGCACGTTCTTCCAAGCCACTCAACCCGTTTCTGCCGCCGCTCTCCCGCTGCCTTCCGGCGCATCCACGGAAACCACTTTGGCAGCCGTCGAGGTCGATACGTCGGCAATCGCGTCATCTACCTCTGCCATTGACGGAAAGACTCCTGCGCTATCGACCCGCGTTCTGGACAATGAAGCATCTGGTTCACCCGTCCGCGCAATCGGTCAGGAAATTTGGAACGTGTCGTTTTCTCAAGTCGGGGCATCGGTAATCTCTGACCAGTTTGTCACTCCTCAAACAGGCACTGGCGTCTCATACAGCCAAGCATCCGGTGCGCTGGCCATCGTTGCTGGAACTACTGCCAACGCTGAGTTCTTCACACGTTCGACGACCACTTGGCGTGGATCCATGCGGCTCAAGTTCTCTGTTGTCGCATCGCAACGCATTGCCAACACCAACTTAGCTGTCATGCTGGCCGACCTTATTGGCGAAGGTCTGACTGTCACGATCAACTCAGCGACAAGCATCACGGTTGCTCAAGCGGGCCATGCTTTTACCTCAACGAGCGTCGGTCAGTTTGTGCAAGTGGGCCGCATCGTTGGCGCGAATGGTGTTCCCGGCCGTTACGCCATCGCCTCGGTTGTCGCTGGCACTTCCTACAACCTCACCGTTGCTGGCTGGCCTGCGTCCGGTAGTTGTACGGCGACAGTCTTCGGTCATTCTTACGTCCGAAATCTCGTCACCGGAACGACAGCCACAGCCATCAGCTTGGACGCTCAACGCCGTGGATGGGCGCAGGGCGACACTAGCGCAACGATTAACACAACGGCTTCTCCCGGTACGATTATCACTTGCGAGCTGACCGGCCGTGAGGTGTTCTGGGCTGATCAAGTGCGAGCCACAACCACGACGCCGACCGTTGCGGTTAGGGCAAACCGTGTTGAAAACATCCCAGACGATAATCTCAATCTTTACCTGTTCGTCTGGTCATTCAATGGCACGACCGCGCCAGCCTCCTCGACGACGTGGACGATGTCGTTCTGTTCGATTGAGAAGTTTGCCAATATGCCCGTTTACATACAGGGCAATCGTGCGCAGGGAGCGATGAACCCGCTGCCGGTGACACAATCAGGAACGGTAACTGTCAGCGGTACAGTCACCAGCAACATCGGCACAGGAACGCTTACTGCCGCCAACCTTAACTTCCCCGGCATCATTGCGGACGTGGCATCGGCTGCATTGACCACGACGACAACGACGTCAGCATTCACTCCGACGTTCGGCATTTGCTATAGCGTCAACATAGTTGTCACGGCAGTCACTGGAAGCTTTGCAACATTGGACGTTGCCATTGAAGAGTCCGACGATTCCGGCACCAACTGGTTCAAGGTCTACGACTTCCCGCGCATCACGTTAAACGGACAGTATCGTTCGCCAATCATGCGTTTGACTGGAAACCGTGTGCGATACGTCCAAACAGTTGGTGGCGGCTCACCTTCATTCACCCGCTCAATCAACCGACTCCAGTCCAGCACTAACAACGAGGCGGTCCGCCAATTGATTAATCGGACCATCAGTCTCACTACGCTTAACAGCACGACGCCAAGTCTTGACACCCGTGATTGTGGAAACCGCGCTCAGTTGGTTATCAACGTCGGCGCAATCACGACAACTGCACCGGCCATTCAATTGGAAGGCAGCGACGACAACGGTGATTCATGGTACAGCATCGGTGCGCCCTTGACTGCTGTGGCTAGCTCTACTGTTCAACAGACTGTTGTAGACATCAACGCTGCTTTGATGCGCGCTAGGGTTAGCACGGCTGGTGTGGGTGTGACGGCTGGCTATGTGATGATTAAGGCGCACGATTAAGTTTAATTATACTGAATAATTATGGAATATCGAGGTGAAAAATTCTCTGGCTATAATAGCCCAAAAAGCACGCCCGGCGGACCAAAGAAGTCTGCTGTGCTTGCAAAAGAAGGCAAGATCGTAAAGCTCGTTCGCTTTGGCGATCCTAACATGGCGATCAAGAAACATATCCCAGCAAATCGCAAGAGCTTTCGCGCGCGACATGGCTGTGATAATCCCGGATCAAAACTCAGTGCAAAATATTGGAGCTGTAAGGCTTGGTAATTTATGGCAAAAGCAAAAGACTATGGAGCTATCGCTGATGGCTCTACAAACTGTGCCCGAGCGATCAACCTCTGTCTCCATGAGACCGGGGTTGTAGAGTTCGACGAAGGCACATACATCATCGGCGGCACGGGCGTGACCACGCCAATCGAATCCATGATCTTCTGGGGTTTCAGCGCAAAGTATATGCGCGGAATGAAGATGATTGGAAAAGGTAAAGGTAAGACGATCATCAAGTTCGCAAACAATACGCGAACTGGTCTTGTTATACCTTATGGCTTTAATATCTATCTTGTCAACACTTACTCTAACATCGGCACCGATCAATCATTTGATGCTGGAGATTGTGTAATCTCAGGAATCACGTTTGACGGAAACTATAATAATAACTATAGCCCGAGCGATCCGGCTTATCTGACCGTGTGTGGTGTTCGCTTGATTGGAACGAATAACCTGATCGAAGATTGTGAGTTCAAAGGCTTTGGCGTAGGGCCTCTTAACGCTGAAGCTTTTGCTTTACAATGTTATCTGCCTACGACTGCGGCCGACAATGCTAAAGGCGCGATCGTACGTAATTGCTCCTTTAACACGCCCGGCGCGAATAGCCGTACGGTTGCGCCCGGTGGCTATATCGAAGCAAACACTTCCGTGGTCGTGGCCGGAAATGGTATTGCTGGAAAATACGCTACGGGTTGCATTGTCGAGGGTTGTGATTTTACCAATAGCTTGTTTAATACTAATCAACGCTCTCCGTTGCATGGTATTACACCAGCGGCCACGCGTGGATGTATTATTCGCAATAACACATTCACGAACTATCAAGGCCAACATATCTACATCGACTCTTACAAGAGTTTTAATCTTCGAATCGAGAACAACACTGCGACACTTTGTCCGCAGTTTATTACGTTCACGGTGCAGAATTGGGTGCGCCTGACAGGTCTTCCGTCTTATGCGCCCTTGATCGCGTCGATGGTAGATGTGACGATCGAGAATAACACAGTCGGTCTCGCGGGGCCAGCTAGCTGGTACTACAACTTCAACAATCCACCCTACGACGCATCGTTTTTTCTCTATCAATACGATCGCGACGTGACGGATCTTTACAACCCCACGCTGATCCCGGGCTTTAAGAATATCAATCTGCAAAATAACACAATCACTAATAGCAACGGCAGTGATATTGTGTTTAACAACGGCGGATATTGGCCACCTGCTGGAGCTTTCCAAACGGGACAGCCTTCTGGCCCTGTGCCGCCTGTCACAGACATTCGAGTCATCGAACTTCCTACACCTCCAGCCGCACCTCGCAGCTGGGACTTTAAGCCCGTCACACTTGAACCCGCAAAGAGTGCGAAGCCTGTCATTTTGAACAGGCTCGTTTACAAAAGTCTTACGGTGGCTGGGTTTACGCAAGCGCTAGAAGATTGGGGCGGAGCATCACGCATCTTTGCGACGCAGAATATTCTGATTCCAAATCAAAACTTCTGTATTCGTCTCGGTCAAGATATTCAAGTCCCAACTTACGTCATGACCGTAAAGTGGGTTGCTCAAGGCGTTGTAAAGAGGTATAAACT
>JBIKJV010000280.1:0-4546 GCA_044360755.1 Phycisphaerales bacterium
CGTAGCGATGTTGGTAATATTGGCTCCATTTCCACTAAATGATCCAGAGGTGGTCGTTCCTGTGACGCCAAGATTTCCACCGATTGTGCCTGAACCCGTGATTCCAAGAGATCCGCCGATTGTTCCCGAACCTGTGACATTGAGTGCTCCTCCTATTGTCGCACCACCAGCAGTTGTTACATTAGCAAACGATGCCCCGCCCACTGCTGTAATCGTGTTTCCTAAGCTAACATTTCCAGCAAGATTTGTAGCTCCACCTATGGTCAGAGATCCAGAAGCATATACATTTCCAACAGAACTAATGGACCCATTGACATGGAGTTTTGTGGCTGGACTACTGATGCCAATTCCCATATTTCCAGAATCAGTGATTCTGGCAACTTCTGTTGATTTGTTGACTAAAAAGCGAAGAGGAGAACGGGATGAGAATGCTGTAGCAGCAATCATTCCATTAACATCGACATTATAGTTGCTGGAGAGACCAAAGAATGCTCCTCCTGAACTGATGCGGATTTGTTCAGTTCCTGAGGCAAACTTTACGCGGAAATCATTGGTGCTTTCTGCGAGCCGCCATTCTTGTGCACTCGTTGAACCATAGAGGCGATAGATATTTGCCCATCGTCCTAATCCATTTGTATCTTGTGCTGTAAGAACATAATCGGCGATGGCTTGTGGTGTGCTAAGAGTAAGATTCCCTTCAAGAATCGTGGTTCCACCAACGTGAAGAGTGGCAGCAGGATTTGATTTTACAATACCTACACGCCCTGAACTTAAGAATCGTGCGATTTCAGTGCTTCCACCTGTGATAACGGCTTTCGCATCAACTTGATCAACGCGCATTGTCATTCCACCACTTTGGATTTGGTCCCCAATCACGAAGGAAGAAGGTCCTACACTCATTGTGCTGACAATGAGGTTTCCGAGCGCATCTCCAACCATTAGATAGGCACCAACAGTTGGTGTTCCTCCTCCTTGATACCGCAAGGGACCACCAATGACAGTAACGTCGTTGCTTGCGACTAAATCATTGTTACCATTTAATGATGATTTTCCAAGATACCAGTTTTGTCTTTCATCAATGCGACCCGCTGATGCTCCTGCTGTAATAAAATGTATCTTATTGCTGCTGAGTGAAAGTGATGTTGAACCCCCTTGGAGTGTGCTTGGATAGTTCCAGAAACTTGTTCCACTGGCATCAAGTGCAGTTAACACCTTTCCGGATGCAGCCCCAAGCCTTGTGCCACCGACTTGTAGACGATCTGCTACAAGAGTTGCTGATGAAATCCAGAAACGATTTCCTATTCCGCTTGGATCAAAGTAAAGAGCCCGACCTTGTGCATCAAAAGAAAAAACTGTTCGTCCGTTGATTTGAAACCCTATGGCTGGGGTGGATACACTTGGGCTACTTGTTATATAAATACCCGTTGTTCCACTGCTAAAAAAGACTTGCCCCCCCGTTCCAGTACCAGTTCCAGTGCCAGTAAAGACTGAACCATTAATGAAAAGATTTGCATTGCTCAAGTTAATATCATCTGTGACTTGGATGGGTGTCTGATCATATTTACTGATGGTGTTCACAAAGATTCTCTTTTGTTCAAAGTTGACCATTTGTTGAATATTCGTTACGGAGTTACTCAACTGTTGAAGAGGAGATAACCCAGTTATATTTGATGTAATATTTTGAAGATCTAATATATTGACTAAAAACGGACTTGGATTATACCCAGCCGACATTCCTAATCCCGTACAACATTGAAAGTAATAGGTGAGTCCGCAACACCACTTTAAAGAAACTTCTATTCAGCAGGAAGAAGATAGGCATGTCCTCACAGCCTCCCAAATATTATAGACCCTACATGTCCGATGATGAAGAAAAATCAGAGGCATCATCAGTCTCATCAGAAGAGTCCTCATTATCTGATGATGTTGTTGATGATATGATTGGTTCTCCTCTTTCACTTGTCCGTGCGGGAGGACCTTCCTTGGTAAATCCTACGAAACAGCTGGATTTTCGGATCCAACCTTCCAAAAAAGGTGTTCAATATTACCCGTTTGATTTGTCGGGAGAGTTTGATAAGACATTGCCGTTTACAGGCACATCGTTCGACATGAATACGGGCATCGCAACGAGTATTTTGATTATCAATAGCCGAGACAGAGATCGGAATGTATACCTGCAACCCACATTCTTTACATTGCGAGTCCCTCGTATTTATCGTAACATTACCTCGTTCCAGATTCTTCAACTGAAACTTTTGTCCTCTTTCTTTTATTTCCGCCCTGACAAAGAAAATACTGATATTACAATCTTGGAAAATGGTCGTGAGATTCCTAACGAGTTTGGTGTTCTTGTCCCAAATAAAATCAAATCATTCATTCGCACAGGAACGTATGATATCAACTCCTTATTAAACGAAGTTCAAACCCAGTTAAATCGCACTCCAGTATTTTTTGATTATCCAAATGGAATCTCTGATTTTATTCCTCAGTTTGCCTCGACAGGAGATTTGGGCTTGGGGTTCAATCAGCCTGGTGATACCTATTATGATTCTCTTCGCCGTGAGTTTGTAAACAATCCAACACTGGCAACCATTGTGAGTTTTTATTTCCCGTCCCAGTTTGCTGGATTAAGTTCCTACACCCTTGATCAGATCAAGTATGCATACTATTATCCTGTCTTGTATGAATGCTATTTGGATCCAGAATATGGTCCTTCTACATTAAATCTTACGCTAACAACAACAAGTTTATTGCCTGGTGAAACGATTGATCAGCGCATTTTGTATACATCACAGGGATTAAATGATCCTGTGATTGGGGAGTTAATCAACAACAACTTAGCAAAGCCATATAACAGTAGCACTGTCAATATCTTGGATTACTATCGTTTGCGTCATACATTCCGTTATTCGTTAGTCAATGAATACATATGTTCATACCAAACGTTCAATAATCGCATTAATATCACATCATCCAACTTGAATGCCAGTTTGGTAAACCTGATTAACTTGCAGACTGCTAAGTTTTTGGCAGCCGAACTCCAACGACTTGGTCTTTCATCAGCACAATATGCTGCTCTTCAAACAAATGTTCAGGTGAACACTGCAGTCGTTACAAATATGTATAACTTTCTTCAAAGTAATCTTGCTTTGTATTTTGGTGTAGATTTCAATACATATGCCCCCGTTTTTTTCAATGATTTAAGTAACTCACTCTTTATTCAAAATGGTGTAGGCGCAACGGGTGTAGCAACAGGGTATTCATTGGATGTTCTTCAAAGAACAACATCTCCTATTACAACATCTCAGAGCAACTATACTGATACCAAGGTGTATTGGCCAAATATGAAAAATCTGAATGGTTCTATTAATGGTCCCTACAACTTATCTGATGTAAGCAATGTTCCTTATTACATTCCAAGCAAAACCTTTGGGACAACACGATTTATCGACAACAGTAATACGTATGTCAATGTAGATCCCACAACAAAGTCAGGAGATATTGTGACACCGATTCAACCTGGAAAATACACGGTATTCCGTTTCAGAAGTCCTGTGCGTCAAACTCTTCAAGTAGAAACACTGCCTCTTCCTTACTATTATCGGTTTGCAGAGTACAATGCTACACAGGGTGGGAATGTGGCTCGATTCTTTGATGCGTCATACAGCTATGTATTCAACACCTACAATCAGTCTTTGAATAACTTGACAAATAACGATATAAGCAATGTTGCTGTGGCATACAATCAAGGGTTCTCAACATCTTATAGTGGAGCTGTTACATTACCGCTACAAGTTCAGAAGTCAGTCTACTATTTCAAGTTTGATACACCGAAGCCCAATGATTTGCCGACTGATTCTTCAGGATATACATATACCATGAATGTCTCAGCGGTTGCCACTGGAACTAACTTTGGCACTGGAACTAATCTCTTTTTATATCACGATCGCGGAGCATTTATGGCAGATGTAAGTGGGCTACGTCAGGAAACCCCTTATCACTACATTCAAACTCAGCAAGGGTTCTCGGATGTTTCAATGGTGACAATCAACTTCCGCGCCTACGCAGATCAAACCTATTATGCTATATTCCGCACAACTAGTGTCACGTTCCCCAATACAAACTTCCGTTTCCTTACGTGGTTCCAAACACCGAACTCCTCGAATGTTTTCTATGATTTGTCAGGATTTAATCCTACAGCCAATCCATTTACAAGACTCAGTAATCTTACATATGCTCGTCAATATGATTCTAACTTTATTCGACTGCCAACAGCATCAAATCTTATGGGCTTGGATCCGAGTAGTGATGTCTTCAATGATGCTTTGCCTATCAGCGAACCAGCCATTGGTTATGATATTTCAGGAGGAGTGAACTATGCAGGTGTCAGTTCTGATTTGACAGATTACAAGGGATACGCAACGTTATATGATCTTTCGAATGTTCCTTTCTCGCAGTTCCGCAAAGATCCTTTGAATGTGTATACCTTTCAAAAGTTATCACCCTATGATTCCAACAGCCAAACCTATTTCTATTCAGGCAGTTC
>JBIKJV010000399.1:0-4509 GCA_044360755.1 Phycisphaerales bacterium
GTTTTCTTCACACCCAAGAAAACAAAAAGTTTCGTTTTTTAACTATATTTGTTTGGAAATTATGATTTTTTATAGTAAAAGAGAAGAGGAAATTTACACAGAAACGCTCGAAGCAATTACGGGCAAAAAAAACGCGGCCGATTTAAATTTGATAAAAGCCTTTGCTGTAGAAATGGCGACCTATGAAGAGGCTTGCGCAAAATTGGCTAAGAAAAAAACAACCACACGCGGGACCGGTGGCGAAATGCCGTCGCCTTGGATTGCAATCAGGAACCAGGCAATTACAAACGCGCAGCGCATAATGAAGCTGCTCAATATGTCTGAACTTGCAAAACAAGAGCAACCGGTGGCAAAGGTGGCAAAATTAGATTTATTAAAAAATGGCAAAAAAAATATCATTCAGAAAACAGCCAACTAATGGCGGGTTTATCATTGAGCGTAAACACTTGAACAAGTGGCGCGGAGTGGACAAAAACGGAGAGATATCCGATACTGTGTTTTTTTACAGAAACGAATATTTAGCACAAATTCAATTAAATAATTTTGAACAACGCACAGAAATATTGCCATGCGATATTATCGCAGGAGATACCGAGTTGCAAATTGATACAGAAGGCTGCGCATAGATTTCAGGCAGACTTGCAGCGCACAGATATAATCTTCAATGAGGATTTATACATGCACGCCGTGGAGTTTATCGAATCATTGGAGCACACTGTTGGAACTTACGCCGGTAATCTTTTTAAGCTAGAACCCTGGCAGCATTTTATTGTTGCTAATTTGTTTGGGTTTGTTAAACCTGATGGCTATAGAAGATACACTAGGGCTTATGTTGAGGTGCCGCGAAAAAACGGTAAATCGACATTTTCCAACGCTTTGATGCTTTACGGATTACTCGCCGATGGTGAAGAGGGCGCCCAGGTTTACAGCGCGGCGACAAAGCTAGATCAAGCCATGATGGTTTTCTCAGAATCAGCTCGCGTATGCAAACAGGTGGACTGGATAGCCGAAGGCGTTAATGTTTACAACTCTGTGAATAACCGGCGGATTAATTACGGGAATTCGTTTTATAGGCCGCTTGAATGGAACCCAGGTAAACAGGACGGACTAAACACGCACTTTGCAGTTATTGATGAATATCATGCTCACTCTAGTGATGAGTTGTATAACGTAATTCGTAACTCGATGGGCGCTAGATTGCAACCTTTGTTATTTGTTATTACCACTGCAGGCTTCAATCGTGAATCTGCGTGCTATAGACATAGGCAATACTGCACTAAAGTACTTGAAGGCGCAATAAATGATGACGCGTTATTTTCTGTTATTTACACTCTAGACGACGGAGACGATTGGATGGAGCCCATAAATTGGGCGAAGGCTAACCCCAACTACGGAGTGAGTGTAAACCCAAGGCAGTTAGAAGAGGGATTACAGGAAGCGAAAGAATTAAGCCACAAAGAGGTCGAGTTTAAAACCAAGCTTTTGAACGTTTGGACAGATACAGCCCAAACATGGATTTCTGATGAAAATTGGATGAAATGTGAAAATGACGCCGAACCACATGGTGAATGTTACGGCGGCTTAGATTTGGCAACAACCGGGGATTTTTGCGCGTTTTCTTTGTATTGGCCTAGCACGGGAGCTGTGCGCTCATGGTATTGGCTACCGGATGAAGCGGCAAAGCGCCGCAATGACCAGCAAGGTGATGCTATCCGTAATTGGTCGCGTGACGGGTTAATTACCGTAACCGAAGGGAATGTAACCGATTACGAGTTTATCAGGCATAAAATTATTGAACTTGCAGAAATTTACGACATTCGAGAGATTGCCTACGACAGATGGAACGCTACTCAGATAGTTAACGACCTGATGAACGCGGGGCTTACCATGTACCCGTTCGGTCAGGGCTTCGGTTCAATGTCGGCACCGACAAAAGAATTTGAGCGATTGGTTAAAAATCGTAACCTACAGCACGACGGTAACCCGGTAACGCGTTGGATGCTTGGAAATGTGATGCTTAAACGAGATCCAGCCGATAATATAAAAATCGATAAAAGTAAAAGCGGCGACAAGGTCGACGGCCCCGTATCTATTGTCATGGCGCTTGGAACGTATTTGCAGGAGGCTCAAAAAAATAATAACCAAGAGTTTTGGTTTCAAAGCATATGAACTATTCACACGACGATTTTATACGCACCTACTACACAGCGCTACCGCACCACAAAAAATATGAGGACGCGTATTGGTATGTAGAGGAATTATTTAAAAGTAAATATGGTCATTATAAATACAGTAGTTATGGCGTATTTCGTGCGACATTATCGCGTTGGGTAAAATGTAACAGCGTAGAATAAGATTAAATTTAATATTGCACCAATGGGATTATTTCCTAACATATTCAAAACAGCGCAAAAGCGTAGTAGCCTAACCGCTCCAAGCGATTGGCTAATAAAATCGTTGTCATCATTATTCGGGCAACAAACCACCTCAGGGCAGAGTGTAAACCAAGAAAGCGCCATGAGTATAGCGAGTGTACACGCTTGTGTGCGCGTTATTTCTGATGGTATCGCTGCGCTCGGTTTGAAATTGTACTACGAGAGCGAAGATGAAAGAAAAGTAATCTACGCGCATTATGGGCAAAGCGTTGTTAATGAGCCAAATGCTTACCAAACTAAATTTGATTTCACCAAGTACATGGTGTCGCAATTGGTATTGAACGGTAACGCCTACGCATTTATAAATCGTGACGCGAGATTTATTCCAATTGCATTACACCCTATTCATCAAAGCAATGTTACGCCATACATGAGCGATGGCGAGTTATTTTATAGAGTGCAGCAGCCTGGTTTCCCTTCGGTAGTGCCTGCGACTGATATGTTACATTTTAAAGGTTTGAGCCTTGACAGCGTGTTAGTTGGTAAATCACCAATTACACTACATGCAGAAACATTGGGCATTGATTTAGCAGCGATAAAATCAAGCGCATCTGTTTACAAAAACGGAACCTTGAAATTTTTGTTAAAATCTGCGGGTAAAATTGACGAAGCCCAGGCTAGACCGTTGCGCCAATCACTTGACGACGTTATAGACGGTAATATGCGCAGCACCGTTTTGCCACAAGGCGTGGAAATGGAGCGTTTATCACTTAGCCCACAGGAGGCGCAATATATTGAATCTAGAACTTTTAGCGCTGAGGAAATAGCCCGTATTTTTGGGGTGCCTGCTAGCATGATCGGAGCAAAGGAAGGCATTAAATCAAGTGTTGAGCAAGAGTATCAAGACTTTTACGCGCGCACATTGATGGCATACTGCAAGAATATTGAACAGGAATTAAACCGAAAATTATTGCAGGAAATAGATAAACCCTATTATTATTTTAAGTTTAATTTTAATTCATTGTTGAGAGCCAGTGCCAATGATCGCGCAGATTTTTACAATAAAGGCATCAGAGGCGGCTGGTTATCACCAAATGAAGCTAGAGCATTTGAGGACGCCAACGGCTTTGAAGGTGGTGACACTTACTATGCCGAGGCTAATTTAATACCACAGCAACAATTTGAGGCATATATGGACGCTAAAATACAGCAACTACTAGCCTCAACATCAAAAAATAATAATCCAAATGGAAACAATTAAACGAGCAATAGGCACGATAAATTATCGCAGTGAAGGTGAGGCGATGCCCAAGGAATTTGGCGGCATTGCTGCAGTGGTTGACACTGTAACCGATTTGCGTTTTTTTGAAGAAAAAATAGAGCGCGGAGCGTTCGACGAAGTTTTAGAAGATGATGTACGAGTGCTATTCAATCACGAAGCCGAGGCAATTTTGGGCAGAACCAAAAGCAACACAGCGCGCATATGGGTTAACTCAGACGGTAACCTGGAATATAGCTGGGTGCCCGACTATGAAAACCCACTACACATGCAAGTAGCTCGCAGTATAATGCGTGGCGATATAACACAGAGTAGCTTTGCATTTACTGTAAAGGAGTATTCATGGGGCAAATCTGAAAAATACGGCGATATGTCAATGCACATTGTGCGCAAAATTGACAAGTTGCTAGATGTTAGCCCGGTTACATATCCAGCCTACGAGGACACAGTGGCCGAGGCTCGCAGCATATTAGCGACTAAGCCAAAAAAGGTGAACGAAAGCGATTTAATAGAAATAACAAAATTAAAATATAAATAACATGAAAATTAAAGCCTTACACGAGGAAAAAGGACGTTTAATCGAAGAGTTAAACACCTTGCAAACTAGCATTAACGCTGAACAGCGCTCAATGACTGACACTGAGAAAACTAGATTTAACGAAATCGACGCAAGATTGGATTCAATTGGATCTGAGGTTGAGGTGTTAGAGAAATTGCAAAAGCGTGCAGCTGAGAAAATCGCATCTGCTCCAGTATATGGCGCGGCTTCAACTAGCGATAAAAACGAGCGTAACGACATGGCTAACAAATATAGCTTTAAAAGAGCTGTTGAAATGGCTGCAACAGGTCGTCGCG
>JBIKJV010000190.1:0-4502 GCA_044360755.1 Phycisphaerales bacterium
TTCATCCCCGCGATCGAGATGGTCCAGGCCTCGCGCCTGCGCCGGCGCGCGATGGAGGCGATGCACGCGTTCTTCGGCCAGGCGGACGCATTCGTGTGCCCGCCCTTCGCCGGAGGCATGCTGACGCTGACGAACGCCACGGGCCAGCCCTGCGCGGTGGCGCGCTGCGGCTTCGAGGACACCCGCACCCCGCGCACGGTCACCGTGATGGCGCGGCTCTTCGACGAAGGCACCGCCATCCGCGTGGCGCAGGCGATCGAGGACCGGCTGGGCCGCTGGGACCGTACGCCGGACCTCTGACATGACCGATGCGGCAGCCATCCTCGCGGCATCGATCGCGCTGCAGCAGGCGGGCGGGAGCCCCGCCGCGCCCGGCGAGACGCCCCCCCCGCCGCTTGCATCGTGGCAGACGATGTTCGCGCCGCGCAACCCGGTCTCGCCGCCGCCCGACGACCCGGACCTGATGATGCGCCAGGCGGGCCCAGGCGCCGAGATCGACCTCTGGCGCATGCGCGGCCGCATGGAGGAAGGCACGCTGACGCAGGTGCTGGACTCCAAGCAGCACGGCATGCGCTGGTTCCCGAAGGACACCGCCGACCTGATGCCCTATCTGGCGGCGTCGAACCAGGTGGGCGGCAGCTGCCTGCACGATGGGGCGCTCTTCCAGGGCGACCCGGTCTCGAACGCCGCGCAGGCGGTGAAGAACGCCCTGGCCGAGTACGGCATCAACTACGCCGTCTGGCAGGCGTACGACTTCAGCGCGCTCTCCCACGCGATCCCGGGCAGGGCGACGACGCTCAACGCATGGGGCGTGCAGTTCACGTCCCGCATCAACGTCTTCTCCAGCGACGAACTGACCGGCACCAACGGGTGGATGATCCTCGGTGCGAACGCCGGCATCGGGCTGGGCATCGACGCCAACGTCCAGACGCCGCAGGCCAACATCGGCGCACAGGGCCAGACGCTCGGCTCGCTGTACGGCGACAGCATCTACCTGACGCAGTGCGCGTGGCAGCAGTCGTTCTTCGACGGAAAGCTGCTGGCGATGGGCGGGATGCTCGATCCCGAGTACGTCTGCGACCTGAACACGTACTCGAACAACCCGTACAACCAGCTGCTCAACAACGAGTTCATCAACCAGGCGACCATGCCGTGGACCTGCCAGAGCCTGGCCGTGGTGGTGCAGTGGCAGCCCATCGAGAGCTTCTACGCCATCTGGGCCCTGGCGCAGAACAACCTGCCGCCCGGCGGCGACGCGTTCAACCTGCTGAGCTGGGACGACATGACCACGATGTTCGAGGTGGGCTTCATCGAGGACGAGTTCCTTGGCATGGGCCGTGGCGTCCTGCGGATCCTGCCGTACGCGGCGACCGTCGACGGCCACGGCGGCTTCGGCTGCGACTTCAACGTCGAGCAGCAGCTGTGGAAGGACGGTCCGCTGGGCGTGTTCTGCCGAGCGGGATTCGGGAACCCGGACGTCACCATCCAGGGGGGAGCCCGCACGCAGGTCTCCGGAGGCCTGGTGCTGGCCGGCCAGACCGACGACGTGTTCATGAAGAGCGACCAGGCCTACCTGGCCGGCGGGGTCTACTGGATGCAGGCGGCGGACCCGCTGGCCCTGCACCCGCAGGAGTGGGGCTTCGAACTGACCTACGTCTACCAGCTGACGCAGACGGTCACGCTGCAGCCCGACATCCAGTTCGTGCTGAACCCGCTGCAGAACCCGACTTCGAGCAACGCCGCGGTCTTCACGCTGCAGGTGAACTGCACCTGGTGAGCGCGTGCGCGCGGACGCCCGCCGAACGCCGGGTAGCCTGAACGTGGCGTGGGGCAGGCGTCCCGCGCACCGACTCCGCCAAGAAAGGGCACCACATGCTGGCCACGCTCGCACTGTCCGCGCTCCTCCTCGCCGCGCCTCCGGCACCCCCGGCACCGCCGCCCTCGCCCGCCGCGGCCACGCAGACCATGGCGCTGGAGCAGCGCGTGCAGGACATCTACGCCGAGATGGCGAAGATGCAGAAGGCAGCCAAGTCCGATGGGCCGATGACGAAGGAGCAGACCGCGGCGGTGAAGGCCAAGGCCGCCGAGCTGGCCGCCCAGGCGCTGGAAAGCGTCGACCTGACGAAGCTGGACGCGGCAGGCATCGCGCCGGCGACGACGCTGTGCCGCATGGCAGGCGACAAGAAGCTGGCCGAGCTCTCGGCCGCGCTCGCCGCCGGAGCCAAGCGCCCGGACGCCGAGGGCTTTGCGTTCGCCGTCGCAGCGGTGACGACGATGCCCGACGGCGCGGAAGGCAGCAAGGAGGCGGACGCGCAGTCGAAGGCCGCGGCCGCGCTCCTGGGGCACCCGGGCCTGAAGGACGGGTTCGCGGGCCCCTCCGCACGCACCTTCATGATGATGCTCGGCGAGTGCGAGGACGCCGACCTGAAGCCGTACGTGGCGCAGCTGAAGTCGCTGGGTGCATCGTTCGTGCCCGACGCGCCCAGCGAGGTGTTCGGCATGAGCACCGAGTGGGCGAAGGCCATGGGCCGTGCGGCACCCGGCGCCGACGCCGAGGCAGCGCGCGTGCAGGTGCTGGGCGCCGTGAAGGAGCGCCTGGCCAAGGCCACCGACGAGAAGAAGCAGAAGTCCCTCACGCGCATGGCGGCGCTGCTGGACGGCGCGGCGATGCGCGGCGCGCTGCTGGGCCACCCCGCGCCCGCGATGGATATCACGTGGCTGGCACGCACCGAGGGCACGCCTTCATGGAAGACGCTCGCGGACCTGAAGGGCAAGGTCGTGGTGTTGGACTTCTGGGCGACGTGGTGCGGGCCCTGCGTCGGCAGCTTCCCGAACGTGCGCGCGATGCGCGCCAAGTACTCGCCCGAGGACGTCGAGATCGTCGGCATCACCAGCGCGCAGGGCTACGTGGCGCACAAGAAGCGCGAGCGCGCCGACTGCAAGGACGACGTGGCGAAGGAACAGGCCGAGCTGGCCACGTTCATGAAGGACATGGAGATGACCTGGACCGTCGCGATGACCAAGGAGGACGTCTTCAACCCCGACTTCGCGATCCGCGGCATCCCGTTCGTCGCCATCATCGACGCGGACGGCAACGTGGCGAAGGTCGGGCTGCACCCCTCGAACGAGGAGGGGATCCAGAAGGCCGTCGACGAGCTGGTCGCGAAGAAGAACGCGGGCAAGAAGGGCTGACCGCCCGCGGCACCACGAAGGAAGGACCGTGACGACGAGGGGTCCCGCGC
Organism: Phycisphaerales bacterium; assembly: GCA_044360755.1. Taxonomy (GTDB): domain Bacteria; phylum Planctomycetota; class Phycisphaerae; order Phycisphaerales; family SM1A02; genus UBA966. Next base: position 3,243 of record JBIKJV010000190.1, read on the forward strand.
GATGCGGGGCCCCTTTCACCTGGCGGGGCCCGTGACCGCCTTCGCCTCAAGGAGCAGGCGCATGGCCTCGTCGGTGGCGCCCGCGACGATCCGGCGGATGCGCGCATCGGGCGTCGCGCTGCCGAGTTCGTAGGTGATGCCGGGCACGCCCAGCTCCTCGAACGCCCAGCGCTTGAAGGTCCGCTCGTTCACGTTGTGCGAGCCGGTGCTCTCCACCACGTAGTCGGGGAACCGCTTCTGGATCGCTGCCACCCACCGCGTCGAGAAGCGCGGCGGGAACGTGCGGTCGTCCTCCTTGGGCAGGTAGAGGATGTCCTTGCCGGTGGCGTGGAAGTCCAGCGCGAGCCAGATGCGGGCGCCCGGCCTGCCGCGAAGCGCCAGGATCGCGTCACGCACGGCGCGGACCTCGGCCTGCGTGAACGGTCCCCAGTCCCGGTTGGCGTCGACGCCTCCCAGCGTGCTGCGCCACTGGCCCTCGTCGACGCCATCGGGGTTGACGACGGGCACCAGCGCGATGCGGAACGCGCGCCGGAAGTCGCGGGCCCGCGGCGAATCGCCCGTGGCCTCGTCCATGAACGCCATCAGGCCCACGGAACCGGTGACCTCGGGCGGGTGCTGGCGGCCGATCACGACCACCCAGTCCTCGGACGCATCCGGCGCGGCGAACTCGAACATCCGGATCGGCCGCCCACCCTGGCTGGCGCCGATCGTGCGCACCGCGGCGCCGGTGCGCGCGGCAAGCGCGTCCGCCCATGCGCCGATGCGATCGTTCCCCACCATGCGGTTGCTCGCCACCCAGGTCACTTCCGGGCCCACGCGCAGGCGCAGCGTGCATTCGCGCGCGCCGGAACGGCCGGTCCAGTCGGCGTCGGGCACGCGCTTCCACGCCTGGCCATCCGCACTGGTCCACGGATGCGGCCGCGCCGAGGCCGTCGCGATCACGAAGCGCACCGTGACGTCGGTCGGCGCTGCCGCGCGGATCCGGAATGCGTACCACGGGCTCGGATTGATCGGCTCGTTCTCCGGCGTGATCGTGATGCGGTAGTCGTGCGGGGCGACCTCGTCGCAGCGGTTGACGCGCGCGCCGGGGAAGCGGTTGTCGATCGTGACGGAAGGTGCGTTGCCGCCGAAGACCCATTCCCGGCGTTCCTGCAGGACCGCGGGCGAAGTGCGCGCGGCTGCGGGTGCGGGCACGGCCGGCGCGGCCTGCGGCGCCTGGCACGACACGGGCAGCACCAGCAGCGGCAATGCCGCCATCCG
>JBIKJV010000057.1:0-14649 GCA_044360755.1 Phycisphaerales bacterium
GGACCACATCGTCGAGGAATGCCGCCGGCTGGCCGATGCGGGCGCCATCGAGATCACGCTGCTGGGCCAGACGGTGAACCACTATCGGTACGTCCACGGCACCGCACTGACGGTTGGGGGCGGCGAGGCCCCGCAGGTGGGGCCTGGCCTGCGGGCCATTCGCGAGCCCGTTCCCGCGGGGCAACGCGCCACGACGTTCGCGCAGCTGCTCCGCCGCATCCATGACGAGGTGCCCGCGATCCGGCGGCTGCGCTTCGTGACCAGCTACCCGCACGACTTCGGGCCCGACGTCCTCGAGACGATGCGCGATTGCCCGCGCATCTGCCGCTACCTGCACGCCCCCGCGCAGAGCGGCAGCGACGCGGTGCTCGCGCGCATGAACCGGGGCTACACGGTGGCGGAGTACGAGGCCTTCGTGTCCCGCGTGTTCGAGTGGCTGCCCGACGCGACGCTGGCGGGGGACATCATCGTCGGCTTCCCCGGCGAGACCGACGAGGACTTCGATCGCACCTGCGACCTGGTGCGCCGCCTGCCATTCAAGAACAACTTCATCTTCAAGTACTCGCCGCGGCCCGGCACGGTGGCGATCGACCGGTTCCGGGACGACATCCCCGACGAGGTGAAGCGGCTGCGGAACAACCGCTTGCTGGCGATCCAGGGCGAGACGAGCGCCCGGGTCCACGCGTCGTGGGTCGGCAAGCGCGTGGACGTGCTCTTCGACCAAGTCCGGGCGCGCGAACGCGCCGAGGCCCCGTCCGCGGGGGTGGCGCTGCGCATTGGCGGGGCGCCGATCGGTCCCGAACCGGCGGAACGGGCCTGGCAGGCGGTCGGACGCACGCCGGGCGACCTGATCGTTGCGGTCGACATGGAATCCGAGGCCCACGCTCGGGCGTTCCTTGGACGGATCGCTCCTGTCCAAGTGGTTGAGTCGTCTTCGCTGCTCCTTCGTGGCGGGCTGGCCAGCCATCTGGTCTGATAAAAGCAGCCTTGGCCATCTTTTGCGCCGTTGCTCCCCGGCGGGGCACTGCGAAATCAGGGTTCAGTCGTCAAAAAGACGGGTTGATTGGCTTGCGCCCCGCGGGAATGGGGTCATTCTCCTCTCGATCCCCGTCGGCGCTCGGGCTGACGCTTGCGGGGATCATCGTTCCCCCTGGTTGGGTTGACCCCTTCTCCCCAACCGCCCTCCCTTTCACGCTCAGCCCACAGAAAGGTTTGTGTCATGAAGATCGGTCTGCTTGCTTGCGGCGTCGCCGCTGGCCTGTGCACCTCGACGTTCGCTGGCTTCGTCGGTTGGACCGCGAAGATCCAGGACGTCGGCACCCACTACATCATGAACGTGTTCGCGGGCATGGAGTCCAGCTCCGACAAGCTCCTGAACGTGTTCAACATGAACATCTCCGCCTCGGGCACCTCCTTCTTCCAGGCCGCTGGCGTGGCCAACTCGAAGTGGAAGCCCGTTGACGACACGTCGACTGCCTCGCAGATCGACAGCTTCGTCACGCTGGGCGGCTTCGACGGTGGCGACGGCAACTTCTACTCGTCGTACTCCACCGCCGGCGACCCGAACTTCACCAACTACACCACGTCGAACCAGACGACCATCCCGGCCCTCGCCGGCTGGTACAACGGCGTTCCGACCGTGTCGGACATCTTCGCGGTCAGCCTGTCGAGCTTCGCTGGCGACACCGTGGCCAACAGCGCGAACGCCTCGTTCGGCGTCTGGGTCGCTCACTTCGCCTTCGCGAAGTCGGCCACCAGCAGCACCGCGAACGTCTCGTTCAGCGGCCGTGGCGCCTTCAACAGCGGCACCAACCTGCTCGACTCGCGCATCTTCGCGGTCGGTCCGGTCCCGGCGCCGGGCGCCCTCGCGCTCCTCGGCCTCGCGGGCCTGGCCTCGCGTCGCCGTCGCGCCTGAGTGCGACCTCTGATCTCCACTCGCCTTTCTGGCGATTGAATCGGGAAACGAGCGCCACCTGCCTTCACCGGCAGGTGGCGTTTTCCTTTTTCGCCCTGGGAGGGGGGGCTGGCCGATAGTGGGCGCATGATGCGCGCAAGCCATGGATTGGTGCTCGCGGTCCTCGGGCTGCTGATCGTCGCCACCGTGATGGTCAACTCGGCCAGCCTGAGCCTGTCCGGCAGCCAGCCCACCACGACGGACGGGATCTTCCTGGGCAAGCACACTTGGTTCGCCGTGGCGGCCTTTGCCGCCCTGGTGGCGGGCTTCTGGGTACCGGTCGACCGGCTGGGGACGACCGGTCGCCGCTGGTGGCAGACCCCCGTGGCGTGGATCGCGATCGGGACCGCCGTCTGCCTGCTGCTGGTCCTGGTGCCCGGGGTCGGCCGGTCCGTGAACGGTGCTCGCCGCTGGATCACCCTGGGCCCCATCGGCCTGCAGCCCAGCGAGGTGGCCAAGTGGGCGATGCCCATCGTCGTTGCCTGGTACGCCGTCCGCGAGCGCGCGCGGCTGTCGACGTTCAAGTGGGGCTTCGCCGTGCCGCTGGGCGTGGTCAGCCTGTTCTGCGGGTTCATCGCGCTGCAGGACCTGGGCACCGCGGTGCTGATCATGCTGGTCTCGGTGGCGATGCTGCTGGCCGCCGGCATGCGCTGGGTCTGGGTGGCCGCCATGGCCCCCGTGGGCCTGCTTGCCTTCGTGGCGCTGATCATCACCAGCCCGTACCGCGTGAACCGCATCATCGCGTTCCTGGACCCGTACCAGGACCCGCAGGGCATCGGCTACCACATCATCCAGTCGATGGAGGCGATCTCGGGCGGTGGGATGGCCGGGCGCGGCCTGGGCAACAGCGAACTCAAGTTCGGCTACCTGCCCGAGGCGACGACCGACTTCATCTACTCGATCGTGTCCGAGGAACTGGGCCTGATCGGCGCGGCCGTGATCGTGGCGCTCTACGTGCTGCTGGTGGCGTGCGGGCTCGCGATCGTCACCGCGACGTCGCGGCCCGCCGAGGGCGGCCTGCGCGGCATGTGGCGCGGCGGCTCGGAAGGCACGCCGCTGCTCTCGAACTTCTCGCAGCTGGTCGGCTTCGGCTTCGTGCTGACGGTGGGCCTGCAGGCGCTGATCAACATCTGCGTCGTGACCGGCCTGGCGCCGACCAAGGGCATCGCGCTTCCGCTGATGTCGCGCGGCGGCACGGGGTGGATCCTGACGTGCCTGTCGCTTGGCATGCTGGTGGCGCTGGAGCACGCGGCGGACCGCCGCCGGCGCGAGCTTGGCGTGCCCGTGCCGGGCGAGGAGCCCGAGTCCGATGCCGGCGCGCAGGGAACGGCTGCGGCATGAGCCTGGGTGGTGCGCGGCGCACGATCGTGCTGGCAGGCGGGGGCTCTGGCGGGCACCTGAGCCCAGGGCTTGCGATCGCTGAGCGGCTGATCGAGGTCGACCCGGCGGCGCGCCCGCTCTTCCTGTGCTCGGGGCGCGCGATCGACGCGCAGATGCTGGGCGACGCGGGCGCGGAGTTCAGGCCGATCCCGGCCGAGGGGCTGTCGAAGAGCCTGCGCGGCATCGTGCGGTTCGTGAAGGGCTTCTGGCAGGGGCGCAAGGTCGCCGAGCGCATCCTGCGCGACGAGAAGGTCGAGCACGTCGTCTCGCTGGGCGGGTTCGTGACGGGGCCGGTGACGGCCGCGGCGCGGCGCCTGGGGATCCCGGTGACGCTGGTGAACCTGGACGCGACGCCGGGTCGTGCCAACCGCATGGTGGCGCGCAAGGCGCAGCGCGTTCTCAGCGCCGTGGCGACGCCGGGTCTGCCGCAGTTCGCCGAGGCGATCGTGGGCATGCCCATCCGGCGCGCGGCGATCGCGCCCGCCGACCGTGCGGCCTGCCGCGCCGAGCTTGGCCTGGACCCGGCCGCGCCGGTGCTGCTGGTGACCGGTGCCTCGCAGGGGGCCGGCAGCCTGAACGAATTCATCGTGGCGTTCGCGGGCATGCACCGCGACCTGCTGGCGCACTGGCAGGTGCTGCACCTGGCGGGGCCGCGCAGCACGCCCAGCGTGGCCGAACTTGAGGCGGGCTACGCGCGTGCCGGTGTGCGCGCGAAGGTGCTGCCCTTCCTGAACCGCATGGGCCTGGCGTGGGGCGCCGCCGAGCTGGCGCTGAGCCGCGCCGGCGCCAACAGCGTGGCCGAGGCCGAGGTGAACCGCGTGCCCACGGTGTTCGTGCCGTACCCGTACCACGCCGACCTGCACCAGAAGGCGAACGCGCAGCCGCTGGTGGAGGCTGGCGCGGCGGTGCTGGCGATCGACGCCGTGAACGTGCCCGGCAACATGCGTGCGATCGGCGAGCCGCTCGCCCAGCTGCTGGCCGACGGCCGCCTGCGCGACCGAATGGAGGCCGCGCTCCGCGAGCGCCGCATGCCCGACGCCGCCGAGGCGATCGCCCGCACGGTGCTGGGCGTGCGCGGGCGATTCAGCCACTGAGAAGCCGGGAAACCGTTCCGGGATGTCCCGGAACCAACTTCCTCACGCGACGTCGTCGGGGGAGATCGTCGGCAGCCACGCGGCCAGCAGGTCGACGACCGCTTCCAGGTCGCGCTTGTCGATCATCTCGGTGGTGGTGTGGATGTAGCGCGTACCGGCGCCGATGGCGACGCAGCGCGCACCCTTGCCGCTGCGCTGGATCGCCGCGCCATCCTGGCCGCCGCGCGGCAGCACGGCTCGCTGCACCGGGATGCGGTGCTTCTTGGCGCAGTCGCAGACCGCGTCGACCAGGCGCCAGTCGCTGATCATGCTGCCGTCCTGGACCATCACGGCCGCGCCGTCGCCCTGCTTGGTGACGCGCTGCGTGTCGGGGACGCCCGGCGTGTCGCACGACAGGTTCACGTCCAGGCCGACGCCGATGTCGGCGCCCACCTGGTTCGCGCTGGTGGTCGCGCCGCGCAGGCCGACTTCCTCCTGGGTGCAGAAGGTGACGACGATGTCGGCCTCATGCTTGGTGCCCTTCTTCGCGATGCGGCGAACGGCCTCGATCGCCACGAAGCACGCCATGCGGTTGTCGAGCGCCTTGCTGACGACCTTCATCGGCGTCTCCATGAAGGGCTGCGCCAGCACGACGTAGTCGCCGATCTTGACCTTCTTCTTCACGTCGGCGGGATCCATGCCCAGGTCGACGAAGAACTCCTCGACGCCCGGCACCTTGGTGCGCTCGGCGTCGCTGGAGATGTGGATCGGCTTGCCGCCCGGGTTCATCACGCCGGAGATGTCGCCCGAGGACGTGACCACGGTCACGCGGCTTGCGAACAGGTTGCGCGTGTCGAAGCCGCCGGCCGCGTTCAGCCACAGGAACCCCTGGTCGTCGACGTGGCGGACGTAGAAGCCGATCTCGTCCATGTGCGCGGCCAGCAGGACCTTCGGGGCCTTCGCCTTGCTGCCCTTGGCGCCCTTGGTGGCGCGGCGGGTGCAGATCAGCGAGCCCATCGCGTCGACGTGGTGCTCGTCGAACAGCCCGGCCTTGGGGCCCAGGACGGTCTTCTCGATGAGGGCGCGGACGCGCTCCTCGCGGCCGGGGACGCCGGGGGTCTCGCAGAGCGCACGGAACAGGTCGAGGTCGAGCTTCATGGTCGGCGGATCGTAGCGGACCTATGCTTTGCCGAATGGCCACCGCACCGCTGAAGGACCACCATGAGCGCTATGCACGCGTCGAGTCGCTGCGGCTTGGCGGCGTGGCCGTCGAGGCCGAGTGGCTGCCCTACGGCGTGGGCGGCGAGCCCGCGGCCGGCGCGGCGGCCGAGCTGCCCGACATCGTGGCGACGTACGGCCTGCTGGAACTCGAGTACGCGGCCTTCCGGCGCGGCGCGGCCGTGCTGGACCGTGCGCACCGTGGCACGATCGTGGTGGAGGGCGCGGACCGCATCGACTTCCTGAACCGCATGGTGACGCAGGACCTGAAGGGCATGCAGCCCGGCGAGGCGCGCGCCGCGTGGTGGCTGAACCGCAAGGGCCGCATCGAGGCCGACCTCCTGCTGTGCGAGGTCCCCGCTGGCGCGGCCGGCGAGCCGGCGTGCATGCTCGTCGACTGCGACGTGCATGACGTGGCGCGCACGGTGGAGACCCTGTCTGCGTTCCTCTTCGCCGAGGACGTCCGCCTGCGCGACGCGCGCGCGGAGTGGGCGCGCCTGGCGGTGCATGGGCCTGCCGCGGTCGAGGTGCTGGCGCACGCGGGCGCCGACCCGGTGGCGCTGGAGCCGCTGGTGCGCGACGGCACCGTCGTCCGCGCCGAGGTGGGCGGCGTGGCCTGCGTGCTGGTGCGCCGTGATGAATGCGGCTGCCCGGGCGTCGATCTCTTCGTGCCGCCGGCAGCGGCCGGCACGGTGTGGGATTCGATCGTCAGCCAGCACGACGTGCAGGACGGCGGCAAGCGCCGCGCGCGCCCGGCCGGCTGGCATGCGTTCAACATCGCACGCATCGAGGCTGGCACGCCGCTCTTCCACGTGGACTACGGCCCGGACAACCTGCCGCACGAGACCGGCGTCATCGCCACGCGGACCAGCTTCCGCAAGGGCTGCTACCTGGGCCAGGAAGTGGTGGCGCGCATGGAAAGCCTGGGCAAGCCGAAGCAGCGCCTGGTGGGCGTGCGGTTCGGCGGCGAAGCGCTGCCCGTGGCCGGCGCGCCTGTCTTCGAGCGCCTGGCGGACGGCGCGCCGGGCAATCCCGTGGGCTCGATCACCAGCAGCACGCTGAGCCCGATGCTGGGCGCGGCGTGCGTCGGATTCGCGATGGTGCGCACGGCGCACGCGGAGCCCGGCACGGTGCTGCCGGTGCCCGCCGACGGCGAGCGCGCCGAGGCCACCGTGCTGCCCGCGCTGCGCACGCTGCCTGCGGAGGCGGTGCCGTGACCGCGCAGTCCCCGGCCGATGGGGATCCCATCGAGGGGGTTCCCAGCGCACGCGGTGGCGAGAAGCCCGAGTCGGGCATGCGCGTGACGCCCGAGGTGATGCTCTTCGTCGGAGGCGCGGTGCTGACCGTGGCGCTCTTCGCGGTCTTCATCCCGTTCTGCGTCAAGGTCTGGCGCGAGGACAGCGCGCGCCGCCGTGCGGGCGGCGGCGGGGGTGCGGCATGAGCGCGGCTTCTGCGAACGCGGTGCGCATCACCGAGGTCGGCCCGCGCGACGGGCTGCAGAACGAGCGCGTGCCCGTGCCGACCGAGGCGAAGGTGGCTTTCGTCGATGCGCTCTCCGCGGCGGGGTTCCCCGAGATCGAGGTCTCGAGCTTCGTGAGCGCCGCGCGCGTGCCGCAGCTGGCGGACGCGGCGCAGGTGTTCGCGGCGATCCGCCGGCGGCCCGGCACGATCTACAGCGCGCTGGTGCCCAACGAGCGTGGGCTCGAGGGCGCGCTTGCGGCGCGCGCGGACAAGGTGGCGGTGTTCGCCTCGGCCAGCGAGGGCTTCAGCCAGCGCAACACGGGCGGCAGCATCGCCGAGGTTCTTGCGCGGTTCGGGCCCGTGGTGCGCGGCGCGCGTGCGGCAGGGCTCCCGGTGCGCGGCTACGTCAGCTGCGTGGTGCGGTGCCCGTACGACGGGCCGGTCGCGCCGGCGCAGGTGCGCACGGTGGTGGACCGGCTGCTGGAGCTGGGCATCGACGAGGTCGACCTGGGCGACACCATCGGCGCGGCGGACCCGGACGACGTCGCGCGGCTGTACGACGGGCTGCAGGGCTGCGTCGCGCCGGCCGCGACGACGCTGCACCTGCACGACACGCGCGGTACGGCGGTGGCGTGCGCGGCGCGCGCGCTGGACCTGGGCGTGCGCAGCTTCGATTCGAGTGCCGGCGGCCTGGGAGGGTGCCCGTTCGCGCCGGGCGCCAAGGGCAACGTGGCGACGTCGGCGCTGCTGGAACTGTGCGCGGCGCGCGGCTACGCCACCGGCGTGGATGCCGGCGCGGTGGCGCGCGCGATCGCGCCGATCGTCCAGCTCCTGCGTGCGGACGCCAGGTAGCGCCACTCGCCGGCGCGGCGCACCAGCGGAACAAGCACCACTTCGTCGCCGTCCAGCAGCACGGCGTGCGGCGTGCCCGGGAACGTGAAGCTGCCGGTGTTCAGCACCAGGCGGCCGCGGATCGACCATGCACCGGCGCGGTGCGAATGGCCGCACGCGACGACCCGCGGCACGGGCTGTGCGGTGCCGAACGACTCCAGGAAGCGCGTCGCCAGCTCGGGGAAGATCCGCCAGAAGCCGATCACCTCGGCGCACTTCCACGGGCGCATCGCCATCCACGCCAGTTCCGCCATCGGCTGCTTGGCCGCGTCGTGGCGGCGTTCCAGGCGTGCGGCCTGCTGCGCCGCCAGCAGCGTGCGTTCGGGCTCGGGGTGCGCGGCCAGGTCGGCGTGCACGCGCGCGAACTCGGCGCCCACCGCCGCGGCATGCGGTGACCACGGCGCAATCGTGGGGTGGAACGCGTGGCCGTGCGTCAGCACGACGCTGCCGCCCGCGCGGCGCTCGAGCAGCGTTCCGGCGTCGGGGTCGTGGTTCCCCGCGATGGCGGTGATGCACGTCCCGGCGCGCGCGGCGACGTCGCGGAGGCCGGCCAGCGCGTCGGCAGCAGCGCCGGCGAAGATGGGCGTCGCGGCCTCGGTGGCGTCGCCGTTCAGCACCAGTTCGGTGGCGCCGTCCAGGAGCGGCGCGAGCGACGCCGGGGTCGGCGAGCCGCGCAGCCCGAGGTGCAGGTCGGAAAGGATGATGATCACGTGGCGCTCAGCGGCCGTTGGAGGCGTCCGCCGCGCGGCGCACGGCGATCTCGAGGAGCGCGTCGGGGTCGGTGGCTTCCCACGGGGCAGCGGCGCAGGCCGCGTCGACCGCCAGGGAACGTGGCCCATCCCCGGGCAGGCGGACGATCTCGGCGCGGATGGCACCGGCCAGTTCCGTGGTCGCGGACTCGCGGCCGCTGACCACGACGAAGGCGCCATCATCCAGGCGCGCCAGTTCGTCGCCGGGCGCGACGGCTGCATCCAGCGCGGTGGCGACCCGTGCCAGGAAGGCGTCGTCGACCAGGATCTGCGAGCGGCGGTTCCAGAGCTCGACGTCGACGACGCGCAGGATGCCCACGAAGACGGGTTCGCGCCGCATGCGCGCGGCGGCGATGCGGTGCGCGGCCTGCGTGCGCAGGCGTGCCCAGGCGGGGAAGCCGGTCGCGTCATCCCACAGCCCGCGCGGGGCTCGATCGCGCGCGAGTGCGGCCAGATCGAGCCAGCGTGCCAGCCACAGTGCCCACGCGTGGCGCGCATCGGGGGCGATCGGCGCGACGAACGCGCGCCCGCCGCCGATCGGCGTGGCGGTGCCGGTGGCGACCATCGCGTCCGCGGTGGCGCCCGCGACGATGCGCGCCAGGTCCTCGCCGGTGCGTTCGCGCACGGCGCGCAGTGCGAGCTGCTCGAAGTTCGGTGCCCCGGCGATCACGGCCTGCACCAGGTCGGTGTCGCCGATCGCGCGCGGGGCGCCGGAGGGCGGCGCGAGCGCGTCGGCCGACGCGGGCTCCGCGGCATCGATGGTCGGTGCGGCCTCGGCTGCCGGGGCGATCTGGGCGATCGACGCGAGGGGCGCGTCGGCCCCGTTGTCCGGCGGCAACAGGCCCGCGTCGCGCATGTCCTGTGCGGCGGCCTCGATCGCGGCGGCGACGATCGCCTTCTCGGGTCCGGAAAGAGTCGGCGTGGCGGGCCGTGGATCGCGGTCCTCGGGCGGCGCGGGCGCAAAGCGATCGGCGCCGAGCAGGAGCGCCAGTTCCTCGGCGCTGAGCTCGATCCGCTGCGGCATCCGTTCCGCGTGGGAATGCTCTTCCACGTCCGGAGTGTAACCCGTTGCGGACGTGGGTCCAATGGCATCCGGGTGGGGCGGGGCGCAGGATTTGGGTTACACTTTCCGTTCTCGCCGCTCCCGGCAACTGTCCGGGAGCTCCCGATCCGAGCATCCAAGGCGAGCGTCGGCACCCGCCGACGGTTCAGAGACCCCCAGTCGGAGACCCCCATGAGCTTCAACAGCGACGCCCCCGCGACCGATTCCAAGCCCGCCCCGCGCCAGAAGATCAACATCGACTACAAGAACGTCGAGGATCTGCGCCGCGCGGTGACGTCCAACGGCAAGATCGTCTCGCGCAAGCGCGCCGGCGTCTCGGCCCGCGACCAGGGCCGCCTGGCCCAGGCCATCAAGCGCGCCCGCTACATGGCGCTGCTCCCGTACGCCAGCGCGATCAGCTGAACCGCAGGGCCCGCGCCACGCGTGCCATCCACACGCGTGTCCGCAGGCGGCGCAGGCCTTCGTCCGTTCGGTTGGCCTTCAGCCCACGCGACACCCAGTTCGCGGCGTCCTCCAGCCGGCCTGCGCGCAGCGCGCTCAGGCCCAGGTTGTGGTGGCTGATCGCGCACGTGGGCTCGATGCCCAGCGCCTGCATGCTGGCGATGCGCCCGCCGTCGACGTCGCCTGATTCGTAGCGCGCCCGGGCCAGCGCACGCCACACGGCGGCGTCGCGGGGCGCGGCCTCGACCAGCCGGTCGAGCACCTGCGCGGCCTCGGTCCACAGCGCCGTCGCGGAGAGCAGCGCCGCTGCGCGCGCCAGGATCACGCGGTACTGCTCGGTGGCCAGCATGCGGTCGCGTTCGGTGCGGGGCGCGCCTTCGGACGCATCGTCGGTGCCGGGGCGTTCGGGCAGGCCGTTGGCCAGGAACGCCTTGATGACCTCGCGTGCGTCGTCCACGCGCCTGCGCCGCATCAGGCTCTCGGCCAGGTCCACGCGCACGTGGTTCCGGGCCGGGTCCAGCTTCAGTACCAGCTCGAACTCGACGCCCGCGCGCTCGTGCCGCGCTGCATGCCCGGACAGGACGCCCAGCATCTGGTGCGCATCGGCGTTGGCCGGCTCCAGCTCGACCACGCGGTTCAGCTTCTCGATCGCCTCAGCCTCGCGGCCGAGCCGCGCAAGCACCTGGGCGCAGCCGATCAGCGCGCCGATGTCACCGGGCTGCTCGCGCAGCACGTGCATGAAGTTCTGCAGCGCCTTGGCGTGCTCGCCCTGGCGGGCCAGGCAGCGCGCGTAGGCGGTGCGCAGCTCGGTGAACTCGGGCTGGTGGCGGAGCGCCTCGCGGTAGCACCACGCGGCGCGGGCCAGGTCGCCTTCGTGCTCCAGGCCGCCGGCCATCGCGACCATCGCGTGCGTCGGCGTCTCGACGAATTCCTGCGCGACGTAGAACGCGTCGCGGGCGTCTTCGTGACGTCCGGCACGGACCAGCGCGCGGATCTTGCGTGCGTAGGCATCGTCGTTGGTGCGGTCCAGGCTGATCGCCTGATCGATGAGCTTGACCGCGGCCAGGTGCTCGCCCTCGACCTCATGGGTGCCGGCGGCGGCCAGCAGGGGCTCGGGGGCACCCGGGTCCAGCTGGTGGCAGCGCAGGTAGCAGGCGCGTGCCTCGGCGGCACGGTCGCAGTCCTCCAGGATCCGGCCCAGGTTGAAGTGCCAGTCGGGGCGGTCTGGGTTCTGTGTCAGGGCCCGGCGGAGGGCGGCCTCGGCGTCGGCGAAGCGGCCGTCCTCGTAGAGGCGGCGGGCCTGCTCGGCCAGCTCATCGCCATCCAGCCATTCGCCGTTTGGGTCGCTCATCCGGTGCCTCGGGATGATCCTAGCACCGGGGGTGGAAAGGCCCAGCAATGGCCGGAAAATGAGCGCTGAACGTGGGGTTGGGCGATGGATCCCGGACCCGGGCCGGGGGTGACGGGCGCCCGGGAACGTGGGGAGGTGACGGGCCCCCGTCTCGGCCCGGGCGCGGTTCAGGCGTGCCGCCCGGGTCAGTACACCTCGAGCATGCACCGCCGCGTGGCGTGCACCCGGCGCTTGATCTGCTCGGATGTCCACTCGGCGGGCGGCACGGCGGCGGCTTCGGGTTGGATGTCCAGGAAGCCCTGCGCCAGCCCGCGCTTCGCAAGTGTCTGGAAGACGCCGACTTGCATCCCGGCCAGGCCGCACATGTACAGCAGGGTTCGCTCTGACCGCAGGAGCGGCTCGAACTGCTCCAACGAACGATCGACGTAGTGGTGGATGTACTCGCCCTTCCCGCCATCCGGGCGCAGTTCGCGGCTGATGACGGTGTGGTAGCTGAACTTGGGGTGGGCCTTCGCCACGTCGCGGAAGAACCCGTCATAGAGCAGGTCGCTGGTGTACGGGGTGCCCATCACCAGGTGGACGCGCGACGTGGTCGGGCGCCAGTGCTCCCGCGCCTTGGTGCCGGCCGGCGGGCCAACGAACAGCTGGTGGATGAAGCCGCGGAACGGGGCGATGCCCGTGCCGGTGGCCAGGAAGACGTAGTCGTGGGCGTCGACGTCGGCCGGCAGCAGGAACCGCTTGCCGTTCGGGCCGGCGACGGCGATCGGGTCGCCGGCGCGTAGGTCGCAGACGTGGTTCGAGCAGACACCCATGAAAAGGCGGTGATCGGTGGGGTCGTCCTTGTCGGACTGGGGTTCCCGCTCGCCGATCAGGCGCTTGCAGGTGGTGGCCAGGACCTTGCCTTCGCCGTCCTCGCCGTAGGTGGGGCTGGCGATCGAGTACAGGCGGACCTTGTGGGCCTTGCCGTTGACGTCGGTGCCAGGGGGGACCACGCCGAACGACTGGCCGGCCAGCCAGGCGCCCTCGAGCGGGGTGCCCGAGACGTCGACGCAGACGTGCCGGACGAAGGAGGCGGACTTGCCCTTCGAGCACAGTTCGCTGTGGGAAACCTTCGCGGTCACGGGGGCCGTGGGCAGCACCGCGTGCATGCGGGCCTCGGGGAGCGCGGGCTCGCCGGGGAGGCGGGGGTGCTTGTCGGTGGCGGTGGGCTCGGCGGGACTCGCGGTGCTCATAAGGTGGTTATCTTATTGGCTCGTCGCGAAATGATGTTGCGACGCGCGGAACGCCGATGGTCAGAGACAAGCGGGTCACGGATTGCCCCGCATCACCGGCGTCGAAGGGACACGTCCCATGGATTTCTTCCGCATTCAGGGCGGCCACCGACTGAGTGGCCGCATCACGATCGAAGGCGCCAAGAACGCGGCCCTGCCGCTGATGGCTGCCTCGCTCCTCACCACCGGTCGCGTCAAGCTGACGAACGTCGGCCCGTTGGCGGACATCCGCAACCTGGGCGGCCTGCTCGGGAAGCTGGGCGTCAACGTCGACTTCGGCGCGGACGACACGATCTCGATGACCACGGTCGACGAGTCGTGCCAGACCGCGCCGTACGACATGGTCAAGACCATGCGTGCGTCGATCTGCGTGCTTGGGCCCATGCTGGCCCGCCGCGGCCGCGCCGTCATCAGCATGCCGGGCGGCTGCGCGTTCGGCACGCGCCCGATCGACCTGCACCTGCGCGGCCTGGCCAAGCTGGGCGCGAAGATCGAGATGGACGGCGGCGACATCATCGCCACCGCCGACCGCCTGAAGGGCGCGACCGTCTTCCTGGGCGGCGCCAACGGGTCCACCGTGCTGGGCACCGCCAACGTGATGAGCGCGGCCACGCTTGCCGAGGGCCGCACGGTCATCGAGAGCGCGGCCTGCGAGCCCGAGATCGTCGACCTGGCCAACATGCTGAACCGCATGGGCGCGAAGATCCGCGGCGCGGGCAGCCCCCGCATCGTGATCGACGGCGTCGAGGCCCTGGGCGGCTGCGAGCACCGCGTCATGCCGGACCGCATCGTGGCCGGCACCTACGCGATCGCCGCGGCGATGACCAACGGCGACATCGTCATCGACGACTTCCCGTACGACAGCCTGCTGGCCGCGATCAACCACCTGGACGAGATCGGCGTCCACGTGGTCAAGCTGAACCCCAACGACGACGACTTCCGCTGCAGCGTGCGCGTCTCGTCGAACCGCGTGCTGAAGCCGACGATCATCACCACGCAGCCGCACCCCGGCTTCCCGACCGACCTGCAGGCGCAGTTCATGGCGCTGCTCTCGATCGCGGACGGCAACTCGATCATCACCGAGAAGATCTACCCCGAGCGCTTCCTGCACGTTGCCGAGCTCTCGCGCATGGGCGCGCAGCTCTACCGCCAGGGCGCGACCGTGGTGGTGAGCGGCGTGCGCCAGCTGCACGGCGCACCCGTGATGGCGAGCGACCTGCGCGCCAGCGCCAGCCTGATCCTGGCCGGCCTGGCCGCACACGGTGAGACCGTCGTCAGCCGCGTCTACCACCTGGACCGCGGCTACTCGTCGATGGAGAAGGTCCTCAACTCCCTGGGCGCGCGCATCGAGCGCTGCAAGGAGACGAAGGCCGAGGTCAACGAGGATGCGGTGCCCGCGATCATCCCGTCGATCCGCGGCGCCGGCCTGACCGCCCGCGCGGCCCAGGAACCCGAAGCGAAGGCCTGACCGGCCGCGCCCAACCCGAACCCTCCCGAGAGGCGTCCCGCAGGGGGCGCCTCTCGTGCGTTCGGAAATGGTGTCCGGGGTAGCCCCCGACCGATTGCCGGGACATGCGGAAAGGCACTTGGGGTCGCCGCGCCCTTGCGCTGTGCTCGGGGCCTTCCTCCGCGACCGTCGTCGCTCCACCAGGTTCCGCTCCTCCTATTGTTCGGCTGGCTCGGCACGTGGAACGACCCGGGAGTATTCGGTACGGCAGTGCGTGCCTCGCGGCCTCGCGATTCGCTGCGGAAGACCCCGATGCTCGCTCCGGGCGCTCGCCTTCGGACGTTCGAACG
>JBIKJV010000214.1:0-3442 GCA_044360755.1 Phycisphaerales bacterium
TGACGAACTCGCTCTCGCTCTCCTCGAAGCGGCGCTTCAGGTTGGGCAGCACGCCCTCGAACTTGGCGCCCAGCGCCTCACGCTCGGCCGCGTCCAGGCCGTGCATCAGCCAGTGGCGGGTCTTCGCGGGCAGGTCCTCGAACGGCGTGCCGGCCTTCACCTTGAAGAACGACGCGAAGTTCCTGATCGCGCGCGCATAGAACATGTTCATGCGCGGGCCGTTGCGGCGCCAGGGCTCGATCGCCTCGTTGAAGGGCAGGCTGGGGTCGGGGATGACCAGCGACTCGTCGAATTCCTGCACGTGGCCCAGGCCGGCGCAGGTGGCGCAGGCGCCGTGCGGGCTGTTGAAGCTGAAGAGGCGGGGCTCCAGTTCCTCCAGCGCGCACTCCGGGTGGTCGGGGCACGCGAAGCGCTCGCTGTAGCGGTGCTCGCGCCAGCTGCCGTCGGCGCCCTCGACCAGCACCAGCAGCGAGCCCTCGCCGAGCTTCAGGGCGGTCTCCACGCTTTCCGCGATGCGCTGGCGGTCGTCGGCGCGCGCCACGACGCGGTCGACGACGGCCTCGACGTCGTGCGTCTCATAGCGGCCCAGGTTCAGCGGGTTCTCGCCGCCGGCCTTCAGCGCGTCGCGCAGGTCGACCACCACGCCGTCGACGCGCGCGCGCACCAGGCCCTGCTTCGCGATCGCCTCGAGCGCCTCCTTGTGGAAGCCCTTCTTGCCGCGCACGATCGGCGCGCACAGCATCAGCCGCGCGCCGTCCTGCGCCAGGATCGCGTCCACGATCTGCGTGGCGCTGGCGGCGGCGATCGGCTTGCCGCAGGTGCGGCCGCGTTCGTCGACGTGCCAGCACGTGGGTGTGCCGCAGCGCGCGAAGAGCAGGCGCAGGTAGTCGTAGATCTCGGTGGTGGTGGCGACGGTGGAGCGCGGCGTGTGGCCGCCGCCGCGCTGCTCGATCGCGATGGTGGGGGGCAGGCCCTCGATCGACTCGACGTCGGGCTTCTGCATCTGGTCCAGGAACTGGCGCGCGTACGCGGAGAGGCTCTCCATGTACTTGCGCTGGCCCTCGGCGAAGATCGTGTCGAACGCAAGCGAGCTCTTGCCGCTGCCGCTGACGCCGGTGATCACCACCAGCCGGTCGCGCGGGATGGCCAGGTCGACCGAGCGCAGGTTGTGCTCGCGGGCGCCGCGGATGCGGATCGCGCGCGGGTCGGCCATGGGGTCGACCGCGGCGGCGGGGGGCTGGGCGGCGGCGCGCTTGGAAGTCACGGAGCGACAAGGTTATGCGCGCAGCCGGGGAGCCTTCCGCGCCATTCGGGGCATTTCTGCGTCCCGTGGGCGGCTTCGGCCGAATCACGGTGCGGAAGCATGCGCACCGGAGACGCCGAGACCCGCCCCGAGACCCCTGCGAGCCGCCGCCCTGCGTGCGCCCGCCCCGGTCGCGCCGGTGCTTCGGAACTGGCCCAGCTGCGCCGCGCGGCCGCGCGCATCGCGCTGGGCCGCCGCTCGCGCTAACGCCCCTTCTTCCCTCGCCCCGCGCGCGTGCCCGGCATGCCCGCCTTCGGCCGCGGCTTCGCCGGCTCGGGCTCCTCGACCGCCATCCCGTCGACCTCCGGCAGCGCCTCGATGCGCTTCATCTGGTCGCGCAGCCGGGCGGCCTTCTCGAACTCCAGCGCCTCGGCCGCGGCCAGCATCTCGGCCTCGGCCTCGCGCAGCGCCTCGGCCTTGTCGAACGTGCGCGCCACCTTCTCGCCGGCGGCCTCGCGCGCGGTGCGGTTGGCGCGGATCTCGCTCTCGATGCCCGTGCGGATCGCCTTCCTGATCGTCTCCGGCGTGATGCCGTGCTCGGCGTTGTAGGCCAGCTGCTTCGCGCGGCGGCGGTTCACCTCGTCGATCGCGGCCTGCATCTCGGGCGTCACGGTGTCGGCGTACATCACGACCTCGCCGCCCGCGTTGCGCGCCGCGCGGCCCATCGTCTGGATCAGGCTGCTGCGGCTGCGCAGGAAGCCCTGCGTGTCGGCGTCCAGGATGCACACCAGGCTGACTTCCGGCAGGTCCAGGCCCTCGCGCAGCAGGTTCACGCCCACCAGCACGTCGAACTGGCCCTCGCGCAGCTCCTTCAGGATCTGGATGCGGTCCAGCGTCTCGATCTCGCTGTGCAGGTAGCGCACCTTCACGCCGTGCTTGTGCAGGTACGTCGTCAGGTCCTCGCACAGGCGCTTGGTCAGCGCCGTCACCAGCACGCGCTCGCCCTTCGCGGCGCGCGCCTGGCAGCGCTCCAGGAGGTCCGGCACCTGCCCGCGCGCGGGGCGGATCTCGACCGGCGGGTCCACCAGGCCGGTGGGGCGGATCACCTGCTCGGCCACCACGCCGTGGCACTTCTCAAGCTCGTAGGGCCCGGGCGTGGCGCTCACGTAGACCACGCTGGGCACGATCTCCTCGAACTCCTCGAACCGCAGCGGCCGGTTGTCCAGCGCGCTGGGCAGGCGGAAGCCGTGCGAGACCAGCGTCTCCTTGCGCGCCTTGTCGCCGAAGAACATGCCGCGCACCTGCGGCAGCGTCACGTGGCTCTCGTCGATGATGCACAGCCAGTCGTCGGGCGCGCGGCCCGGCACGCGGCGGAAGTAGTCCATCAGCGTCCACGCGCGCTCGCCGCGGGCGCGGCCGTCGAAGAACCGGCTGTAGTTCTCGATGCCGCTGCAGTAGCCGGTCTCCTGGATCATCTCCAGGTCGTACTTCGTGCGGCCCAGCAGGCGCTGCGCCTCCAGCAGCTTGCCCTCGGCGCGCAGGGCCAGCACGCTGGCGTCCAGCTCGGCGCGGATCTCGTCCAGCGCGTGCTTCATGCGGTCCTCGGCCATCATGTAGTGGACGGCCGGGAAGATCCACGCGCGGCGCTCCTCGGAGAGCACCTCGCCGCTGGTCGGGTCGATCAGCTCGATCGACTCGACCTCGTCGCCGAACAGCCCGATGCGCACCGCGTGCTGCTCGCTGGCGGGGAAGACCTCGATGCTGTCGCCGCGCACGCGGAAGTTGCCGCGGCCGGGCTCGATCTCCTTGCGCACGTACTGCATCGCGGCCAGGCCCAGCAGGAGGTCGCGGCGCACGATGCGCGTGCCTCGCTCGACCACGATCATGCGGTTGCGGAACTCGTCGGGCGATCCCAGGCCGTACAGGCAGCTGACGCTGGAGACGACGATCACGTCGTCGCGGCTCAGCAGGCTGCTGGTGGCCAGCAGGCGCAGGCGGTCCAGGTCCTGGTTCCGGCTGGCGTCCTTCTCGATGTAGATGTCCCGCTGCGGGATGTACGCCTCGGGCTGGTAGTAGTCGTAGTAGCTGACGAAGTAGCAGACCGCGTTGTCCGGGAAGAGCTCCTTCATCTCCTCGTACAGCTGCGCAGCCAGCGTCTTGTTGTGGCTGATCAGGAGCGTGGGCTTCCCGGTGCGCGCG
>JBIKJV010000084.1:0-11188 GCA_044360755.1 Phycisphaerales bacterium
TTCGCCATCGTGAACGTCTTGCCCGTGCCGGTGGCGCCCAGCAGCGTCTGCCAGCGCTCGCCGCGCCGCAGCCCGTCGACCAGCTGGTCGATCGCCTCGGGCTGGTCGCCCATGGGCCGGTAAGGACTGTGGAGACGGAAGGGCATGGGTTATGCCACCAGCTCGCGCACCGGCCGGCGCACCAGTCCCACGATCGCGGGCAGCGCCGCGGCCAGCGTCATCGCCAGCAGCACCGCGAAGCCCACCGCCAGCGGCATCACCGGCGGCCGGAAGCCGATCTCCTGCCCGCCCAGCGCGCGGTGCCATTCGACGCCCATGCGCGCCAGGTGCAGGCCGAGGCCCGTGCCAACCACGCCGCCGGCCACCGCGACCAGCACCACCTCGCCGGCCACCAGTCGCGCCAGCAGCCCCGGCGTCGCGCCGGTCGCCCGCAGCACGCCGAACTCGAACCGCCGCGCCGCCACGTTCGCCGCCACCACGTTGCCCACGCCGAAGCACGCCAGCCCCAGCGCCGCGAACGCGATCGTGCTGGTGATCGCCAGCACCGTGTCGCCAACCTGCACGATCGCCTGCCGGATCGCGCGGCCGCTGGCGAACACGGCGCCCGGCACCGCGTCCGTCACGGCCTCGCCCAGCGCCTTGTCCAGTTCGCCGCCCTGCGCGTCGTCCAGGTCCACCTGCAGGATGAACGCCTCGCGGCTGCCGAAGCTGCGCGCGACCTCGGCGAAGTCCATGAACACGCAGCTGACCGCGTTCTCCAGGTACACGCTGCGGATGCCGAAGAACTGCGTCGCGATGTCCAGCCCCGCCGCGCCCACGACGCCGGCGATCTCGTACTCCTTCTCGGTCTTGCCGCCGCCCAGCCGGATGCGATCGCCCACCTTCTTGCCGCGCGCCACCAGGAATTCCTTGGCCACCAGCACGCCGGTGCCGTCCTTCAGCTTCGGCAGCGCGGCCTCGGGCGTGCCGTCGATCCACTCGAGCCGGTTCATCGCCAGGAAGTCGTCGGGCGGGAAGCCGATGCACACCACGTTCGGCGGGCCGAGCGCCTCGACGCCGAACGCGGTCTCGCCGATCACCTTGAGCGGCAGGTAGCCGATCGGCACCGTGCCCTGCACGCCCGGCAGCTTCGCGATGCGCTCCTGCTCGGCCACGGACATGCCGTTGGTCTTGAACACGAACCCGTCCGAGATGCGCACGCGCTCGGTCAGGTCACCCAGCACCGCGGTGCCGTTGGTCCACGTGCTGGTCAGGATGCTCACGCCCACCATCAGCGCGCCGGCGGTGAAGCCCAGCCGGTACGGCGCCTGGCGCACGCTGCCCGACAGCAGGCCGCGCGGCACGGCCAGGACGCGCTCGAGCGGCACCGCCAGCGCGCGCGCCACCAGCCACATGGCCGGCACCGCCAGCAGGAACCACCCCAGGTGCAGCATGGGGATGCCGCCGATCGCGTAGGTCCAGAATCGCGCGTCGACTCCCGGCACCAGGAGGAGCGCCAGCTGCACCGCGATGCATGCCGCACCCGCAAGCCCCAGCCACGCGATGCCGACCAGTCGCGGCGCGCGCGCACGCGGCGCCAGCGCCGCCAGCGGGCTGGTCCGCGAGGCCTGCCACGCCGGCCACAGCGCGCCGCCGAGACCCGCCACCACGCTGCCGGCCAGCGCGAGCGCGATGCCCGACCAGCTCATGAAGAACCCGTCCGACAGCCACGCGCGGAACCACCACACCAGCAGCCGTGCCAGCGCCACGCCCAGCGGAAGCCCTGCCAGCCCCGCGGCCGCGCACAGCACGGCGCCGGCCCACACCTGGCTCATGAAGACCTGCGCACGGCTGGCCCCGACGCACCGCGCGATCGCCAGCTCGCGCTGCTGCTCGGCCACCGCGGTGGTCATGCCCGTCCCCACGATGAACGCGCAGCTCATGAACGCGATCGCGCTGATGAGCACGAATCCCAGCTGCATCGCCTGCATCTGGCGGTCGAAGCCGCTGGTGTAGAGCTCGCTCGGCTCCAGCGAGAGCGGCTCCTCGAACTTCGGCGCATGCTCGGCCACCCAGGCCCGCACGTCGGTGCCCGCACGCAGCGCCACCAGCACCGTGTGCACGTCGTCGCTCCCATTGGCCTCGACCAACGTGGCGCGGTCGACGATCACGTACGCCCGCTGCAGCGCGCCCAGCGTGGCGCGGTCGATGATTCCGACCACCTCCAGCGCGATCGGCGCGCCGAAGCGCTGGACCTCCAGCTTCGCGCCGACGCCGGCGTCCAGCGCCTTCGCCGTCATCGGGTCGATCGCCACCTCGCCGACGCGCTCGGGCACGCGGCCCTCGAGCATCTCGGTCTGCCGGAACCGCGCGTCGCCGCCGGAATCCAGGCCGCGCGCCTGCGCCACGATGCGCCGTGGCCGGCCGTCGGCGCCCGCCGCATGGTCCGCGCGCACCAGGCTCAGCGATCCGCCCAGGCTGGTCGCCATCGATTCGACGCCGGGCAGCTCGCGCACCCGCGCGGCCTCTTCGCCGGGGAACGACGCGCCGAAGCGGTTCACCAGCCGCGCGTCGGCCGCACCCATCGCACGCCGGATCGACCCCTCGGCGTTCCCGCGCGCGCTCTCCAGGCCGCACGCAACCGCCGCGACCAGTGCGCTGGCCACGAGCACCGCCGCCGCGAGCAGCAGCGTCCTACCGCGTCGCGCGGCCAAGCTCTGAAGCGCGAACCACCAGGTCGCTCGCATGCATGCCTCGCGTCTCGAAGGAGCCCGCGACGACGCCGTCGCGGATCACGAACACCGTGCGGCAGTGCGCCGCCGCGGCCGGCTCGTGCGTCACCATCAGCACGGCGATGTTGCGCTCGGTGGCCAGCCGGTCGAGCATCTTCCACAGGCGCTCGGCGTTGGCGCTGTCCAGCGCGCCGGTCGGCTCGTCGGCGAACACCACGCTGGGCTCGAAGAGCAGCGCGCGCGCGATCGCCACGCGCTGCTGCTCGCCGCCCGAGAGCGCCTCGGGTCGGTGGTCCAGGCGGTCCTGCAGGCCCAGTCCGGCCAGCAGCTCGCGCGCGCGGCCCGCCAGCGTCGCTCGGGGCATGCCGTCCAGCACGCCGGGCAGCATCACGTTGTCCAGCGCGCTGAGCGTGGGCAGCAGGTTGTACTGCTGGAAGACCACGCCGATCCTGCGCCGCCGGAAGAGCGTCAGGGCCTGCTCGTCCATGCCGTCGATGCGCTCGCCGGCGACCTCGATCTCGCCCGCATCGGCCCGGTCCAGGCCCGCCAGCAGGTAGAGCAGCGTGCTCTTGCCGCTGCCCGACGCGCCCATGATGGCGTAGAAGCCCGGGCGCTCGACCACCAGGTCCGCGCCGCGCAGCGCCTCGACGGGCCGGTCGCCGGTGCGGTACGTCTTGCGCACGCCCTGCGCGCGCACGATCGCCCCGGGGCGCGTCCCCGCCGTGGCTCCCCCCGGCAGGGCCGTGGGCTCAGTGGCCATTCTTGGCGTCGTAGGTCTTCGCGTCCATCAGGCCCGCGAGCTTCGACACGTCGCAGCCCTGCAGCTTGACCAGCCAGCCCTTGCCGTACGGGTCGCTGTTGAGCAGCGAGGGGTCCTTGGCGGCGGCGTCGTTGACCGCGGAGATGGTGCCGGCGAACGGCGAGTAGATCTCGCTGCTGGTCTTCACGCTCTCCACCTCGCCCACCACGCCGCCGTCCGTCACCTTGGTGCCGGAAGGCTTCATCTCGCAGAAGGTGATGTCCGTCAGCGCGTCGGCCGCGTGCTGGGTGATGCCCATGGTCACGGTGCCGTCGGCCTCCGGGCGGAACCATTCGTGCGTCTCGCTGAAGCGGCAGTCGGTGGGGGTCGGCATTGGGTCGTTCCTTCCTGGGGGGTGTTTCGTCCTCGCGGCTCCTCCGCGGGGGAGCGGGATCATAGCCGGGTGGCCCGCGGTTAGACTGCCGCGGTCGTGATGCAGCTCATCGTCACATCCCGGTCGCTCCAGCACGTGAAGCGCGCCAACAAGGGCCCGCTGACCCCGATCGAGATGCCCGACTTCGTGGCGGAGGAACTGGGGCTCAAGGGCCTCTCGTTCAACTCCGGCGCGCTGCGCGGCCTGTCCATCACGCAGCTCGAGGCGATCCGCGACCGCGCCGACCGCGCGCGCTGCCCGGTGCTCTCGGTCACGCAGGACAACCCGCTGGACTTCGTGACCGACCCGCCGGCCGCGATCGACCGCGTCACCAAGCTGGGCCTGGCCGCCAGCAAGATCGGCGCGCCGGCCGTCGCGGTCGAGGTGGCCGACTTCCCCGCCGACCAGGTCGACAAGGCCGCCGCGAACGTCAAGCGTTCGCTGATCGCGATCGAGCGCTTCGACGCGCACCTGCTGCTGCGCCCGGGGCAGGGGTTCCTGTCCGATCCGCAGCGCATCGCCGAGTTCATCAAGCGGATCGGCGGCTTCCGCATCGGCAGCATCCCCAGCTTCGAGCACGCGGCGGGCACCGCGGACGCGCTCGACACGCTGCGCAGGCTGGCGCCGTACGCGCAGGCGCTCGAGGCCAGCGTGAAGTCGCTGCCGAAGTCCGGGGCGCACACGGCGTGGCCGCTCGCCGAGTGCCTCGAGGCGGTGATCGACGTCGGCTACGAGAACCCGGTCGCCATCGATTACCTCGGCAAGGCCGATCCCGTGGGCGCGATCGAGCGCGCGCGCGACGTCTTCCTGGGCCTCATCGACGCCGAGGAGCCCGTGTGAGCGGGCGGGACGGGGTCATCGTCACGATCGACGGCCCCGCGGGGACGGGCAAGAGCACGGTCGCCAACCTGCTGGCCGAACGCCTGGGGCTGGAGATGCTGGACACCGGCGCGATGTACCGCGCCGCCGCGGTCGTCGCGCTGGACGAGGGCGTGCCCGCCGACGACGGCCCGGCGCTCGCCGCTCGCATCGCGCAGGAAGGGCTTGCGTTCGATTGGTCGTCGCGCCCGCCGCGCATCCTGCTGGGCGGCCGCGACCTGACCGAGCGCGTCCGCGACGCCGACGTCAACCGCGCCGTCAGCGTGGTCGCGCGCCAGGCTGCGCTGCGCGCCGCGATGGTCGATGCGCAGCGCTCGATCGGCCGCGCGCACCCGCGGCTGGTCACCGAGGGCCGCGACCAGGGCTCCGTCGTCTTCCCCGCCGCCGCGGCGCGCTTCTACCTGGATGCGCACCCCGAGGTCCGTGCGCGCCGCCGCGTCGAGCAGATGCGCTCGCAGGGCCGGCCCGCCGATTACGAGGCCGTGCTCCGTGCAATCGTCGAGCGCGACTACCTGGACGAGACGCGGGCCGACGGCCCGCTGGTCTGCCCCGAGGGCGCGCAGCGCGTCGACACCAGCGGGCTGACGCTCGCGGGCGTCGTCCAGGAACTGGAGCGCCGCGTCCGCGCCGCCGTCGACCCCGTGCACCTGGCGCCGCCCCGCGCGGCGCAGCACGCATGACCACGCTCTTCCAGGCCGCCCGCCGCGCCCCCGGGCGCGGGGTGCTGTCCGTCGCGTGGTTCACGGCCAGCGCGTCGTTCCTGCGCGCGCTGTTCGCGGTGGCGTACCGCTTCCGCGTCACCGGTGCCGATCGCCTCCCGCGCCAGGGCGGGATCATCGTCGTCAGCAACCACCAGAGCTTCCTGGACCCGGTCAGCTGCGGCACTGCCACCATCGACCGCCCGTACACGATCATCGCGCGCGAGAGCCTGTTCCGCTTCCGCCCCTTCGGCGCGCTGATCGGCAGCTACGGCGCCGTGCCCATCGAGCGCGGCTCCGGCGACCTGGGCGCGCTGCGCACCGCGCTCAAGCAGCTGGCCATGGGCCGCTCGGTCTTCATGTTCCCCGAGGGGACGCGCAGCCCCGACGGTCGCACGCAGCCGCTGAAGCCGGGCATCGGGCTCCTGGTGCGGAAGGCGAAGGTGCCCGTCGTGCCGATGGCGGTCGATGGCAACCACGACCTGTGGCCGCGCGACCGCAAGCTGCCGAAGCCGTGGGGCTGGATGGAATGCGAGATCGGCCAGCCGATCATGCCGGAGGAACTCGAGGCGTGGGCGAAGCAGGGCGGCGACGTGCTGCTCGCGAACCTGCGCCGCCGCATCGAGGAGCTGCGCATGCGTTGCCGCGAGCGGCTGCGCGCGCGCACCGGCGGCGCGTTCCCCCCGCCCGGTCCCGCCGACCGTCCCTACTGGCAGGGGGACGCGACGTGAGCGCGCCCACGGCCACCGCGCGCGAGGCCGCGTCGTGGGTCGCCGCGCGCCTGCGCGAATCCGGCTTCCGATCGCTCTTCGCCGGCGGCTGCGTGCGCGACCGCCTGCTGGGCCTTGAGCCCGCCGACTACGACGTCGCCACCGACGCCACGCCCGAGCAGGTCCGCCGCGTCTTCCCGCGCGCGATCGGCGTGGGCGAGGCGTTCGGCGTGATGCTGGTGGTGCACGGCGGCCGCCCCGTCGAGGTTGCCACCTTCCGCAGCGACGATTCCTACGCCGACGGCCGCCGCCCGCAGGGCGTGCGCTTCACCGACGACCGCGAGGACGCGCTGCGCCGCGACTTCACGATCAACGGGCTGTTCGAGGATCCCTCGACCGGCACGGTGATCGACCACGTCGGCGGCCGTGCCGACCTGGACGCGCGCACCCTGCGCGCCATCGGCGACGCCGATGCGCGCATGGCCGAGGACCGCCTGCGCTCGCTGCGCGCGGCACGCTTCGCGGCGCGCTTCGCGATGGCCGTCGACCCCGCCACCGAACGCGCCGTCCGCGCCGTCGCGCACGACCTGGGCGCGGTCAGCCGCGAGCGCATCGGCAACGAGCTCCGCCGCATGCTCTCGCACCCCACGCGCGCCCGCGCCGTCGAGCTGGTCGAGTCGCTCGGCCTGGCGCCCGCGTGCCTGGACGAGCCCGCGGCCGCGTGCAGCACGGCGCGCATCGCCGCGCTGCCGCCGGGCGCGGCGTTCGCCACCGCGCTTGCCGCGTGGATGCTCGGGCGCGCGGTGGAAGGCCGTGCCGCGGCCACCGTCCCCGGCACGCCGCCCGCGGCCGACGCGTCGCCCGCCCGCCAGCGCCGCTGGCGCGACGCGCTGATGCTCTCCAACGACGAATCCGACGCGCTGGCCGCCGCGATCGCGCTGCGCACGCGCATCCCCGCCGAGTGGCCCGCGGGCGATACCGCCTGCCGCAAGCGCCTGGCCGCCGCGCCGGGGTTCGGCCCCGCGATGGAACTCCTCCGCGCCGAGGGGTGGCCTGGCGCCGCCGGGGTCGATGCCGCACTGCCGGCGCTCGTCGCCGAGGAACTGGCGCCGACTCCCTTCGTGACCGGTGACGACCTGGTCGCGCTGGGCCAAGCCCCCGGTCCGGCCTTCCGCCCCCTCCTGAACCGGGCCTACGACGCCCAGCTGAACGGTGAGGTCCGCGACCGCGACGCCGCCCTCCGCGCCGTCCGGGGCTGGCTCGGCCTTCCCTGAATCAGCCGAACCGGCGGGGGGCCGCCGTCCGTATCGGACATGCGCACCCGTGCGCCCGTCCGGTCCCAGTAGACTTCCCTGACCGTCATGAAGCAGATCGCCCTGACCGCCGCCGTCCTGCTCGCCCCGAGCATCGCCTTCGCGCAGTCCGAGCAGCCCGACGCGCCCGCCGGCGCCCCGGCCGCCACCGAGACCGCGCCCGCTGCCGCCCCGAAGGCGGCGCCCGAGAAGGCCCCGCCGCCGTTCTCGCTGGGCCGCGCCGACACCGGCCGCCCGGGCAAGAGCCCCTACGCCACCGACACCCAGTTCGGCCACCCGCCGGCGGTCTACGTGATCCCGATGGAAGGCTTCATGGGCGTCGACATCCACCCGGTGGTCTACGACAAGATCCTGAAGGACGTGAAGGAGAAGAAGCCGGACCTGATCGTCTTCCGCCTTGCCTCTTCCGACGGCCGCATGGTCGAGAAGTACATGGAGGCGATGAACGAGGCGATGAAGGACGACCGCATCGACCCGCGGCGCCTGGCCTCCGGCATCACCGACTACCGCGACCTGGCCGCCAAGCTCCACAACGAGCTCGACCAGTACCCGTGCGTCATGTACGTCAACGACGCGCGTGGCGTCTCCTGCGTCTACGCGCTGGCCTGGCCGTACATGTACATGTCGCCCGAGGCGCGCGTCGCCGGGCTGGACATCGTCGGCTCGCTGGGCGGCGGCAACGACGCCGACATCAAGGCGAAGATGTTCAGCGCCTGGACGGGCATCGCGAAGGGCATCCTCGAGCTGGGCGGCCGCCCGCAGGAACTCAGCGACGCGCTCGTGCGCCCGGACCGCCGCCTGAGCTGCGACCTGGACGGCCGGTCGACCAAGTGGCGCGGCGACACGAACGGCTCGTGGTACGTGATCGACCAGTCCGACGAGGTTTCCGCGCGCTTCGACTCGAAGGCCGCCGAGGACACGGGCCTCACCGACGGCATCGCCACCGACATGACCGACCTCATGGTGCTCCTCGGCTACCCCGAGTTCACCAAGATCGACAGCGGCGAGAAGATCTACAAGGACATGAACACGGCCTGGCGCAAGAAGTACGCCGAGTCGAAGAAGAAGATGGAGCAGTTCCAGGAGCCGGTCGAGGACATCAAGGACCTCAACAACCGCCGCGCGATCCTGGACTGGATGCAGCAGGCCTTCAAGCAGTCGCCGCAGTTCGCCAAGATGTGGGAGTGGACGCGCGGGCTGACCGACGACCAGCTCAAGCTCCTGAAGGAGCAGATCGACGAGCAGATCCGTGCGGCCAACAAGCAGAAGCAGCAGCAGGGCTCCGGCGGCAAGTCGGGCGGCAAGGGCTTCGGCGGCGGCCTTGGCGGCGGTCGCTGAAGCCATCCCCTGACCACGAACCACGAACGGACCCGTATCCATGCGCAACGCACTCAGCACCCTCGCATGCGCCGCCCTCGTGGCGGGCGCCACGCTCCTCGTCCCGGCCCCGTCCGCCTTCGCGCAGTCTTCGCCGCAGGCGCAGCAGATCAAGCTCCCGAAGGGCTCCTGGAGCGGCAAGGTCGGCGACGCCGTCGAGGTGGAGATCAAGGAGGGCGCGCTGCCCAAGAAGGTCTCCGGCACGGTCCAGAAGATCGACGCCGCGAAGGGCATCATCACGCTCGAGGTCGACAGCGGCGGCCGCAAGGTGACCCGCCCCGTGTTCGTGTCGGACATCCTGACGATGAAGACCGTGGGTGCGGCCGCCCCGGCGGCGACCGGCTCGGCGAAGCCCGCCGTGGGCACGGCTGCGGCCCCCGCCGGCCAGGGCGACAAGTCCGCCCCGAAGGGCAAGGTCGATGCCCAAGGCTTCGAGCTTGACGAGAACGGCTACCGCATCTCGCCCAAGAAGGGCGTGTTCGTGCTGCCCTGGAAGGGCGGCGTCGGCCAGACGGCGCGCGCCTTCGAGATCGAGCAGGTCGGCAAGGAGGCGGACAAGTGGGGCCCCGGCCAGACGATCATCATGGAGATCGACAGCCCGGGCGGCCTGGTCACCGAGATCTTCAAGATCGTCGACGCGATCAAGTCGGTCCGTGAGCGCCACCGCGTCGTCGCGTGGGTCAAGGAGGCCATCTCGGCCGCCGCGGTGACCTCGATGAACTGCGACGAGATCTACTTCCGCAAGATGGGCGCCCTGGGGGCGGCCATGATGATCCGTGGGCGCGACAGCGTCTACGGAGACGCGCTTGACGCGTTCCGCTCGGAGATCGGCGCGGTGGTCGCCAAGAACGGCCGGCCCGCGATGGTCTTCGAGGCGATGGTGCTCGCGAAGGCTGTCCTGACCTACACCAAGGACCCCGTGACCGGCAAGGTCACGTGGCATGACCGCATCACCGGCGAGCCCGGCGAGGTGGTCCTGTCCGACGAGAAGGACAACCTGACCTTCAACGCGAGCAACGCGCTGGACAGCGGCTTCAGCAAGGGCACCGCCGAGACGAACGAAGAGATGGCGCAGCTGCTGGGACTGAAGGAGTGGTACGAGGTCAGCGACTACGGTCGCCGCATCGCCAAGAACTGGCAGGACCTCTTCGAGGGCTGCGAGAAGGACATCGACCTCCAGATCGGCCGCCTGAACATCCCCCGTGCCGGCACGCCCGCCGAGAACCTCGCCGCGCAGATCCAGATCGTCGAGAAGATCCTGGCCTGGGCCAAGAAGTGCAAGCCCTGCACCGACGGCAAGGGCATCGACGCCGAGGACCTGGAGAAGCGCCTCAAGGAGATGCGCAAGCAGCTGGGCGAGATGCGGAAGGCGCAGCAGAAGTCTGGCGGTTGACGGGAACGGGCGCGTGGTCGCGTCCCGGCCGGCCTCAGCCGACCTCTCGCCGCTGGAACAGCATCGTGGCGATGCTGAGTGACGCAACCACCGCGAGCATCCCGTAGGCGCTCGCCTCCAGCATGTACGTGCCCGGGATGGCGCGCTTCTGCTGCACGGCGTCGGAGAGCCAGAACACCTGGAAGTTCGGGACCACCGCGTAGGCGGCCTTCAGCAGGCCGTACTGCACGTGGTTCCAGTCGGTCCCCGCCTGCTGCACGCCGTCCGCCGTCATGCGGCCGAACATGTCCGAGAGGTCCTTCAGGCGCCGCGCGATCAGCCAGTCGCTCATCAGCCCCAGCAGGAAGAACGCGAACGTGATGCCCAGGGTGACGACCTGGCCGAAGCGCGTCGACGCCGCGATCGCGATGCCGCTCATCGCGACCAGGCCCATCCACATCAGGATGACCGCCAGCCAGAGGTTGCCGGGGAACTTCTCGACCGGGTTCACCGGCGTCCAGTCCTTGTCGAAGAGCAGCGTCAGCATCGACGCCAGCCCCAGCAGGGGGACACCGAAGCCCAGCATCGCGGCAGGGAAGCTCCAGCCGTAGAAGTAGTTGCACCAGATGGCCGCGGCCACGGTGGCGCCGAGCGCCGTCAGGCCGATCACCAGCACCGGGAAGTGGTAGGGGGTGGCCACCGTGGGCATCGTGCCGTGCTGGTTGACCAGCATGAAGACGAAGGCCAGGAACAGGGTGGTGGCCGTGAGCGCCGCGGACACGCCCAGGAACTTGCCCCAGACGAAGATGGGGCGAGAGACCGGCTTTGACACCACGGTCAGCACGGTCCGGTTGTCGATCTCGCGGGTGATCGCGCTGGTCGCCAGGAACGCGGCCAGGATCGTCCCGGCCACGAAGATCGTCGAGAGCGCGATGTCCACGAACATGCGCTGGTCG
>JBIKJV010000192.1:0-4489 GCA_044360755.1 Phycisphaerales bacterium
GTGCAAGTGTAGCCGGGCCATGCCGCGGGGCCCCACGGGCCGCCGCCGGGCAGCCGCTCACCCAAAACGAAGGCCGGGAGCCCGTGCTGGGCTCCCGGCGGGAGTGCGTTCGCGGAGGCCCGGGCTCAGAAGCCCGCGCCGGTGTTCAGCCCGCTGCGGAGGTTGGGGAACAGGTCGTTCTCCTCCTCCTGCTGGATGATGATCTCGGGACGGATCAGCAGCAGCAGCGAGGTCTCGGTCTTCGCGTTGATGCGGTTGGTGAAGAAGCGGTTGACGACCGGGATCTTCGAGAGCAGCGGCACGCCGACCTCGATCTCCAGCTCGTTGACCAGGCGCTGGCCGCCCAGCAGGATCGTGCCCTTGTCCGGCACGGTCACCGTGGTGTTGATCTGCGTACCGGAGAGCTCCGGCAGCTGGATCGTGCCTTCGAAGTTCGCGGCGCGGCCGCCGCCGCCCGTTCCGCCGCCGCCGCCGGCGGCGCCGGTCACGGTCTGGCTGGTGAACTTCACGTTCTGGTTCAGGCCGAAGAGGACCGTCATCGTGACGTAGCGGCGGTCACCCGAGATGCAGGCCTCGATGTCGAGGACGAAGCCCTCGAAGATGTTGCTGATGATCGGCGAGAACGCGCCCGAGTTGTCGCCCGTGACGGGCACCAGGTTCGAGACGTATGCGATCACCTTGGCCACGCTGATCCAGGAACGCTGGCAGTTGAACAGCGTCAGGCGCGGCGCCGTCAGCACCACGTTGCGCTGGTCGGCCTGCGTGGCGGTGATCAGCAGGTCCACCTGGACGTCGTCGAGGTAGGTCATGCTGGTGGTCAGCACCGGGGAAGCCAAGGCCGCCGCACCGAACGTCGACAGGCCGGCCGCAGCCAGCGAGTTGATGAGCGGCAGGCCTTCCTGCTGGACGTTGATCGGCGTGACCTCGCCCTTCTGCACCGCGACCGGATCGGCGGGCGTCGATGCGCCGTAGGCGAACGACGTGCCGGTGCCCGCGGGCGTCGAGCCGTCGTTCACCGGGTAGCCGGTCTGGCCGGCGAAGGCGTTCGCGAAGGTGCTGTTGCCCGAGTAGGTGTCCCAGATGACCGGGTTCTTCAGGCGCCCGGTGTTGGTCGGGTTCGCACCCAGGCCGCCGCGCTGGAAGAAGAAGTCCTTCAGCTGGAAGTCGGGGTTGACCGCCCGCGCGGCCGACCACATGCGGTCGTTCGAGTTGAAGTACAGGTCAAAGTCGATGCCGATCTGCTCGAACCAGTCGAGCGACACCGAGATCAGTCGACCCTCGATGTTGATCTGCAGCGCACGGACCGCACGGAGCTGCTGGAGCAGGTTCTCGATCGCGCGGTGCGAGTCGGCGGACGCGTTGATGATGAGGTTGCGGTTGAACGGCGTGATGCGCGCGCCGGCGTTCAGGTCGCCACCGCCGTCCTCCCAGCCCGCCTCGACCTGCGACTTGATGAGGTCGATGATCTCCTTGATCAGCTCGTCGGGGTTGCCGCGCTCCGGAGCCTCGCCGGGGGAGCCGAAGATGCCGCCGCCGCCGCCGCCGGCACCACCGCCGCCGCCGCCGCCGCCGAAGCCGCCGCCGCCGCCGCCACCGCCGAAGCCGCCACCGCCGCCGCCGGCACCGCCGCCGCCCTGGCCGCCGCCCTGGCCGCCGCCGCCCTGCGAGATCGACTGGTTCAGGTTGAACTCGGGCGCGTTGGTGAAGTCAGGCGCGCGGAAGAGCAGGTCGCGCACGTCGTACACGACCATGATCTTCTTCTGCTTGAGGCGCTTCAGGCTCGTGACGACGACGCTGCCGTCCTGCACGTCGAAGGCCAGCGTGTCCGGGGGGAGCGTGTCGCCGGACTCCGGGTGCACCTTGTTCAGGATGGAGCGGAGCAGCGCCTCGCGGCGAATCTTCGACTGCATCTCGATCGAGACGAGGAGCTTCTGCTCCTTGCCGCTGCTGTCGGTGCGCTCCAGGCCGACGTCCTTCAGGCCCGCCCAGTCGATCCAGTAGGTCAGGCGGGGCGTCGCGCCGCTGCCGACGCCGTCCATCGAACCGTCGAGGGCGACCTTGATCGCCGACTCGAACTCGACGTTCGAGAGCTCGGGGACCTGCATCTGCTCGTTGAGCACGCGCCACGCGGCCAGGTTCTCCTCGGAATCATGGAAACCGGGAGCGTTCGGGTCGCGGCCGTCGCGACGGTACGTCAGGGTCTCCCAGTCCTCGGGGTAGGTGAGGAGGGCGTTGGTCGACCGCGGACCCGGGCCATTCACGTTGACGTGCGGGGGCACGGTGGCCTCGACGGCCTCGTCGGTCAGGCGCGAGAAGCCGTAGGAACGGCGCTTCTGCGTCTCGGAGAAGTGCACGTAGCGGATCGTGGTCTGCAGCGCGTCGCGCAGCGCCAGCACCGACGGGTTCAGCGGGTCGATCTCGATCGCGGCACCCAGGGCCTGCAGGGCCGCCTCGTACTGCTGGCGGGCCTGCAGCTTGCGGACCTCGACCAGGATCGACGCGACCTTGTTCGCGCGGTTCTCGGCTTCGGAACGACGGCTGGCCTCGCTGGAGGCGCCGAGCGAGGCCTTCGACTTCTGCTCGGTCTCGAGCTTGTGCTCGCGGGCATCGTCCTTGATCTTGGTGATCAGCTGCTCGGCCTGCGCGGACATGCGCTCCATGTCGGCCGGGGGAAGCACGCCGCGGGCGACGTCCAGGCGCACGCGAGCGGTCTGCGCGGCCAACGAAGCGTTGTCGTAGTCCTGGCGGGCCAGGTAGTCCTCGGCGCGCTTGATCGCCGAGTTGAACTCGGCAACGGCCTGCTGGCGGCGGATCTCGCGGTCGCCGACCACGGTATCGATCACCGAGCCACCCTCGAGCATCGACTGGGCGCGGGCACGCTCGCGGACGGCCTCTTCGTCGCCGGGAAGCGCCGAAAGCACCTGGGCCCAGGCGGTCATGGCGGCCTGCCACTGGCCCTTCTTCATCGCGTCCTGGGCGGCCGTGCGGACCTGCTCGGGGTCGAGCTTCGGGGCGTCGGTGCTGGGCGCCGTGGCCTTTGAGGCCTCGGGCGCGGGCTCGGCCTGCTTCGGCGCGTCCTGCGACGGAGCGGGATCCGGCTCCGCGGGCTTGGGCTCCTGCGCGCGCGCGGCCGGCGCGGCAAGCACCGCGGCGAACACCGCGAGCGCCATCGCCGTACGGGCGGACGTGAAGGAGAGGTTCAGTCGACGCGAGACGCAGGTCTTCAGATCAGCAAGCATGACTGCTCCAGAGGTCCACTTGACGTGGTCCACAACATGGCCGCCGCCGCGCGGCGGAGGGGGTCAACCGAGTCTTTCGGACGTGAGGGTCCGAAGGATCCCCTGCTTCGGGATTTCGGCCCGCCCATGGGCGGGGCCGGAAACCGGCGCAGGGAGGCGGGAAGGTACCCCCATCCCGGCCGGGGCGCAATTCGGACGCCGGGGGCCCGCCGGGCCCGCGTGGACAACCTGTCCGCTCGGCCGGACGGACGGTCTGCGCTAGAATCCCGCCCCCGATGCACCAAGCGAAGGACTCGCCGCTCGGCCGACTCGCACTCGAAGACGGCACGGTCTTCCACGGACGGGCGTTCGGCGCCTGTTCGGATGGGATGACCTCCGGCGGCGAGGTGGTCTTCAACACCGCCATGACCGGGTACCAGGAGGCCCTGACGGACCTGTCCTACACGGGCCAGATCCTGACGATGACCGCCCCGGAGATGGGCAACTACGGCATCGCCGACGAGGACGTGGAGAGCGCGACCGTCGCGGTCCGCGGGTTCGTCGTCCGCGAGCTGGTCGAGGAACCCAGCAACCACCGCGCCACCAGCAGCCTGCCGGCCTGGCTGGCAAGGGCCGGCGTGATCGGCATCAGCGGGATCGACACACGCGCGCTGGTGCGCAAGCTCCGGGTGCAGGGCGCGCTGCGCGGCATCCTGTTCGCGGGTCCGTCGAAGACCGACGAGGAACTGGTGGCGATGGCCAGGGCCCTGCCCTCGATGGCCGGGCAGAACCTGGCCGGCTGCGTCAGCCCGACCGCCGGCAGCAAGTGGAGCGAGGGCCTGGGCGAGTGGACCTTGCGCGCACAGCCGCACGCCGGACGCACCTTCAAGGTGGTGGCGCTGGACTGCGGCGCCAAGTTCAACATCTACCGCAACCTGACCGAGCGCGGTTGCGACGTCGAGATCGTGCCGCACGACCTGACGGCAGCGGAGATCCGCGCGCGCAAGCCGGATGGGCTGTTCATCTCGAACGGCCCCGGCGACCCGGCGGTGGTCGAGCGGACCATCGCGACGCTGCGCGAGATCGCGGGCGAGGTGCCGACCTTCGGCATCTGCCTGGGCCACCAGCTGCTGGCGCTGGCGCTGGGCGCCACCACGTGGAAGCTGAAGTTCGGCCACCGCGGCGCCAACCAGCCGGTGCGCAACCTGCTGACCGGCCGCGTCGAGATCACCAGCCAGAACCACGGCTTCTGCGTGGACGAGGCATCGCTG
>JBIKJV010000209.1:0-3681 GCA_044360755.1 Phycisphaerales bacterium
CGGCGCTCGAACGCCACCGTGCGCCTGGAGCACGACGCCGCGGGCAACTGGACCGTCGCGTCGAGTGACGGCTACCCCGCGCGCGGCGAGTTGGTGCGCGCGCTCCTGGTCAGCCTGGCGGCGCTGCGCCTGGAGGAGCCGATGACGTCCAAGCCAGCCAAGTACGGCGAGCTGGGCCTGGCGTGGCCGGACGAATCGGGCCGCACGCGCTTCGTGCGCTTCCTGGCGG
Source organism: Phycisphaerales bacterium (assembly GCA_044360755.1). Lineage (GTDB taxonomy): Bacteria > Planctomycetota > Phycisphaerae > Phycisphaerales > SM1A02 > UBA966. Next base: position 230 of record JBIKJV010000209.1, read on the forward strand.
CGGAGCCCGGCGCCGCGCCCGTCGCCGAGGTGGTGCTGGGCGAAGAGCGCTTCTCGCCGGATGCCGTCTTCGCGCGCATCCCCGGCGACGACCGCACGTGGCGCACCCGAGGCCGCGTGCAGGTGCCCGCCGACGCGATGGCCTGGATGGATACCTCGGTGCTGGTGCTGCCGGCCGACGAGACGCAGCGCACGATGCTGGCCGGACTCACGCTGGCGCGGCCCGCAGCCGGCACCGACCCGGCGCTCGCGCGCGCCTGGCCGCATGAGGTGGCACCCGAGGAGGCCGCCCACTGGACGCCCGAGCAGATCACGTCCGCGCAGACCGGGCTGCCCTCGTTCCTGGAGCGCCTGGACTTCGAGGGCGTGCGCAAGGCGCGCTCGGACGCCACCGGCGACCCCGCGTGGAGCCCCAGCTTCGAACTGAAGGCAGCGACCGTCACGCTGAATGGCCGCAAGGAGGAGGATGGCACCTGGTTCACGATCACCGTGAATCCGAAGCCCGATGCCAAGGAGGCGCCGACGCGCGCGAAGAACCCCGGCGACCCGTACGTGCCGTCGTGGGCGGACTTCGCCAAGCGGATGTCCGGCTGGGAATTCAAGCTGCCGGGCTGGAAGGCCGAGACGCTGCGCCGCATGCGCGCGACGCCTGAACCGGGCCGCGCGGACCTGGGCATCGGCGCAGGCATGCCGCCCCTGCAGGCGCCGCCGCCGAAGCAGCAGTGACGCGCCGGGATCCGGCCGGCATCAGCGCCAGGCCGCCAGCAGGATGCCCAGGTCGGCACCGTCCACCCTGCCGTTGCCGTCCAGGTCGGCCGGGCAGTTCGCGCAGGGGCCGAAGCTTGCCAGCAGCAAGCCCAGGTCGCTGCCGTTCACGACGCCATCGCCGTTCAGGTCGGCGTTCGGCAGCGAGAGGTCCGCGCTCCACATGCCGCGGCCGTGCGTGGCCGCCAGCAGGCGCCGCGACCCGGGAACGATCGCCACCTCGTCCACGCTCACCGCCGGCGGGCCCGCGAGCATGGGGAACCAGTTGAGGCCGGCGTCGCGCGTCTGGTAGACGCCCCACTCGGTGCCCACGAACCAGCGCGTGGTCAAGTCCGGGTGCAGCGCGATGCCGCGCACCGGGATCGAGGGGAGCGCGTTGGGGCCGTTGCCGCCCGTGACGTCGCCGAACGACAGGCCGCCGTTCACGGTGCGCAGGACGTTGTCGCCGCTGAATCCGCCCAGCGTCACGAACGCCACGCTGCCGGTCGAGTTCTGCAGCACGATGCGCGTGACGTAGCGGTTGGGGATCGGGTTGGCGCTGCCGTTGTTGTCGACCGGCGTCCACGTGGGAGCGGCCGAGAGCGCATCCGACGTCTTCCACACCTGTCCGTCGTTCTGCGCCATCCACACGACGTTCGAGTTTCCGGGCGCCACCGCGATCGCACTGACGTTGGACGAACCGGGCCCGCGCGCCTGGGTCCACGCCACGCTGGCCGCGCGCACGTCGTCCGAGCGCCACAGGCTGGCGCCGCCGGCCCACATGCGGCCGGTCTGGTTGGGGTCCAGGATGAAGGGCGCGATGAAGTTGGCCGCCGGCGTGTTCGCGTCGGGCAGGTTCTGGTAGATGTTGCCCGCGCTGGCACCCCAGTCGCTGGACCGGTGGATCTTCAGGTTGACGTACTCGCCGTAGCAGTAGCGCGGGTCCTGGCTGTCGACGGCGCAGAAACCGCCGTCGCCGCCGTACGGCAGGATCGCGTCCTGCTGCCCGCGGATCACGCGCAGCGTCCCGTTGTCCTGGGTGCCGCCGTAGACGAAGCCCAGCGTGTCGGTGGTGGGAGCAGGCGTTCCGGCCGTGCCGCCGCGCGACAGCATCGAGGCAGGCACCGCCTGCCGCGCGACGCCGGGACCCTCGATGCGCAGGATCAGCCCGGCGCCGCCGCCTGCCTCGAAGAAGCGGACCTCGATCGCGTGCTTGCCGGCCTTCAGCGCCGTCAGCCCCTTCTTCTCCAGCATGCCGTGCAGGCCGTCGTTGCTGACCAGCGGCGTGCCGTCCACCAGAAGCGCCGATCCGTCGTCGCTCTCGGTCGAAAGCGTCCAGAGGCCGTCGTAAGGCACCTCCAGCCAGCCGGCGAACACGGCGCCCACGTTGTCGGCGCGCCCGCTGGTGGCGAAGTTGCCCGACGTGCTCGGGAAGGCCAGCGCCGGCACCGTGGTCGTGGAGTACGGCGTGAGCGCGGCGAAGTCCGGCAGCACGGTCGGGCTTGCCAGCGCGTAGTAGCGCGCATCGAGCCCCGACAGCGCGCCGGTCACCGGCGTCGCGGGCCGCAGCGGCAGCTCCACCCCCGCTGCACCGTAGAACTGCGACGTGCGGTAGGAGCGGTTCAGCTGCACCCATCCGGCCGAGCCGCTCGCGGTCTCGACGTTGTCGGTGACGAAGCACCCGCCGTCGCACACGACATAGACCCGGCGGTTCGTGGTGCCGTTGAAGCCGGGGTCGGACAAGATGCCGTGGATGTCGGGGTGGACCTGATCGGTCAGGATGTAGCCGTTCGAGACCTGGCTCAGCGTCACGCCGCCGTTGGTCGACGCGTACACGTGGTAGCCGCCCGTCATCACGAAGTTCGGGTTGGTGGGGTGCACCCACAGCGGGCAGGCGTACCAGTTGCAGCCGCAGCCGCCCGACGTGGTGACCACCGCGTAGTTCTGCCCACCGTCGGTGCTCTTCCAGATCCTGCCGCCGTCGGCCGCGCACACGGCGTAGACGATGTTGGGGCTGCTTGGCGCGTAGCACACCGCCAGGCGGTTCCCGAAGCCGAGCACCTCGGCCAGTCCACCGGCGTTGGTCCACGTCACGCCGCCGTCCGTCGTGTAGATGGCGCGGTGGCACCAGTCAGACGTGTAGTCCATCAGGTGCGCCACCGCCAGGTTCGGGTTCGTCGGGTGCCAGCGCACGTCGAACGACCCTTGGCCCCAGCGCGCGTTGGCCCATGTGGCGCCGCCGTCCGCGGACCGCATGATGCCGCCGTACCGCTTCGAGGCAAGGATCACCTGGGGGTTCGACGGGCAGACCGCGATGCAGTTCACCGTGTCCCAGCCGTCGGTCGCGGGCAGCTGCGTCCAGGTGTTGCCGCCGTCGGCGGACTTGAAGATTCCGTCGCCGCCCAGCGCGTCGCCGTTGAACTGGCCTTCGCCGGTGCCTGCGTAGATGACGTTCGGGTTCGAGGGGTCCAGCGCCAGCGAGCCAACGGGCAGGGTCGCCTGCCGCTCCCAGAGCGCGGTCCAGCTGCGGCCGCCGTCGGTGGAGCGCCACACCCCGCCGCCGACGCTGCCGGCCCACATGCGCTGCGTGTTGGTCGGGTCGACCACGAGCGACCGCGTGCGGCCGCCGACGTTCGTCGGGCCGTGCTCCTGCCAGGTCTCGGCGGCGGCCACGGATCCTTCGGGCCCGCCCTGCGACATGGCCCACGC